>WVZO01000018.1 GCA_011772425.1 Candidatus Aminicenantota bacterium
AGGAGAATCTCAAATCCTGTGATGCCGTGCTTATATATTATGGCGCGGGTAATGAATTGTGGATGCGGTCCATTACCAGGGATTTAACCAAGATTACCGGTTACGGCAGAACCCGTCCCCTGCAAGTAAAGGCTGTTTTCCTGGCTCCGCCGCTGACACAGTCAAAAGAGCGTTTCCGCTCTCACGGCCTCTTTGTTATCAGCGGCATGGAGGGCTTTTCCCCGGAATTATTGGAACCCTTCATGGAAATGGTGAAAGCAATAGGAAAGGGTTGAGCATGGAGAACAAGAACACAACCATCCATCCGTTTCCTGGTTTAAGGCCCTTTGAAGAAGAGGAAGAGCACCTGTTTTTCGGCAGGGAGAAACCCGTCATCGAATTATTATCCCGGCTGCGAACCTCCCGTTTCGTGGCAGTCATCGGGACGTCCGGCAGCGGCAAATCCTCGTTAATAAAAGCCGGGCTGCTTCCGTCTCTTTACCGGGGATTCATGGCGCAAGCCGGTTCCAGTTGGCGGGTGGCGGTGTTTCGTCCCGGTGATAACCCGATACACAACCTGGCCCACGCCCTTGGCAATAATCTTTTACTTTACCAGGGCAGCGTCGAAAACAGCGACGATGACCCGGAACAGGATGAGATGTGGCGAAAGATGATGGAAACCACCTTAAGACGCAGCAACAGGGGCCTTATCGAAATCGTTAAAGAGGCACGTTTGCCAGAACATGAAAACCTGCTGATCGTGGTAGACCAGTTCGAGGAGTTATTCCGGTTCAGCAAATTGGAACGGAGTTACCAGGAGGAGAAACTGGATTCCGCCGCTTTTGTGAACCTGCTCTTGGAGAGTTCCAGTTAAACAACCTTTCCCATTTATATCATATTGACCATGCGTACCGATTTCCTGGGTTGCTTTTGGAGTCAGGCAAAAAATACCTAAATTTCTTCTCTTCCTTCTTTCTTATCTTCTTCTCTTCGCATTTCTTCGCTTTATAACCGCATTGTAAATGCCTTCGCGGCTAATAATTAAAGACCGTGCTTCTTCAGCTTCTCATACAGCGTGGTACGGCTGATATTTAACTCCTTTGCCACCAGGCTCTTGTTCCACTTGTGCTTTTCCAAAAGCATCGACAGGATGGCCTTTTCCTTTTCCGGGTTCCAATAGTCAGGATTCGCTGCCTCATAAAACTCCACGATCTCCGCTTTTAACATGTCCAGATCAATAATATCGTTATCTTCTGACAAATTTAAAATTTTTGCCATTTCATTTTCGAATTCCCTGACATTCCCGGGCCAGTCATAGGCCTCCATGGCTTTGATGGCTTTATCGGAAAACCCCTTAATAATAATACCGGTTTGATTGGAGGCAATTTCCATGAAATGATTGATCAGGGGCACAATATCCTCTTTTCTGTCCCGCAAAGGCGGGACTTTCAGGGAAACATGGGCAATCCGGTAATACAAATCCTCCCGGAAAATTTTCTTTTCCATCAATTCTTTTACATTTTTATTGGTCAGGCAGATAATGCGCAAGTCCACTTTTATGGGCGCATTTCCCCCCACCCGGTAGAACTGCCCCTCCTGGAGGGTGCGCAGCAATTTGGCCTGTAAATTCAAGGGCATATCCCCGATTTCATCCAGCACCAGGGTGCCGCCGGAGGCCAGTTCCAGTTTTCCCGTCCTCTGGGAAGACGCATCGGTAAACGCCCCTTTTTCATGTCCGAACAATTCGTTTTCCATCAAATTTTCCGGGATAGCCGCACAATTCAAGGCAATAAAATTTCCATAGCCCCGTTTGGATTGAAAATGGATATAACGGGCCAGCAGCTCTTTGCCGGTACCGGTTTCTCCTTCGATGAGGACAAAAAGATTACTGCCGGCAATTTTTTTACATTGAGCCAGCAAATTCAACATCTTTGGATTTACAGTAATAATTTCCGGGACTTTTTCTCGTTTACCTTTATCTTTATCCACCAGCTTTACGGGTGGGCGCTGACTCAGTTCCAACAGCGAATGAATCACTGAAATTTCCATTGCCAACCCGTCCAGGAAGTCGATGGTTCGTCCCGAGACTGCATTATTTGTCATATAGACCAACACCATCTCCTGGTGGTGGGGCTTTATATGGACAGGGAAGGAACAAAAATAATTGGAATTACCGGTTTTGAAGTTTTTAAAGGACTCTTTAAAAAGGGTTTTAATTTTGACGATGCGGTTAAAATCAGGCGTGTATTTTGGGGTGTAATTCCATTGGGATTCAATTTTAAATACCCGTTCTTTTTGAGAAATCAGCAGCAGGCACCCTTTTTTTAACGTGGATTTTAAAAGCCCGTCCGCATCTTTGAACAGGTTCCCGTATTGTTCAATGGAAAAACCGATTTGCAGCATCTCCACCAGGGGTTCCGTATATAAAAGACTCAGGGCTTCGGTGGTTTTCTCATGATTTGAAGCGATGACTTTGGAAATCCGGTTAAAAAGGGGTTGAATTTTGTCGGATAACGTGAACTCTTCAGCATTTCCTTCTTTTAAAAAAAATTTCAAATAACCGATGCGAAACCATTGATTGACCTCTATCTGTGCTTCCTTAATTTCCCCTGCCTCGGTAAAGACACCATTGGTGGATTCCAGGTCTTTGACATGGATAAAATTGGAGTGGACAGCCAGTTCTGCATGTTCTTTTGAGACAAATGTTTCATCTATATAAAAGTCGCTCTTTTTGGCTCTTCCCAGGATGATCTTTTTTTTATCCAATGGGAATTTTTTAATAAACCCGTTTCTTAAGTACAATAGATAAAGCATAACTTAATTATAAATAGAAGTTCAAAATTAGTCAATAACTTCTTACTTCTTACTGTTCTAAAATTCCATGTAACCTTTTCTTGAACCTGAAGTATTACTGATATGAAACATGAAATAATGATCAAAAGGAGGAATGAATGAAACGTATAATCGTTTTAATCCTGATGCTGGGTTTCATGGTCTTGTTCCTGGCAGCGGGCCACCACCACGACCATTTTTCCGATCTTACGGTAAAAGAAACCCGGACCGTTAAAAAAGACCTGGAGTTTGGCAAAGGCACGCAGCCCCGGACTTTTGAGATCGATAATGTTTTCGGCTCCACCAGCGTGAAGGGTTACAGCGGCGACACTGTCAAACTCACCGCCCAAAAAACCATCCGGGCCAGGACAAAACAAACCTTACAAAAAGCAAAAGACGAAGTAACACTGGATATTTCCAGTGAAGACAACTGCATCTGCATTTACGTCGATGGCCCCTTCAGGAGCGATGATTGCAAAATCAACTGGAATCTCAAAGATTTGGGCTATATTGTTCAATATGATTTTGAAGTGAAGGTCCCCCGTAACACCGGTCTTTCTCTAAAAACCATAAATGGCGGAGATATCGACGTTACCGGCATTAACGGGGATTTTAACATTCGTAATGTTAACGGGAAAATCAGGATATTGGGAATCGCCGGTTCCGGGAAAGCCCATACGGTCAATGGAAAAGTAGAAACCGTCTTTACCAAAAATCCCGGTTCCGACTGTTCGTTCCACACCATAAACGGGAACCTGGAAGTTACCTTTCTCCCCAAACTTTCAGCGGATTTCAAACTGAAAACCTTTAACGGAAAAATTTACAGCGATTTTCCCCCCATTTATCTTCCCCCCTCTCTCACAAAGGGAGAACGAAAAAAAGGAAAATATGTATACAAAAGCAGCCGTTTCCAGGGTATCCGCATCGGTTCGCCAGGCGGCCCCACCATCAAGATGGATACGCTGAACGGTAATATAATTCTATCTAAAGGAGAGTAACAATGAAAAGAAATCAATCGATTTTAACATGTACCATTATGGTTGTGTTGGTATTTACCCTGTTTGTTTTCTCACCTGCCGCAATTTACGGCCAGGAGAAAATGCAGCCGCGGGTGGAGCGTGCCGAAGTACCTCTTACCGACCCGTCAAAACCGGCATTGGTCAAAGCCGGCCTTCATATAGGCAGCATCACGGTTACCGGTTACAACGGCAAAAACATTATCGTTGAGGCCCAGGTAGTAGAGAGATCAGAACGAACGGAAAGGGAATTGCGAGAAGAAAGGGAATTGCTCAGAGCAAGGGAACGTTTCGAAGCAGCAAAACAAAAAGAAAAAGAAAAACACAAAAAAACCAAAGGGATGTACAAAATCCAGAGTCGTGTCATCGGCTTAACCATCGAAGAAGAAAACAATGAGGTATACGTGAAGACGTCCTGGCTCACTCAAAATATTAAACTGGATATTAAAGTGCCTTATAAGACATCCTTGAAACTAAAAGCACTGAATGACGGTTACATCAAAGTGGAAAACGTAGAGGGTGAGTTGGATGTCAATCACCTCAACGGCCCGTTAACATTGCAAAATGTAAGCGGCACAGTGATCGCTCATTCCATGAACGGAGATGTAACCGTTGTGTTTGACAAAGTAAATCTAAAAAAACCCATGTCTTTTTCTACCTTTAATGGAGATATCGATGTGACCTTTCCCAAAAATGCAAAATTTAACGTGAAAATGAATACCCGGCAGGGAGAAATATACTCTGATTTTAAATTGGATATCCAGGCTCCTGCCACCTCGCCCAAAGGCGAAAGAAAGAACGGAAAATATAGGATCAAATTCGATAATACCATAAATGGACGCCTCAATGGAGGTGGAGAGGAAGTCCTGTTTAAAACCTATAACGGTGACATCTATATAAGAGAGAAAAAATAATAAAACGGCCGATAACAGCGGCAAGAAAAAAAGGGTCAGGCAGGAAACCGGGAATGATTTTCTGCCTGGCCCTTTTTTTTCTTTTTTTTTCGTGGAACTTCGTGTACCTTCGTGTATCTTCGCGGCTGAAATAAGAATTGCTGAAGCAGGCTATTGAAATATTCTTGAATTTTTAATAATATATATGATGAAAGAAAACTATTTTTTTATCACACCATTGTATGTTTTATTTCATACCAGTTACGGGAGGTAAAACCATGATTCTATCACGATTATCACGTCACCCGGCACGTTTAAGAAAAAACTTCATCGCGGTTATTGTTTTATCCATGCTTTTTTTAAGTACAATCGTACAGGCCGCAAAACTAGTCCGGTCTACAAGCCCGGAACTCAGGTTAAAATGGTATCAAGACCATGTGGCTATGAAAGAGCAATCCATGTTCAAGCACCTGCGATGGCAGTTCCTGGGGCCCATTAATGTGAGCGGTCGCATGACCGATGTTGCCGTGGTGGCTCCAAAAGGAAAACATTATACTATTTATGTTGCCGGTGCATCCGGCGGAGTCTGGAAAACCGTGAACGAAGGAACCACCTGGGAACCGGTATTCCAGCATGCGGCCTCAACCTCTATCGGCGATGTAACCATTGCCCCTTCCAATCAAGATATTGTATGGGTGGGAACCGGGGAAGCCAACATTTTTCGCAGTTCAATGGCAGGTTCGGGGGTTTATAAATCCGTTGATGCGGGCAAAACCTGGCAGTATATGGGGCTCGCCGGCACACACACCATACCCAGGATCGTTATCCACCCGGAAAATCCCGATATCGTGTATGTCGCCGCTTCCGGCCATGAATGGACAAATAACAACGAACGGGGTGTTTATAAAACCGTAAATGGGGGAAAAACCTGGGAAAACGTCCTCTATATCGATGAAAAAACTGGCGCAATCGACCTGGTTATGGACCCTGCGGACCCCAACACCCTCTACGCCGCCACCTGGCAGAGAATCCGTAAAAAATGGAACGATCCCAGGAATGAGCCCGACTATTCCGGCAGTGCCATTTATAAAACAACAAACGCCGGGAAAACGTGGGAACCCATGGTCAATGGCCTCCCCCCGGCAAAATACCGGGGCAGAATAGGCTTCGATATCGCACGATCCAATCCAAACGTTCTGTATGCCTTTATCGATAATTATGAAGTCATCGGTCAATGGCCTGAAGGAGAACTTGATTCTTACGGGCGTCCCAGGATGGGAAAGATAAAGGGCGCAACCGTATATCGTACCGACGACAAAGGGAAAACCTGGCGGCAGGTGAGCCAGGATAACGAATATATGCAGCGCCTTTCTGCTACTTACGGTTGGGTTTTCGGACAGATGCGCGTTGATCCCAACGATGAAAACAAAATTTATGTGATGGGCCTGGGTTTAAATGTATCGGAAGACAGCGGTAAAACCTTCCGCAACCTCAGGGGCATGCACGGCGACCATCATGGGTTGTGGATCGACCCGGCCAACTCCGATTACCTTGTCAACGCGAATGACGGCGGCGTTGCCATCTCTTACGACGGCGGCAAGAACTGGAGAACCTTTTATGATAATGCCCCCCTGGTACAGTTTTTCAATGTCGCTTACGATATGGCTGAACCCTTTCACCTCTATGGTTCCATTCAAGACCACGGCAGCTACCGAGGAGTCGTCGACCTCAGCAGGGGGCGGAACAATATCCCGGCTGTAGAATGGGAAGAGGCCCCGGGCGGTGAAGGCAGCAGTCACGCCATTGACCCTACAGACCCCAATATTGTTTATTCTGCCGGTTTTTACGGGAACATATCAAGGACTGATTTAAGAACCGGCAAACGAGTTAATATTGTACCCAAAGCCGGCAAAGGCGAACCGCCGCTGCGGGGACAGTGGGTAGCACCCTTTATTATCTCTCCCCACAACCCACGGATCATCTACCATGGGATGAATTATCTATTCCGCTCAATGAACCGGGGCGATTCCTGGGAAAGAATCAGCCCGGATTTAACCTACAACGATAAAAATAAGATCGGTGATATTCAATATCAAACCATATTTGCTATTTCCGAATCGCCCCTTAAATTCGGGTTAATATATGTGGGCACCGATGACGGCAGGGTTCATGTAACCCATAACAGCGGGGAAAAATGGACCGAGATCACAAAAGGCCTGCCCTATGGCAAATGGGTGTCCAGGCTCGCGGCTTCTGCCTTTGCAAAAGGAACCGTCTACATGTCACAGAATGGGAAACGGGATGATGATTTTGCCGCCTATTTATGGAAATCCACCGACTATGGGAAAACATGGAGAGAAATCACCAACAATATTCCTTGTGGCCCTGTCAATGTCATCCGGGAGGACCCGAAAAATAAAGATATCCTCTACGTCGGCACAGACCTTGGGGTTTATGTATCGGTAAATGGCGGCGCGCAGTGGCACGTGCTTGCCAATAATATTCCCACCACCTTTGTTCATGATCTTGTCATTCATCCCCGTGACAGCATTCTCGCGGCTGCGACTCACGGCCGGGGAATGTTTGCCATGGACGTCAACCATCTCCAACAATTGACAAAAGAAATACTGGCCAAGAAAATGCACCTGTTTGAAATCCTGCCGGCAAAACTCCCGCAGCGGAGATGGTGGGGATGGGCCGGCGGACAAAGCGCTTATATCCATTATTACCTGAAAGAAACTCAAAAAGTGGAACTGTCTATAAAAGACCAATCCGGTAAAACCATTAAAGAAATAAAAGGTACCGGGGATGCCGGGTTAAACGCAGCGGTCTGGGATTTGACTTTTACAAAAAGTAAAGAGACCCAAAAAGAGAAACCCGAAACACCTTATGTAAAACCCGGGAAATACACCGTTGTATTAACTGCGGGTCCCATTTCCCTGGAGGGAACCATCGAAGTAAAAGCACCAAATCCCCGGAGACAATAGTATCAGTTTATAAAACACATCATTCCCCACTTTTGCAGCCGTATACTTACACTCACCCACTATCATTTCCTTATACAATAAATTATTATAATTTGAAACATAATAATTTGGATTATGTTTTTTGTTGGTTAGAAAAAAGCGACTATTTTCTTTATATCCGGGTGGCTACTTGCTTTTTGATGTTCTTCAATTGATGCAAGTGCCTCTGGCTGTGATATATATTGAAGTAAACCCATTCTATCCTGGTCAGTTCTCCGAAAAGACCGTGGTTAAACCCCAAACAAGTTAATTCCAGGTGGTTTGCGTTTATAATGTCAACAAGAGCCTGTTGGCAAGATTTTATTTCTTTGATAACTTCTTCTTTCTCTTTTGGTTTTTCCCCTGGCAATATGGGACTACCTGCGGTCAGCTTTTTATCAACGTTCAAAAAGGTTGATTTTATTCTTTCGATTTTGTCTTCGGGATTTCTGTCCGTTGTTCTGGTTTTTCCTTTCAGTATTTGATTCACTAAGGTTTCTAAAAGTACCAGGTGTTCCGCTGTGCCTGACGCTGACCAGGAGTTGGGACCCGGTTTTATGTTGAAGCTTTCGGTGGGAAAATCGGCCAGATAGTCCACCAACTCATCAGTCGATTTCTTGATGTCTTCGATAACTTTTGATTTATCAGGCATTTTATATTCCTCCATTATTACCTGCGGTCTAATTCCATCATATCTCTTACAAAGTCTTTTGTGTCGTCGCTGAATCCTTCTAATTCAGCGTCGGACATTATCCCAAAACGATATAGACTGAGTATTCGTAGTTTTGCTTTGGACCGTCTATAATCATCGAAACATTCGGCGATCATATCGTCTTGTAACTGGTAATGCCGGTAAAGTGCCCTATATACCTGGAGTTGATCGCGATTTTCCTCATTTTTCAATATTGATTCAGCTTCTTTGTTGATCGAGGCACATGCTCTTTCCAGCAGCATGGGTTTCAATTTTTTCAAGTACTTCCAATCGGATTCTTTAATTTCATCTATCATTTATTCTCCTTCTTCTCATTTTCTTCAATTTCAGTTGGTTCGTCATCCTCATTAGATAACTCGGAATTTGATTGCTCCTTATCTGGAAAACAGTATCCGTCGTTTTGCAATTTTTCTTTTGCAAAACACACCACTTTTTCGGCAATTTCAATGCATTCTTTTGTTTCGTCCAGTGTAGGCATATAAAAATCATCTGGGTACCTGATTTCAGCGGCATATACTGTTAATGAATCAGCATTCAAGCTATAAAGTTCCTCAAATTCCTCAGATACACTCTTACACAACTCAATCAATTCAGCAATGTCATGAGTCTTCCTGAAGTCTACTTTATGGAAAACCAGGTAACCTTTTAAATATTTCTCCACATACTGCTGCATATGGAAACAGATGGTATCAGTTGCGGGTTCTTCTGTTTCCATCTCATCCTTGCCGGTTTTAAAATCGTTATTGGCCTTCAAAATCCAATTTTTAACTAAATCCGCTGCGTCATTCACGCAATCACTCCTTCCAGGTTGGCTACATAACAAATATTTCCAGGATAATTTTTCATCCAATCAAATCTGCTCCTGGATTGAATGATAATATCATTGGGAATTCCCAGTTTAGCCAATTGCCTTTTTATCTGAATAACCAATCTGTGTTTTTCTTTAATTTCCAATTCCTGGTCAGAAATCACTAAGAAATCCCAGTCACTATCCTTATTATAGTCGCCTCTAGCCCTACTTCCGAAAAAAATAATTTTTTCAATTTTTATCTTTTTGCCGGCAAAGATTTTTCGAATTACACGAAGCGCGGTATTCCTGGCTATTCTATGTTCAGTTCCAGGTATATTTAATTTTAAACTCATGCTATAAATATATACCAAATCATAACAAATTTCAACTAAGAAACCTCCACAGCCACTTCCAGTAGATTGTTTCATAGATTTTGCGCCCTGAAATGGCAGAATGAATTTTTGGTTTTCCCTTTTTTTCCAAATTATTGATAAATAATTGAAAATATGGTACATAATTACTGTTATTTAAATGAAAAGGAAAATGAATGAACCATGAACCAAACAGAAGGTATTTTAATTAAAAAAAGCACATCCATATGGACAAAACCGGTTAAAATTAAACTTCAATTGTTTAAAGGCCTCTTTAAACTGTTCTCTCTTAGACATGAACTGCTTCCTCAAATATCTTTGGGCGGAACTCCTCGCGGATGGATTCCTTTGTTACCAGGTCTATCTTTCGGCTTTCCAGCAGGTCTTCCAAAAAAAACTTGAGGTCCATGAAATTGTCAAACGTCTTAAATTCTTTTTTCAATTCCACGTATATATCGACATCACTGGCATCCGTTTGCTGACTCCTGGCATAAGAACCAAAGACTGCCAGCTCTGTGACTCCAAATTTATCAAACAGTAACACCTTCCGGTTACTCAATGTCGCCAGGATGTCCTTCAATTTTCTTTCTTCTTTCATTTTTCAAACTTTACCAATTTGTCACTCATTATTTAGCATAATTACCGTTTTTTTTCAATACCGGGACGAAACAAATACATCTCCATCAAGTCTTATTTTCAGGTTCCTCATCCACCAGATCCTTGTGCTCCATCATAAAACGATGATAAAAAGCCATCACTTCATGATGCAGCAGCGGGAACCGGTTCATATGCTCAATCAACTGCCGCTGTTCTTTGCTTAATTTCAATCCACCCTGACGCACGTTTTCTTGTTCTGCTGCTTCCTGTTCTTCCCGGGTTTTATCCTGGTAAAACATCGGCCCCTTACCGCATATCAGCCAATCCAGGGATACGTTTAAACGCTGTCCCAATTTATTCAACACATGGTGACTGGGAAAGGAATCGCCGATTTCCTGTTTGGCATAATACACACGGCTGATGCCGAAAAACTCTCCCATCTTTTGCTGCGTGTACTTGAGGCGCTTGCGCATCTGTGTCAAACGAAAGCCGATGGCTATTTTTAATTCTTTATGTCTTTTCATTAATATTCCTCCAATATAACATTATACGAAAAAAATCCCAAAAAAGTTTCTTTTTTCCTGTTTTTCATTATGTCTAAACTCACGCCCAACAGCCAAAAGACGCATGATAACTTTATATACGGACGAATTTTCGTGATTAAACGCGCAAAAATTGTTCCTTTTGGGCTAAACATTGACAATAATCCACAGGAAATTGTTCCTTTTGGGCCAAACTTTGACAATGATCCTGGGAAAATTGTTCCTTTTGGGCCACACTTTGGCAATGATTCACCTGAAATTGTTCCTTTTGGGCTAAACATCGTGGATAATTCACCTGAAAGTGTTCCAAATGGGCAAAGGATCGTTGATAATCCACCTGGAAGTGTTCCAAATGGGCGAAGGATCGTCGATGATCCACTCGAAATTGTTCCTTTTGGGCCATACATTGTCGAAGAAAATTAAGGAGATGTGCTCGGTGCTTGTAAATTTGTAAATTTTAATTTTTTGACTATCCCTTTTTTGCTGCCGGTTCATCAGAGAAAGTATGTTGACTTTTTACACAAATTTGTTTAACATATTTACTTATGAAAAAAAGCAATCGATTTCTTTTCTACCATGTCGAAAAAACGAAAAAAAAAAAAGAAACAACATATTGATCCATATGACGTCCTGGAAGGAAGGGTCAATATCACCTCCCATGAACTGATCCGCTTAATTCATCGGGTTAATCCGACAAATGAAAGCCTCGACGCTAAAAAGGAGTCCGAACGTTACAAAATAAAGGCCCGTCTGCAAAGTCTGCTCATACGGAATTTCTATGACGGATTGCTGGTTGAACAGCCTGACCCCGAAAATCCGCAGATGGTAAGTCTTAAACTACAGTATTTTGATGATGATGCCTGTCATGCCTTACTCCCTGAATTAGACCCTGATGCCAGGTCCTGGGCACAAAGACAAATCGATGAAGCAGCAAGCCAGGGAGGTGCGGATACAGGTGAACCTCCCGCAGCCGGTCTGCATCGGCAATCTTCCGGCAGCCTGGCTGCCTTTGGGAACATTCATGAAAGTGACACCGCTGCGGACAAAAAAGAATATTCCCCAAATGAACTGATCAATTGGGGACGGCAGGCGCTGGAGGAATATGACTATGAAACCTGTGAGGATTATTTTTACAGGGCTTTTATAATGTCCCGGGGCAGTATTGAAGCTGCGCTGACCATCCTTGAATTTTTTGTCGATCATCTGGCTGCCTACGAAAAGGCAATAGCGCTTATGGACTCTCTTTCCGCAAGCGCTAAAAAAGATGAAGATGTTAAAGTGTTGTTGGCTTTGGCCGCGGTTCGCCTGGGGAATATTGACCAGGCCCTTGATTACCTCGGCCGCGCGCTGCATCCCCGTGCCTCTGAAGTATATCTCCTTGGCGCAAGACATTTTGTAACCCGGGGGAATGTTGATCGTGCAAAAGAGCTCCAGGGTGTTTTGAAATCCTTTGAACTGGACGAGTTACAACCGGAAATAGATCGATTGGAAAACGATATTCGCAAGTTGTGTCTCAAAAGCCTTAAACCTGTCGAGCAGGAGATGGTTTTTGCCTGGCAGCAGGGCGAGCAAGACAAGGCCGTAAAACTGGCCCAACAACTCCTGGTGGAATGGCCCCAAAACAAAGACGCCCGGCGAATCTGTAACGAGTTTGCCCAACAGCAGCGAACCGATAAGCTTCATTCACTTCTGCGCCGGGCCGATGAAGCGCACTCAAAGGCCGAATTCATAAAAGAGGCGGGATTACTGGAAAGGGCCATGGCACTGGGCAATGCTGACGATAAACTCAGGGAACGGTTTAAGCAGGTGCAGCAGGCGGCAAAATTACAGCAGGATGAGGCTGAAATTACCGAAACAATCAAACTCTGGACAGCAGGACGGAAAAAAGAGAGCCTGCTGCGCTGTGTCGCACTTTCTGAAAAACAACGCCGAGAAGTTATAAATCGGAACCAGGATGAGCATTTTACCTGGCTTTCCCGGATCATCTCAGCCCAGTCTTCGCTAAAACCGCAAAAAATGGTTGAAGCAGTTCTTGCGCTTGGCGAATCTAAAGAAATACTTCAAAAAGGCGGAGACCCGCGACCTGTGGTTTCCGGCCTGCAACTCCATATTAAAGTACTTCACTCCGTACCTGAAGCCCAGGATATTTTGCACCGGGCACAGGAGATGTCAGAAGCGCTTGAGTCTGAAAAAGCAAAAGAGCTTTTAAAAAAAGCCGAAGACCTGGCGGCCGTTGAAGATTTTCAATCGGCTCGTGAATGTATCGATCAAGTAAAAGTTGATCAGCTCGATGAAGACAACAGGAAAATCTTTGCGGATATTAATGGGAAACTGAAGCGACTCGAATCGATTCACACCATGAAAAAGAGGTATATCAGCGAAGCCGACCGGGGTAATCATTTCAGCAGCAGGGATATTGCCTTAAAACTGGCAGGTATCCTGGAGCCGGACACGGCTTCGCACTGGCGCAAAAAGGTAGCGTACCACAGCTCTCAAATAAACAAGGAATGGTGTCTGGTAACAGGTAATATTGAAGGCTTACACCCCTGCTACAGCTCTTATGGCCTGGTATGGGTGGCTGATGACGCCAATGCCTGTTTGCTGCCGGATGGCCGTCATGTCTTACTTGTATCCGCTCATGACCGCTGGGTATTCCTGAGAACGTTTTGTATCCCGGAGCAGAAATTCAAACAAGGGATCATGCTTCGTGCTCCGGCAGCGATGTCTTTTCCAAGAATTCAATTGGCAGGAAACGAGATCTGGACAGCAGGACTTAATGGGCATGTAATTGTGCTTACCCTTGATCCGCCCGATATTCTTTCCTGGCATGATTTCAGCGATTTTGTCAAAGATGACAATATCCTCGAAGATGTATGCGTATTTCCCAAACGCGGATACTTGTGGCTGAATACCAGGAATATTGAAGCAAGAGGAGAGGAAATATGCGAAGTCATCAACATGGAACAGCGGCGCGTTGAACGGCAGTTTAAGTTGAAAGGCCATCCTACTGTAATCAATACCGGCGGCGATTGTCGAATTATTATCCAAGACTACGTATCCAAATCGATTCAAATGTTCTCGGAACAGGGTAAGACCATCGGTACTTTTTCTCTCGCCACCGAAGGATTAGTTGACGCCGCCGCCATGCATCCAAACGGCAGCGATTATGTATTACTACCTTTCAAAGCTCCCGATGACTCTTTTTTCCAGGAACCCACTCCCGGTGACCAATATGAAGAAGAAAATGATGATTTCCTTCTCACCCTTGAGAAGGTGCCTGATGTTGAAGGAACATACAGGCCCTTTATCATAGATGATTCCCATGGGGAGGCGATGCATTCGATTCATACGGCGCTGGATGATGGTGTCATTTTTGTTTATTTCGGCAGCGATATCAGAGCAGAAAGTCATTATTACCTGGCGGCATTCACCCCCGGGGAAAATGGTTTTGAAAAACTGTACCAGGTGGAAGCACCAAATAAGCTCATCCTGGCTGCCGATGAATTCTCGCAAAAAGCAGCGGCGATTAACATCGGAAGAGGTGGGTCTCAGGCTGTGATTCTTGGCCGGGACAAACCGGTATTTGCCGATAATACCGGTGACCCCGGGTTCAATTTGTCCCTTCCTTCATTTGACGCTTTCATGACTTGTAATACCCCAACCGGTGCCAGGAATGCCGCTGCATTGGCGTTTATGGCACAGATAAAAGACTGTTCTCCCAGGGCGTTTGATGACCTGGTGCTTCGTATGAAGCGGCCGGGTTATAACGACCCGGATAAAATCGCTGCTTTTATCAATGCCCTGGAACGTTTGCTGTATACTGATTTAGCCAAAGAAATGAAAACATGGTTTCAAGAAAAGTATCCTGATCATCCCCTGGCTTTAATCGAGTTAGCAACCGATGCTCTCCAGGAACAAAAATGGCAAACGGTCATCTCATTACTTGAAAAAGTTTCTTTTACCCCTCTTGATGAGGGCACCGCCTGTCATATTTGCCATCTTCTCGGCATGGGACTGTTTGCCCGGGGCGATATTGAAAGGGCCCTGGAGACCTGGGAAGCAGGGGCCGCCTATGAAGGAGGCCGGTGTGATCTTGATCCCTATATTACCTATGCCAAAATTGCACTCATGGCACCAAAGAAAAGAAAAAAGCGAAT
>WVZO01000581.1:0-15405 GCA_011772425.1 Candidatus Aminicenantota bacterium
ACGCCAAAAAGAACTTAATTTCTCCCCCGGAGAACGCTACATGTACTGCAATACAGGCTATACGCTTTTGGCTGAAATTGTGTCGCGGGTGAGCGGTAAGCCCTTTACCCAATGGACACAAGAAAACATCTTCAAACCGCTGGGAATGACCTCTACCCATTTCCATAAGGATCACCAACGGATCGTTAAAAACCGTGCCTATTCCTATCATAAAGATGAAAAAAAAGGACTGCAAAAAAGGGTGCTTAATTACGCCAATGTGGGTGCTACCAGTCTTTTTACCACAGTAGAAGACCTGGCAAACTGGATTCGTAATTTTGAAGAAAAACGGGTGGGAGGCGCAAAAGTAATCGAGCGCATGCTGACCAAAGGGGTGCTGAATAATGGAAACCCGATTACGTATGCCCGCGGTATCCAGGTACTGGATGTCAAAGGTTTAAAAGTTATTACACACTCCGGTGGGGATGCTGGTTTCCGAAGCAATGTCCTCTACGCCCCCAAACTAAAACTCGGGGTTGTGGTTTTAGCCAATTTTAGTTCCATATCGCCGGGAAACTTGTGCCAGCAAATCGGTGAGCTGTACCTGGCCCATTATTTGAAACAACCTGAACCTGAAAAGAAAACAGCGGCAGCAGAAAAAAAACCTGCTAAAACAGTAAAAATATCCCCCAAAAAACTAAAAACCTTCACCGGCACCTACTGGCTGGAGAGTTCAAAACTACTGCGGAAGATTGTGCTGGAGGGGAACAAGTTATATTATGTACGGTCTGAAACCAACCGAACGGAACTGGCGCCTATTTCCAAATCCGAATTTATAATGAAGGGTATAGGCGTTCATGTTACCGTTGGTTTTTCAGACAGGACCAAAGACCGCTACGATACGATTATTGTTACGGTAGCCAATCAACCGCCATTGAAAGGAAAATGGATAGAACCCTTTAAACCGACAAAGAAGTTACTGGAAGAATATACGGGCCGCTATTTTTCCGACGAGTTAAATGTCCACTATGACCTGGTTTTAGAAAAAGATCAACTGTTCTTGAAATCCAGAAATGCCGAGGATAAGCCTTTTAAGGGATTAATGAAGGATTATTTTACCTACTACGATGGGTTTTTTAAATTTGAATTCCAGAGGGACGAGCAAGGAGTGGTTACCGGTTTTAAAGTTTCCTCTAATCGTGTGCTGAATCTTCAGTTTAAAAAAGTCAATTAATTGCTCATTGCTACTGCATATTTTTGTGAATCTCTGTCTTTGGTTCAAATTCATGAATTGAGCATATCGTTTACAATACTATCCAGTATATCATCCAGGGAAACTTCTTCCGATGATACAGTTTGCTGATCAACGTGTTTGTGATGAGGAAAATTTTCCAGTTCCGGGTGATGCTCTGCATTGTCATGTCTAAAAATCATATTTTTCTCTGCATCCTGGTAGTGATATGAATAAGCAATCTTTTTTAATTGAGGGATTGAAACAATATATTCTTTGAAGTGAAGTTCCGATTGATTTGTAAAAACGATTTCTCCCTTCAAATAGAGAACGACATCACCCCTGTTGTCAACAATAAGCTTGCTAGAAAGTACGGAAGGTCTTTTTTCTATTGATGTTTTTACCTGTAAAATATAATCAGAGATTATTGACATATCTCAATACTTTCAACCATATGGAGTTTTTCTTCCAGTTCTTTGGATACTTTTATTTCGGCCCACCATTCAAATATATCGCTGTTTTCTTCAATTTCACCCTTTTGAAAGCTCTGCAAAAATTCCTCAGATGACATCCCGTGCGCTTCTTCAAAATTCTTTATAATTTTGTGCGTTCTTTCTAAAGCATATTCGATTTTTTTTCTTTCTTCGGAAATACCATCAGAAACAATTTTTCTAAAAGCAGAAATATCCCCGGAGGCAGTTTTTAAACTTAATTCCAACATGTGTTAAAACCTCCTTTCATAAATTATTCGCTTTATCATCCATCCACCATTATACACTCGAAACCGCTATTTTTCAATTGTATTTTTATTTTCTTTTCAGCATTCTTTTTATTAATATTCTGCAAAAACGCACAAAAAAAACAACGTTTTTCGGGATGGGACCCTTCAAATATCATGAATCACCCCTATAGGGTGGGGACGCCGTCCCCTTTTGGATTAAGATGACACGGCAACTATTCTACCGGGTCATTGGTGATTCTTATAATAAAAATAAGGCCCCTGGAGAAGCTTTCAACGCCCCTCCAAAGGCCTCATTTGCCGATTTGCCTGTTTGCTTTTTGCTAACGTTCTTTTAATTTTTTCTACATTATATTTAACTCACTTACATCTAAAAGAACGAATGAAACACAGCAAAGGTTCATTTTTTTTCAACTAAAACCACTTCCAGCAGTGCCGGGATTTTTTTATCCTTTTTCTTTCCTTTTTCCAGCAATTGTTTGTTGCGGTCTAGAACTTCTTTTACCAATGGGTTGATTTTATCGGCGGGTATCTTTTTTGCCCGGTAAATGACCACCAAGGTAAATTCCACCGGATATGCCGTTCCATCGACTTTCCAGGGAAGGTATTTCCATTGACGGGCAGCGTTAACCGCCGGCAACCTCAGCAAGGGATGACCGCTCAACACTTTTACTTCCTCCACATTGCCATCCGTATCTGTTTTACCCCTGAGGATAACATCACCCTCTATATTTGCTTTCAGGGGCGCTGCCGGATATAGCGGTTCCACTCTGCGGATCAATTTGGGAGCTTCGACAGATTTTGCACCGATTTTTTCGACCCATTCGGGTTTTTTCCCGGTTTTAGGCTGTGCTTTCTCTCCAAAGGCAACCACCATTTCCAATATCCGGGGCAGTGTTTTCTTGGTTTTTGCTTCTTTTTCTTTTAACAACGGCCGATACCGTTTCAGGATTATATCTCCTTCTTTTTTACCCCCGGCAAGGTCCCTCTTGATGCGGAAGATAATAATCATAGAAAAAGAAACCGGCTTTTTAACTCCGTCTATCTCCCAGACAGCGTATTTCCAGTGATTAAGCGCGGCTTCTGCGGCTTTGGCTAACAGCGGATGACCTTGCAAGATATTTAGTTCGGTCACATTCCCTTCCAGGTCGGTTTGACCCTTCAAGACCACTTCTCCTTCTATTCCAGCTTGCAATGCCGTTTTGGGATATTCCGGTTCTTTCTTTTTCAGCAGTTTGGGGGCTTTTATGGATTTAGCATCGAGCATCTCCGCCAGGGTTTTCTCTTTTTCCTGGTACTTGCGATTAAAGGCCAGGAAGTAAATCTTTTCCTCGGAATCTTTAAATCCTAAGACCGCGGTTTTCCCAGCCGGTACAATGACTTCCGATTCCAGCAATACCCGTTCTTTTTCTCCTTTCTCCAGGATTCCAATGCCGAACCGGTCTTTCTGACCGACAATAGTATAAACGCGAAGAATCAGCGTCCGGCCATTCAACCGGATACCGGTCATGAATTCCTGGGGCTTTTCCGGGGATTTACCCTCTCTGAATATGATATTCAAACTATCCAACCGTTTGACTTTTTTGAGTTTGTAGATTTCCTTCAACTGCCGGGCTTCCTTTTCCAGTTCCACAATTGGAATAATTTTATCGTCAGAGATCTTCTTCAGACTATAGGAACTGACAATGGAAAGAGTTGAATTCCCGTTTTCATAAAACCCCTGGTAGAACCGCAGTTCCACTGCAATTTCACCAGCCGATAACACACTGGAAACAAATATCAACATAAACACCATTACCAAACCTTTAAACCATTTAATCATCTTAATTCCTCCTTTTATTTTTCTTCTTCTTTTTCCAGCCAGATGAATTGAATATCCGGCTCTTCCGATCTATAGATATGTGTCTGAACATTATGTCCCTCCACCCTGGCAGTACAGAGAATCACCTGTTTTTCTCCGGGCTGTTCAGGCTGCGGGGGGGGAGAGTGTTTATTAATGATAAAATAAACCGACAAAAAAACCACTAAAAAAAACGAAGCCGCTGTGGTTAATACCCACCGGTATCGACGCAGCGGGATGACTTTCTCCCGGTCATGCGCAAGCTTTTCCATTACTTTAGGGACCAGGTCCAGGTCCGGGGTGGGTGGAGCTTCAAATGTCTTTTTTATCTGTGCATTTTCCGTTTCCAACTGCCGAACCAGCTCTTTGCACCGGGCACAGCTTTCCAGGTGCGTTTCGATTTCCTGTTTGGTTTCCGCTTCTACTTCGCTGTCCACGTACATGGCGTAGGCCAGTTCATGGAAACATGTGGTTTTGTTTTTCATTTTAATACCTCTCTTAATTCTTTCTTGCCCCTTAATATCAAACTGCCTACGGTGTTAACCGGGATTTCCATAATTTCACTAATTTGTTGGTAGGAGAGGTCCTGTTGATACTTTAGCATCAGGGCAGTGCGATATTTGACCGGCAGAGAGTTCACCGCGTTTTCCAGGGAGGTTTGTTGATTGTCTTTTAAAAAAATCATTTCCGGTGAGTTGGTTTCAATTACTTTTGCCGGATTTGAATGTTCGCTTTCCAGGTATTCTTTTTCTCTTTTTTGTCTTCTTAAAAGTCCGATACAGTAGTTAACCGCAATTTTAAACAACCAGGTGGAAAAAGCATATTGGGGATTATAACCCTTTAACTTGCGGTACGCATTGATAAAAACTTCCGTTGCAGCATCTTCTGCATCCTGGGATGTTCCCAGGAAGTGAAAACACAGGTCAAAGATTTTATCTTGGAAACAACGGATGATTGTGCTGTAAGATTCTCTTTTCCCGGCCAGGCATTCATTCACCAACAAAACAATCTCAGTGTTTTTCATTGTCCTTAATCTTATAATATATACGCTTGAAATTCAAAGATATTTCACCTGGTTGTTTTTTTGTTTTTCGAAACAAATGACGATGACCAAAATGTGGCACAATTATAGAACCTCGTACTACAGGCTGACCATGTATCAAAAGTTTTTGCGGGGGTCCAGGGGGCAGTTTTTTCTAAAAAGCGCCCCCTGGGAAAAATAAAAAAAATCTTCAAAAACAGAACTTTTTAAAAAAAATTTCGTATGTATTATTTAACGGAATTGTGAAAGATGAAAAAGATAATCGAATTACAAAACGTAAATTTTAGCTATGGTAGAGGCAAACCCAAAGCCATTGATAATGTCAGCCTGGGTATTGGTGAAGGGGTGTATGGGCTGTTGGGCCCGAATGGTGCGGGCAAGACCACGTTGATGAAAATCCTGTTGGGATTTTTAGAGCCTTCATCCGGCGGCGGCAGTGTATTGGGATTTGATATCACCACCGGCCAAAAAGCGGTGAGGGAACGAATCGGTTACATGCCGGAAAGTGATTGTTTAATGCCCGGGATGGATGCGGTGACATTGACTGCTTACCTGGGGGAGTTGAGCGGCATGCCGAAGCAAGAGGCTATGAAACGGGCGCATGAGGTATTGTACTATGTGGGATTGGAAGAGGCGCGGTACCGGAAAGTGGAGACCTATTCTGCGGGTATGAAGCAGCGGTTGAAACTGGCCCAGGCATTGGTGCACGATCCCAAACTGTTGTTCCTGGATGAACCCAGTTCCGGTATGGACCCCAAGGGCCGCAAGGAGATGCTGGAATTGATCAAAGATATTGCCGGCAAAGAGAGCATGAACATCATTATCTCTACGCATTTGCTGCCGGATGTCGAATATACCTGTGAGCATGTCATTATCTTAAACAAAGGGCAGGTAGTTTATGAGCGGGATGTGGCTGCGAAGGCAGAAGAGAAATTCAACCGGTTTGAAATTAAAATACAGGGTGAAGCCGCACATAAGGAGCAATTTTTAAATCGATTGAAATCCCTGGACTGCAGTGTCAATTCCGATGACCGGGGGATGCACACGGTGCTGTTCCCAAAAGACCAGGCCCCCCGCAGTCTATTCAAAATTGCCCTTGAAGCCAACATTCAAATCCGGCATTTCCAGCAGAGTAAAGCAACCCTTGAAGATACCTTTGTTTCTGCTGTAGGAGCGAACAATGACAATTAGAGAAAAGGGATATCACAGTTGGGACGGCGAGTTAAAGAAAACCGGCATCCAGTGGCTGCCGATGTTTTTTAATGGGATTAAGACGGTTTTCAGAAAACGCTTTTCCAAAATTGTATTTGCGTTTTCTGTCATGCCTTTCCTGGTATTTTTATTGGCCACCTATGTGTCCACGCGGCCTGAACTTAATATGATGAAACGAATGGTTCGTATGCTGGATAATGAGGCCCAATTCTTTAACGTGTTTTTAACCAATGGGTGGATGATATTTACATTGGTGGTGTTGGGGGCGTATTTCGGAGCAGAACTGATTTCCGGGGATATCAAATTTAATTCCTTTCCCCTATATTTTTCCCGGCCCATTGACCGCAAAGACTACATTTTCGGGAAATTTTCCATTGTCCTGTTCTATTTCTACTTGTTTTCCGGGGCGGCGGCCATCCTCCTATATATTTTCAAAATCATTTTCACCGGTACATTATCGATTGGTTTTTATACGCTGCTGGGGCTGATTGTTGTTCCTTTCCTGGTGGCCTTTTATCTTGCCTCTATTGTGCTGCTGGTGTCATCCATCAGCCGCAATACCCGGTATGTTAAGATAACTATTTTTCTTATTTATTTTATGTCGTTCCCCATTGCCAGGTTGTTAATTAACGTTTTTGACAGCAAATACTTCTATTTGGTGTCCATCCATTGGACCATAGAACAATTGGGAGGATTTGTATTTAATACAGGTGCGAGATATCCATATCCCGGGTGGTTAAGCCTGGTAGTGGTGATTGCTGTGTCGTTGGGGGCATGTTTGCTTTTATATCGACGGATCGGAAAATTGGAGGGCCAAATTGAAAGCAGTAATTAACACGGAAAATCTTTCCAAGTGGTACGGTAATGTTCTTGGTATCAGTGAAATATCACTGGAAATCACATCCGGCATTAAAGGTCTACTGGGCCCCAATGGTGCGGGTAAGTCTACTTTCCTGAAAATCCTCTGCGGCCAGTTGAAACCCAATATCGGGACTATCACGATTTTGGGAGAGCCGGTATTCTCTAATTATCCTCTCTTTTCCCGCATCGGGTTTTGCCCGGAGCACGAGTGCTATTACCGGGGCAATACCGGATGGCAGCAGGTGGTGTTTATGGCAAAACTCCACGGTTTTGATAACAAGACAGCGGCTGAAAAAGCCGAAGCTGCTATTGACAAAGTGGGACTCCTGGATGCCAAAGATAAACTGATCCGGGAATACAGCATGGGCATGAAGCAGCGGTTGAAATTTGCCGCGTCTATCGTTCATGACCCGGAGGTATTACTGCTGGATGAACCCATGAGAGGAATCGATCCCCTGTGGCGGGTGAAAATCGTTCAACTGATCAAAGAATTCGGCAAAGCGGGGAAAACCGTTATTGTGGCTTCCCATATTTTACCGGAAATCGAGATCATGACCAACGACATCATCCTGATCCACCAGGGGAAAGTATTTGCCCAGGGTGATATACACTACATTCGCAATTTGATGGATTCTCATCCCCACATGATTTCCGTGGAATGCACTCATCCCCGCAAACTGGCCGGGATGATGCTGGACAGGAATTATATTCTCAATGTCAACTTTCATGAAAATGACCGGGAAGTCACGTTCAATACAAACAAACGGGATCAATTCTTTGACCTGTTGAACCGGCTCATTGTTGAACATGATATCGATGTGACCGAGATTTTTTCACCGGATGATAACCTCCAGGCGGTGTTCGATTACCTGGTAGGCAGGTAGGAGATAAAAATGGATTTTAGCAGGGCATTTAAAGAGATTTTCGGGTTTTTTTTCAAACAGGAATTAAAGGCCAAACGAACCAGGGTATTTTTCCTGTTAAGTTTTCTACCTATACTTCTTGTGTTGATTGCTAAGATCAACGAGATAAGGGCCACCTATGGAGAGGCAACCTCAGCGCAGGTATTTACCCAGGCAGTACTTATTATATATATCCAGCTTTTGATTCCCATCCTGGCTCTTCTATTCGGGTCAGGTATTGTCAACGAGGAAGTGGATAACAAGACCCTGGTATTTCTCACCACGTCGCCAATTCCCAAACCGTCTATTATTACCGGTAAATTTGCGGCGTATGTGCTGCTGGGTATTATTATTGTTAATGTGGGACTATTTTTGTGTTTCTTGATTGTTAATATCAACCGGTTGGGGAAAATGGTTCATGTAAAAGAGTTCTTTAGTTTTGTGGGTGTGGGTATATTGGGATTGGTAACGTATATGGCGCTTTTCACGCTGCTGGGCACCCTACTGAAAAAAGCAGGGGTGGTGTTGGGCCTGCTTTTTATCTTTGGCTGGGAAAATCTTGTCCAATATTTCCCGGGGATTACCCAAAAATTTACCGTTATTCACTGGATCAAATCGCTGCTGCCCCGCGGGTTCAGGGGCACAGTGTTTAAAGCCCTGATGTTCCGGTTGGAACCGTCGTCAACACTGGAATCGCTGGTAGTTTTGATAATATTTGTTACAGCTGCATTAGTTGCAGCGTCTCTCATTTTTAAGAATAGAGAATATATTCTTTCGGAAACCGTATAATGTTAATCTAATGCAGCCTTGTTGGGCAAACTCTCGACATGTACCGTTTGCGTGGGGAAAGCAAAATCCAACCCCAATTCATATACTGCACGCATGATGTTTAGCATAAACTCTTGCTTGGCTTGCAAAAATTCCGCCCAATTGGTTGTCCTGGTAAAGCAATAAATAAAGATGTCCAGGCTGTAAGGGCCGAACTTATCAAGATTGACCAGGAAAAAGTCATGATGCAGCTTTTCGTCTTCGGTGATTATTTTCCGGATGTTGAGCACCAATTCCTCGATCTTTTCGGGAGAAGCAGAGCAATGCACGCCAATGGTCATTTTGATTCGACGTTTTTTCATCCTGGACCAATTGTTAACAGCCGTGTTGGTGAAACGCGCATTAGGGATGGTAATCAGGCTGTTGGCAAAGGTACGGAGCCTGATGGTGCGCAAGCCTACATCTTCAACTGTTCCTTCAATATCCCCCATTTCAATCCAGTCACCGATTTGAAAGGGTTTGTCTAAAAAAATAATGATCGATCCAAACAGGTTAGCAATCGCGTCTTTTGAAGCAAACGCCAGGGCAGCGCCGCCAATCCCGAACCCAGCCAGCAGACTGACCACCGAGTAACCCAGATTTTGCAGGACAAGCACTACACCGATAATATAGAAAAAAACTTTTGAACTTCGGCGAACAATAGGTACCAATTGGTCGTCCAGTTTAGTTTTGGTTTTTTCCGCTTTCTCCTCCCATAAATTACAGAACCCTTCCACCAGCCGGACACAAATCCAGGTAATCAGGTATACTAAAGCAACAATGAACAACGCATCGACAAATTTGGCAATGTTCACGGGCTCTGTGGGAATAGGCAGAATATGAATGGCAGCAAAAATACCACCCACACTCATGGCCCATTCCAGGGGTTTGGAAAGAGCAATAATTATAATATTGTCAAACTTCACCCTGGTCTTTTCCGTTATTTTAGCCATACGAAGGAATACCGCAGCAGCGATCCGCTTCGCCACAAATCCCACCATAATAATGATCAGGCATAAAAAGTATTTCCATATGGCAATACCAAGAAATTCGCTCTTAAAAAAATCAATAACTTTGTCCATGGTTTGCTGCACCTCCCGGGACTGCCTCCGGCAGCCCGTTTTTTTGCTGCGTGTTTATTTATTTGTAGTCATGGAATACGGGTCCAGCACCTCATTTAATTTATCTTCAGGCATGATCTTTTTTTCCAGGATCACCTCTCTCAAGCTCTTGCCCGTTCGATACGCCTCTTTGGCTATCTCCGCGGCCGCATCATAGCCAATATAAGGATTCAACGCCGTTACCATTGCCAGGCTCTTCTCCACCAATTCCTTACAACGGGCCTCATTGGCTGTTAACCCCACCAGGCATTTGTCTGTAAAACCATTCACCGCATTGGTTAACAACTCCAGCGAAGATAGAAGATTGTGCGCCATTACCGGCATCATCACATTGAGTTCAAAGTTACCTGAAAGACCTGAGATAGTGACAACCGCATCATTGCCAATCACCTGGGCCGCCACCTGGCAAAGGGCTTCGGCAATCACCGGGTTCACTTTTCCCGGCATGATAGAAGAACCCGGCTGAACCGGCGGTATGTTCAATTCCCCAAGACCGGCGTGAGGACCCGCACCCATCCATTTGATGTCATTGGCAATCTTGGTTAATGAAACGGCAAGGGTTTTTAATGCACCGGAAACTTCTACCACTGCATCTTTTGCGCCCTGGGCCTCAAAATGATTGCCCGCTTCCCTGAACTCACAGCCAGTGATTTGGTTAATTTCTGCAATGGTCAGCCCGGCAAAGTCCGGGTGGGCATTGATGCCCGTCCCCACTGCCGTGCCTCCCAATGCCAACTCCTGGAGATGGTCCAGGTTCTTTTCGATGCGCTGAATCCCATGCGCCACCATGCTGCTGTACCCGCCAAACTCCTGGCCCAACCGCACCGGGGTGGCATCCTGGAGGTGCGTCCGGCCAATCTTGACAATACTGTCAAAGACGTTGGCCTTCTCCTCCAATTGCTGCTGCAGCCGGGAAAGCGCTGGCAATAGACGATTTTTTATGGTTTCTACTGCCGATATGTGAAGACAGGTGGGGATCACATCATTGCTGGACTGCCCCATGTTTACATGATCGTTAGGATGCACCGGTTTTTTACTGCCAATAGGTGCCCCCAGAGCCTGGTTAGCCCGGTTGGCAATCACCTCGTTGGCATTCATGTTGGTGGAGGTACCGGAACCGGTCTGGAAAATATCCACTACGAATTGATCATCCCACTGACCATCCATTACCTCGTTGGCTGCCTGGATTACGGCCTTACCGATTTCGGTTTTTAACAATTTTAATGAGATATTGGCTTTTGCCGCCGCATACTTTACCATACCAATGGCCCGGATAAAACTCCGGGGAAACCGGTACCCGCTGATGGGAAAATTTTCTACCGCCCGCTGAGTCTGAGGCCCCCATAACGCACCCTCCGGAACATGCATCTCACCCAACGAATCCCTTTCTATTCGAAATCCTTTCTTTTTTTCCATTGTTGCCTCCGGCGGCCAGGGGGGCTCTTTTCGAGAAACCTGCCCCCCTGGACCCCCCGCAAAAGCTTTTCATATGCGGTCTGTAGAGACGCAAAATATTGCGTCTCTACTTGCTGCCAACTGCCTACTTCCTACTGTATACTATTCTTCATCAATGGGTTCGAAATCGTCCCTTCCTACCCCGCACAACGGACACGTCCAATCATCGGGGAGGTCTTCGAAGGGTGTGCCGGGTTCGATCCCACCATCCGGGTCACCTTCTTCCGGGTCGTAAATATAACCGCAGGGTATGCATTGATACTGCTGCATCTTTCCTCCTATTGTCTACTTCTTCCAGAGCCCGTGCAAGTTGCAATATTCACGGGCCGATACATCTTTGGCCTTTATGGTGAATAAAGCCTCCGGCTTTTCACCAGGGTCCAGGAATTGCCGGTAAGCCTTACCATCTGCCAACAATTCAATCCATTCAATATAGTGTTCATCCTGCATCGGATGAGCCACACTCCCGACTTTAACCAGGATACCCCCGGCTGTTTCTTCAATCACAGGCACATGCTTTTCCAGAGCTGCATCAACCGTATTTTCTTCCATTAACTGCATCGCCTGGTTACAACAGGTCAATGTACCTGCCCCTTCATGAATGACCTCGACCATGTGGCCGCATACATTACATTTGAAAACTTGCAATTTCATGGCCATCGTTACATACCTCCTTATATCTCTATCTTTTTTTTATTCTTAGTCCCATTTATATCTCACAGTTCCCGGTGACGGGCTGCGATCTCATCGGCCATTTTGTCCAACTGCCGGAAATCACCGTCCTTTGGATGCCCTTTTATCAATAAAGGCTCTAATAAATCGACTTTCAGGCTGCTTATATTGTTTTTGATGATTTCCACAGATCGTCCGCCCCACCCATAAGAACCAAAAACAGCCGCATGCCTGAGTTTGGGTTTTAACGCATTCACCAATGAAGCGGCGTAGACTGCGGCAGGATGAGGTCCTGAAAGTACAGTAGACGTTCCCAGGACAAGGGTGGCAGCATCTACCAGTGCCATAGCCAGTTCCCCCAGGTCGGTTTGAGTCAGGTTAAAAAGCTTGACTTCAATGCCCCGGTCAATCAGGGCATCACACAGGTATGACGCCATTGCTTCCGTACTCCCGTGCATGGATACATACGCCAACACCACTGCATTCTCCACCCGATCAGAAATCCAATCTTTATAAGCATCTATAATAACCCCAGGTTTGTCATATACAGGCCCATGACTGGGAGCAATGAACGCAATATCCAGTGCTTCAATCTTGCGGATGTTTTTCCTAATCGCCGTTCGGAAAGGCATCATGATTTCTGCATAATACCGCTTGGCATCCTCCACCACTTTGGGCACGTCCCTGACAAATAGGTTGCTGGTGGCCAGGTGGGACCCGAAAAAATCACAAGAAAATAGAATTTTATCTTCTTTTAAATAAGTACACAGGGTCTCCGGCCAATGCACCCACGGCGTAAATAAAAATTCCAGCGTCTGGTCCCCAAGGGATATCGTCTCTCCATCCTGGACAGTGATAAATCGCTCCGCAGGGATCAACAAAAGATCCTCCAGGAACCCTTTGCATTTTTCATTGGTAACCACTTTTGCTTCAGGATAAAGGGCCAACAGATCAGGGATGGCACCGGAATGATCCTGTTCCGCATGATTGGATATGATGTAATCGACATGGGTAACCTCTAATTTCTTCAAGTTGGCGAGCCACTCCCGGCTTTTGGGTGGGTCTACCGAATCGATTACCGCTGTTTTCTCACTACTTTGAATAAGGTAAGAGTTGTAACTGGTGCCATCTGGTAAGGGAATCAACTCATCAAACAACCGCCGGTCCCAATCATTGGCACCGATAGAATAAATCCCAGGTTTTAATTGCTGTACTGCCACTAGTTTACCTCCTCGAACATTATTTTGGTCGCTCCACAAATGGGGCAAAGCCAATCATCAGGAAGGTTCTCAAAAGGGGTACCGGGCCCAATACCTCCGTCCGGATCACCCTGCTCATGATCGTATTCATAACCACATACACTGCAAAAATATTTTTTTATTTTTTTTTGATCATCCATTTAACCACTTCTCCTGTTGTTTATTTCTTCTTTTGTCTTGCTCATCACTTTTCTCCTCTTTTAATTTTATACCTCCAGCTGAGGGTGTACCTTTTAATTTACTAAATTTAAGATGTTTTGTCCAGCACATTTCTGCTTTTTAGACAGTTTTTGCATACTCCTTTAAAAGTAACCTGGATATCTTCTACCTGGTGGTCTTCGATAAAATCTGTCTGGAAAAGGTCGTTCTTTAAAGGAATATCGTACAGGCGACTGCATATGGCACACTGAAAATGGGCGTGCGGATCTTTCAGCACATCGTATCGCAGTTCATTATTGACAACAGTTAAAGAGGCAACAATGCCCTTTTGGGTAAACAGGCTCAGGGTATTGTAAACCGTTGTTTTGGAAAGGGTAGGGATGTCATCGCCAAGGGCCTGGAAGATCGTATCCACTGACGGATGGTTGCGGTGCTTCAGCAGATATTCCAAAATCTTCAGCCGTTGAAAAGACGGCTTGACTCCTTTGGATTCCAGGAACCCCCGTATCTTATCTATTGATATCGCTCCTGTCTCTGACATTTCTATATCCTATGTACGTTTACCTCAATAAATGGTTGAATATCTCTTATCATCCTTATTTTTCATTGTTTATTGATTTTTATTTGTATTCATTGTAAATTGTAATGATTACATTTTTATTATAAAGATATATCTAAAAATTGTCAAGAGTTTGTCAGGAGCCTTATTTTTTTACCTTTTTCTATTTACATTTGTACGTTAATCAATTATAATTTTCCTGGAGGTTAGAAGTGGGAACCTTAGAAGCGTTGAGTGAATTTAAAGATAAGAAGTTGGATAATTTTCCTGAGATTGTGTATTCAAACCTTTATAAAAAGGTGATGGCAAGTTTTCATTTTGAGTTTCAATTGGATGAAGGAACTTACCTGTTTTCCCCGTATCATACCCTGTTGATTGGAGAAGACCACCCGGAACTCCTTGAATTTGTTTCCAATAATGATGCGTTTCTGGACTCTTTAAAAAAGTTCCTCTTGACTTCACTTTTCGTCTACAGTGCTCTTATTGAAGAAAACTCCTACTACCTGTCAAACCCACAGAGCATCATGATTGCCCGGCTGATCCACAAACGGGAAGCTCGATTCGAAGTGAAATTCTATACCCATTATGATGATGAACTGCTGACTAATTACAAAGACAAAATATACATTGGCAGGGATTTTATAAACCTGAAAAAATTTGAACGAAAATACCTGGGGTTAAAAAAATATTTCCTTTCACTGATTGAGCAAAATGATAAGATACAGGACCGCGCCAAGCAAAAGCTGCGATATTTCAATGACTATAAAGAACCGTATCTGGACGAGATCAATTACCTGGTCCGGGAAGCCGTATCCGATGCCATGGACCGGATCAAATTCTTCAAGGAAACCAAACTGGCGGATATTCCCAATGCCAACTTGCTGGAGGTCCTTGACAGTATCTTATACATGTTGAACCTGATGATTGAATTGAGAGACCTGACACAGGAATTTGATAATAAATTGAGAATTAGAGAAGAAAATGATTTTGTAAAGTATCTGACCAAATTTCTCAAGGATTTGATCGACGGTATCCGCTACATGAGAAAACTTTCCTGTATGATGCACCTGAGGATTTCAAAATATGCCATTTGCACGTCTTGATTCTTAATGATTAATGATGTTTTAGAGAAAATAATATACCATGCATTGGCGAAGGTGGACCCCTGCCGGTTAGTACCGGATAACCTGAGATTAGAAGGCAATAGGTTATATATTAAAGATCAATGGTTTGATTTAGATCGATTTGACAAGGTTCATGCAGTAGGGGTTGGTAAAGGGGCACCTTTCCTTTTTGAGGGGCTGGACAGCGTGCTGGGCAGCAGGATTGATGGTGGGGTTATTGTTTCCCTGGAAGATCATGCTTTTAACCATGACCGGGTCAAATTTTACGCCGGGTCTCATCCCCTGCCGGATCAGAGAAGCCTGGCTGCTGGAAAAGCGGTCACCCGTTACATAAAAGATAATGTAGGAAACCATGACCTGGTTTTTTTCTTGATTACCGGCGGCGCGTCGGCATTGATGGTGGAGCCGGCCCCGGGGATTAAATTAGAAGATAAAATAGAGAT
>WVZO01000581.1:15446-15638 GCA_011772425.1 Candidatus Aminicenantota bacterium
AACAAGCTGCTTTTGGCTTGCGGTGCTGAGATCAATGAGATCAATTGTGTCAGGAAGCATATGTCAGCGTTAAAGGGAGGGAAACTGGCGCGGCTGGTGTACCCTGCGCGTCTGGTATCCTTGATTCTTTCGGATATCGTGGATTCACCGCTGGGAGCTATTGGCTCAGGGCCTTCCATCCATGATTCCACC
>WVZO01000646.1:0-11815 GCA_011772425.1 Candidatus Aminicenantota bacterium
CCCGCGGGATTATACCTTTAAGGTGACCGCCTGTAACCCGGATGGTGTTTGGAATGAAAAAGGGGCTTCTTTATCTTTTAAATTAAAACCCTATTTTTACCAGACCACCTGGTTTTATTTTTTGGCTGTACTGTTGGTTTTACTGGTGGGATTTACCCTCTATCGTTTTAGAGTCAGGCAGTTAAGGGCGAGGGAGAAGGAATTGAGCACCCAGGTGGAATTGCGCACCAGGGACCTGAAAGAACGTAACATTGAACTGGAGGAAGCCCAGCAAAAGATCCGGCACTCCAAAGAGCTGATCGAGGTAAAAAATCTCCAATTGGAAGAGCAGTCGGAAAAATTGAAAGAGTTAGACAAAGTAAAATCCCGTTTTTTTGCCAACATTTCCCATGAATTCCGCACGCCCCTGACATTGATTATGGGTCCCCTGGAACAGCAGCTCGCCAATTGCCGGGGTAAACAGCAGGAATGGGAATTGAAAATGATGCTGCGAAATTCGCAGCGATTGCTCAACTTAATCAACCAGTTGTTGGAACTCTCAAAATTTGAGAGTGGAAAAGTGAAATTGCAGGCCTGCCGGCATAACATTATTCCCTTTTTAAAGGGCATTGTCGCTTCATTTGATGCGGTGGCCAATAAAAATGAACTGGATTTAACATTTCACCCTGAAGAGGAAAATATTACTATTTATTTTGATCCTGGAAAGCTGGAAGATGTTATCTTTAATCTTCTTTCAAACGCTGTAAAATTTACTCCTGCCGGAGGGAAAATTACGGTTACGGTCTCAAAAAAGCCCACAAAAGAAGCAAATTTTCCTTCGGGTTGGTTAGAAATATCGGTTTGCGATACAGGACCTGGAATTCTCAGGAATCAATTGTCACATATTTTCAATCGTTTTTACCAGTTAGACAGTACCTATGAACATCATCAGAAAGGCTCCGGCATAGGACTCGCCATAGCAAAAGAATTGGTAGAGCTCCATCATGGAAAAATCGATGTCCACAGCCGTGAGGGTAAGAACAGCGGAACAGAATTTATTATCCGGCTTCCCCTGGGAGATGCGCATCTAAAGCCGGAAGAAATTGTCGAACCTTCGAAAGAACTGTATAAGTATAAGAACATCAAGGAAATTCCGGCGCTTGATATGATAGAAAAAGAGCCGGATGTCCTTTTGGACAAAGTCAAAATAGACGACAGCGCTGAGATTGATACACCAACGTCTGCTGAAGAAGATACCCCCTGGCTTGAAACCGGAAAAAAACATCATTCTTGTGGTAGAAGACAGTGCCGATTTCCGGGACTACATTCGCGGATCTCTTGAACCGCTTTACACAGTTGTGGAAGCAAAGGACGGATGGGAAGGCATCAAAAAAGCGCAAAAAATCATTCCCGATCTTATTATCAGCGATATCATGATGCCGAGTAAGGATGGGTATGAATTGTGTCGTGAATTAAAAAACGACATCAAAACCTGCCATATACCGATTATACTATTAACCGCCAAAGCGTCGGAGGAAAGTGTTATCCGGGGCCTGGAAACCGGTGCCGACGATTATATTACCAAGCCTTTCAGTACAAAAATATTGTGCGCCAGGATCAAAAACCTCATTGACCTGCGGCGCCAGTTGCAGCTCAAACGAAAAAGACAGATGACCCTGCAGCCCACGGAAATATCAATATCATCTATGGATGAAGAATTTTATAAAGATTTACAGGATGTTATAGAAAAGAATTTATCAGACCCGGAATTTAATGTAGATCAATTGGGAAAGAAGCTTTATATGAGCCGGGCCACCCTGTACAGGAAAATAATGGCTTTAACCGACGCATCCCCCCACCAGTTTATACGGTCTTATCGTCTCAAACGGGCCGCTCAATTACTGAAAGCCCACTTCGGAAATGTGACTGAAGTGGCCGTTGAAGTGGGTTTTACCAATATTGCTTATTTCAGCCAATGTTTTAAAGAAGAATTTCATCAATTACCCTCCACTTTTCAGGAATCCGAAGCCAAATCATAAAGGCAAATCGTTTGACAATGATCGCGATTTTTTTAATTGCCCGGTTTAGAGGTCAACAGCGGAAGCTTACCCGGGTGATGGCAGCGATTATAAGTTACTGGCTTAGGTGTCAATGGCGGGAGCTCACCCATAAGGATAAAAAGTTAGACACAAACAAAACTGGAAAAAAATAATCACCTGGCACTGGTCAATATTCAAATTCGCCGTATTCAAAAAAAATCGAGAAAAGATGATGGTAAAGATAAAAAACCCGGGTAAAAAGAATATTGAGGATATCCTTGCGTTAACCCCCATGCAAGAAGGGATGCTCTTTCATTATTTGAAGGATACTCAAAGTGACCACTATTTTGAACAATTAAGCCTGGGAATATCCGGTGAAATCAATGTCGATGTTTTTGAAAAAGCATGGAACGCTGTCATCCAGGCAAATGAGATGTTAAGAGTTTTTTTTCGCTGGGAAAAGGCAGAAAATCCAGTCCAGGTGGTTTTGAAAGAGTATAAACTTCAACCTCTATATGTTGATTTATCGGGCAGTAATTCCCATCAAAAGAGAAAACAGTTGGAAGAGATAAAACGAAACGACAGGAGAGAAAAGTTCGACTTGCGAAACGTGCCACTGCGGATAACCTTGTGCAAACTCGAAGAAAATAAGTATGATATGATTATCAGTTATCATCATATTTTATATGATGGATGGAGCAATGGCATTATTTTAAGAGAACTCCTTAATGCATACGATGATTTGGTAAAGGGAAAAATCCCGCTGAAGCCGGCAAAGAATAAATTTAAATCATATGTTAAGTGGCTGTACAGCCAGGACTTAAATGCAGCAAAGCAGTATTGGGAAAAATATTTAGCCGGGTTTGACGTAAAAACAGGGCTACCATATAAGAAGAAATATAAAAGCGAGAAAGGGGAAATAGACACGGGGCATTACCGGTATACGCTGGCTGAACCATTAAAAAACAAGGTGGAAGGGTTTGCAGCAAAAAATCGAGCCACCACGGCATCTGTTTTTTACTTAATATGGGGGATATTACTACAAAAGTATAACAGGTGCGAAGATATCGTTTTCGGGACGACTGTATCCGGGAGGTCCGTAAAGGTAAAGGGAATTGAAGATATGGTCGGTTTGTTTATAAATACGCTGCCGCTAAGATTGAAGACCCACCCCCATGAGACAATAATAGAGTCATTGGAAGACGTAGACAAAAACATAAAAGACCGGGAAAAATACGATAACATGTCTCTGGCGGCTGTCAAGGGCTGCGCAGCACTTGATAAAAGGCATGAGTTATTTGATTCCATAATCATTATCGAAAATTACCCCCTTGATATTCACATGATGAATAATAAAAACGGCTTTTCCATCACCTCTTATTCCATAATAGAAAAGACAAATTATGATCTTACCATAGGAATAACCCTTTCCAGCGACATCCGGATAAGTGTGTCCTATAATACCCACTGTTTCGATAAGCCATCGATAATTAAAGTCTCTAATACCTTTGCCGCCGTCCTGGAGGAAGTCATTCGCTGCCCCGGGAAAGAGGTATCCTCGCTAGAAATAGTTTCAACGGAGGAGAAAGAACAGATATTACATGAATTTAACAATACCGGGGCTGATTATCCGATGGGGGTAACCATTCATCGATTATTTGCGGAACAGGCAGAAAGAACACCTGACGGCGCTGCTGTAGTGGGCTTAGGGCCTGGAGCGGAGAGCGGAGAGCAACTGCAAATAACCTATGGAGAATTAGACAAAAAATCCAATCGATTGGCACATCATTTACGGTCCAAAGGCGTCGGACCCGATACCATTGTGGGCATCATGGTCGAACGTTCCATTGAAATGATCGTCGGCATACTGGGAATATTAAAGGCTGGCGGTGCCTATTTACCCATCGACCCGGAGTACCCGGAGGAGCGGATTAATTACATGCTGAAAGACAGCAATGCCAGGGTTTTGGTGAGTGAAGAAAGTGAGGTGAGTAAGGTAAGTGAGGGAATTATGGTTGTTAACCCCGGTGAGTTGAGCGAGGAACACCCTAATCACCTCACTCACCTTACTCACCCCACTCACCTATGCTACGTCATCTACACCTCCGGTTCTACGGGAAACCCAAAGGGGGTGGTGATAGAGCATCGGTCGGTGGTGAATTTATTGATCGATTTGAATCGACGATATCCCTTTGGGGCATCGGACAACTATTTATTAAAAACGTCATATCTATTTGATGTTTCAGTGACCGAATTGTTCGGATGGTTTATTGGGGGTGGAAGGCTGACGGTATTGGAAAAGGGCGGGGAAAAAGACCCCTATATTATTTTTCGTGAGATAGAATACCGGAAAGTAACCCATATAAATTTTGTCCCTTCCATGCTCCATGCATTTAATGATATATTGGCCGTCGAAAACGTAACCGGATTAAAATACTTACGGTATATATTTTTGGCGGGAGAAGCATTAAAGCCAAAATTAGTCGGTCCACTTGTAAAACTTCACCCCCATATCCAGGTAGAAAATTTGTATGGCCCCACCGAAGCAGCCGTTTATGCCAGTCAATATTCGTTGTCATGCTGGGACGGGACAGGTGATATCCCTATCGGTAAGCCGGTGGGCAATGTAAAATTGTATATATTGAACCATTACAACCAATTGCAGGGCATGGGAATCCCGGGTGAGTTGTGTATTGGCGGTGTTGGGCTGGCCCGGGGATACTTAAATAAACCGGGGTTAACCCAGGACCGGTTCGTCGATAATCCTTTTGTTCCCGGGGAGCGCTTATATAAAACCGGGGATCTTGCAAATTGGCTCCCGGATGGAAATATTGAATTCCTGGGCCGGCTGGATCAGCAAGTAAAAATCAGGGGCTTTCGTATCGAATTGGGAGAGATCGAGAGCCTGTTATTGAGACATGAGAAAGTAAAAGAAGCCGTAGTGATAGATAGGGAGACAGGGAGGGGTGATAAATATCTTTGTGCTTATATTGTATTGGGAGGCTCAGGTTCTGTTGAAGAGGGTGACTATATATTGGGATTGCGAGAATATTTGTTTGGGAAATTACCGGATTACATGGTGCCCTGGCATATTGTGGAAATTGAAAAAATTCCGTTAACCGTCAGTGGTAAGATAAACAGGAAGGCGCTGCCGGAGCCAGAGATAAGGAGAGTAGAGACCCATATTGGGCCGAGAAGCAGGGTTGAAGAGAGATTGGTGGAGATATGGGCGAAAGTGTTAGGGTTGGAGAGAGATGTTATTAGCATTGATTCGAACTTTTTTGAGTTAGGTGGTCATTCGATAAAAGCCATTGTGCTGGTGTCCAGGATACACAAGGAATTAGAGGTGAAGTTACCGCTGACCGAAGTGTTTAAGCGTAGAAGCATAAGGGGGTTGGCGGGGTATATTGAAGAGTCGAGAAAAAGTAAATATATCGGTATAAAGCCAGTAGAAGAGAAAGAATATTATGAACTTTCCTCCGCCCAGAAGCGGTTGTATTTTCTTAACCGGATGGATGTAGAAAGTATCAATTACAATATGTCGATTGTTGTTCCTCTTGGTAGGGAAATAGAAATAAATAGATTGGAAACTACATTAAAGAAACTCATCGCCAGGCATGAGAGTTTAAGGACATCGTTTGAACGGGTGAATGAATTACCGGTTCAGAGGATTCATGCTCCCGGAGAGATAGAATTTGCCGGTGAATTCTATCAAGTGGAAGTGGAGGATGAGGTTAAGGTTGCTGAAATCATAAACAATTTTATTCGTCCGTTTGATTTATCTCAAGCACCGTTAATTCGCTCAGGCATGATAAGATGTGTTGATAGGAATTATATATGGATGTTAGATGTGCATCATATTGTATCGGATGGGACCTCCAATGTCATTCTGACCCGGGAGTTTATGCTGCTGTATAATGGTGAGGAATTGGAGAGGTTGAGACTTCAGTATAAAGATTTTAGTCGGTGGCAGAATCGATTATTTGAGAGAGGAGTGATAAAAGCGCAAGAGGAATATTGGTTGGGATTGTATGCGGATATAGAAGAAATTCCCCGTCTGGACCTGGCCGCCGACTATAGACGGCCGGAGGTATTTACCTTTGCCGGGGATCATTATAGTTTTGAACTGGAGAAAGAGGATGCTTTAGCCTTTAAGGGGTTGGCAATTGAAAATGGCGGCACCTTGTATATGAATATTCTTGCTGTCCTGAATACGCTTTTCTATAAATATACCGGTCAAAGGGATATAATCATTGGCAGCGTGACAGCCGGCAGGCCGCATGCCGATCTTCAGCATATCATCGGCATGTTTGTCAATACGTTGGCCATGAGGAACTACCCGGAGGGAGAAAAGAGGTATCAGGTTTTTTTAAAAGAGGTCATAAGCAGCAGTGTTGAAGTGTTTGAGAACCAGGATGTTCAATTTGAGGAGTTGGTTGAGAGGCTGGAACCGGAGAGAGATCTTTCTCGGAACCCGTTGTTTGATATTACCATGGTGGTCCAGAGCGTTGAGGGGATAGGAGAAGGCGCAGAGTTGCCTGTGGTGGAAGGAGAGAATCAGTATACCAATAAGATATCTAAATTTGACATGACATTTTTTATTGTTGAACAAGAGGATGGTATTTCTGTCAGCATCGAGTATTACACGAGTATCTTTAAGGAGGAGACGATCCTGCGGTTGGCGTCGCATTTTAAGAATGTTATTAAAGCAGTGGTCACCGATCCGCATATCAAATTAAAAGATATCGAGGTGATGTCAGAGCAGGAGAGACAGCAGGTTGTTTATGCGTTTAACGATACAGCCGGTGATTATCCGAAAGATAAGACCATTGCTCAATTATTTGAGGAGCAGGCAGCCAGGACGTCAGAGAGCACAGCTATAGTTGGCAGTTGGCAGGGGGCGGTCCCCCCCACCGATAAGGTGGCAGTTGGCGATGGAGAAAGAACCGGTAAAACAGCTCAGTTAACATACGGAGAATTAAATCAAAAAGCGAATCAGTTGGCTTATATGTTAAGGAAGAAAGGTGTCCTGGCGGACCATATTGTTGCAATTATGATGGAGCGGTCCATTGAAATGATAATCGGTATATTGGGAATATTAAAGGCTGGCGGTGCCTATTTGCCCATCGACCCGGAATACCCGCAGGAACGTATTGATTTTATGTTGAAGGACAGCAATGCCAGGATTTTGGTGAGTAAGTTGAGTGAGGTGAGTAAGGTAAGTGAGGGAACTGATATTGTTAAGCCGGGTGAATTGAGAGAAGGACACCCTACTCACCTATGTTACGCCATCTATACTTCCGGTACCTCCGGGAAACCCAAAGGCGTTCTTTTGAACCATATAAACCTGGTGAATTATGTGTCCTGGTTTTCAAAAGAGACCGGTTTATCCTCGTTGGATAGGACAATGTTGACATCATCTTTTGCTTTTGATCTTGGCTATACTTCGATCTTCACATCTATTTTGAATGGTGGGGAGCTGCACCTGGTAGGAAAAGAGCTTTATTTATCAGCCGACGGCGTTATAAATTATATAGAGCGGGAGCAGATTACCTATCTGAAAGTGACACCGTCGCTTTTTTCAATCGTGGTTCATTCCCCTTATTTTTCTAGAAAGAGTTTACGAACCCTACGATTAATTGTCATGGGTGGAGAGGAAATAAAATTGGCAGACGTGGAAAGAGCCAATAGCCTTTACAATAGGCTTCAAATTATGAATCATTACGGCCCCACAGAAGCAACCATTGGAACGGTGGCTCAATTTATCGATTTTAATCATTTTGAAGAATATAAAAACCATCCGGCTATCGGAATGCCGATACATAATATGAAGGCATTTATCCTGGATGGGTGTCTCAAATTACAACCGGTGGGAGTGCCGGGAGAATTGTATATCGGTGGAACCGGAGTTGCCAGGGGTTATTTAAATAATGTAGAACGAACAAGAGAGAAATTTCTGGATAATCCCTTTGTTCCCGGAGAAATAATGTACAGGAGCGGGGATTGCGGCACATGGCTGGCCGGGGGTAATATCGAATTCTTGGGCCGGTTAGACAGCCAGGTCAAGATAAGAGGTTACCGCATCGAGTTAGGAGAAATAGAGGACCGGTTATTAAAATTTGAAAAAATAAAAGATGCCGTTGTCGTGTCGAAAAAGGACAAAACCAATCATAATTATTTATGTGCATATATTGTAATGAGAGATTCACAAGACGATAAAAGTGCGCCGGCAAGCTCAATCGATTTTTCAGAGGTTAAAAAAGAACTCCTGGAGAATCTCCCGGATTACATGCTGCCGTCGTATTTTGTAACACTGAAAAAGCTCCCATTAACCAAAAATGGAAAAGTAGATCGCAGAAACTTACCCCCACCGGAGGAAACTACTCTGAGAACTAGAGTGGAATACGCTGCACCGGGAAATACCATTGAAAAAAAATTGGTGGAAATATGGGAAAACGTATTGGGTAGAAAGCCCATCGGTATTCATGATAATTTCTTTGAAATAGGCGGGGATTCTATCAAAAGCATTCAGATTGCATCACGAATGGATAAAGCGGGGTATAAACTTCAAATGAAAGATATCTTCCGGGATCAGACAATATCGAAATTAGCGGCTGGTCTAAGAAAAATAGAAAAAATTTCCCATCAAGCGATCGTTTATGGAACCGTTCCTTTATCTCCTATCCAGCACTGGTTCTTCGAGAATAAATTCCCGGACAGTCATCATTATAATCAATCAGTGATGTTCTATTCGCAAGAAAGATTTGAAGAGGAGGCTGTAAAAGCGGTATTCCTGAAAATCCAGGAACATCACGATGCGCTGCGAATGACTTATAAAGAGGAAAATGGAGAGATTATCCAGACGAATCATGGATTAGACTATCCCGTTTCGCTGCAGGTATATGATTTTCGCAATCAGGCAGATAAAAAAAAGGTGAAAGAAGCACTTGAAGAAAAAGCGAATGAAATCCAGTCAAGCATTGACATGGAAAAGGGTCCCTTAATGAAACTGGGTCTTTTTCATTTAGATGATGGAGACCGTCTGTTGATCGTGATTCATCATCTGGTTATCGATGGGGTGTCATGGCGTATCCTGTTTGAAGATTTCGAAACATTGTACCGGCAATATAAAAAAGGAATGAAATTGGAATTACCATTAAAGACCAATTCCTACAAGCTCTGGTCGGAAGCGTTATCAGGGTATGCAAACAGCGAATCGTTTTTGAAAGAGAAAGCATACTGGGTGGAGTTGGAATCGCAAACCCTGGAACCAATAAAAAAAGATTTTGAAGAAGGTTGCAATTATGCAAAAGATAGGGAAACACTGTCTTTCCAATTAAGTGAAGAGGAGACAACTTATTTGTTAACAAAGGTAAATGAATTTTTTGGAACAGAAATCAATGATATATTATTAACGGCATTAGGCTTAGGATTAAAGAGAAACTGGGGACATAACCGGTTTTTAATAGCACTTGAAGGTCACGGCCGTGAGGAAATATTAACGAATGTCGATATAAAGCGAACGGTGGGCTGGTTTACATGTATCTATCCTTTTATATTGGATATGTCCTGTGAAAATGACTTATACCGCCAGGTAAAAGAGGTTAAGAATAATCTACGCCAATTGCCCGAAAAAGGAATTGGTTATGGAATTTTGAGGTATTTAACAGCAAAGGAAAACAGGAGAGAACTAGATTTTAAATTAATTCCCCAGGTGGTTTTTAACTATCTGGGCCAGTTTGATGAGGAGTTGAAGCAAACATCCCTGGAAATCGCCAAAGAATCCGCTGGAAATACGCGAAACATAAATGCCCAAAGGGCATTTGAACTTGAGATATCCGGGATAATAAAGAATAAAAAATTGGAGATATCCATTGCTTTTAATAGGGCTCAATATAAGACAGGAACGATAGAGTCGTTATTGAATTATTATAAAAGAGAATTACGCCATCTTATTTCCTATTGTTCGGCAAGGAATGAAAGAAAGCTGATCTCCTGTGATTTAACCGATGATAGCTTATCTATAGATGCTTTAGATGAGATCATTGACAATAGTGGAGGAGAGATAGAGGATATATATAGATTATCTTCAATACAGCAAGGCATTCTGTTTCATGTATTATATGACAGGCTGCTGTCCGTATATTTTTCGCAAATATCCTATATTATCAAGGGAAGGTTGAATATAGCTTTTGTAGAACGGAGTTTGAATGAGCTATTTAAGCGCTATGATATGTTAAGAACAAACTTTATTTACGAAGGTCTTGATGTTCCACTGCAGAAAGTTTTGAAGGAAGGATTGGCAGATTTTTTTTATGAAGATATAAGTCGAATAGAGTTTGGTTCCCGAAATGAAAAAGAGAACTATATAAAAGAATTTAAAAAAATGGACAGGCAGCGTTCATTTGATCTGGGTAAAGACCCACTGCTGCGCTTAGCAGTGATCCGGATGGATAAGGAGGAATATCAATTCGTATGGAGTTTTCACCATATATTGATGGATGGATGGTCTACAGGGATATTAAATGCGGATTTCTTCGAGATTTATAATAGTTTATTAGAAAATAGGACGAATAATTTATCGCCGGTTACACCCTTTCGAACATATATAGAATGGTTGGAAAAATGTGACCGGGAAAGTTCGAGAATCTATTGGCAGAAGTACCTGGAGGGATATAAAAAACAGGCAGTGGTTCCTAAGATGGAAAAATTTCATACAAATGAGCCGGATTATAAACATGAGGAAGCGGTTTTCTTCTTAGGAAAAGAGCAATCGGACAGACTTAATCGATTAGCGGGACACAATCATGTGACATTAAACACCATCTTGCAAACAGTCTGGGGAATTATTTTAGGTAAGTATAATTGTACACAAGATGTGGTATTTGGTACAGTGGTATCCGGTCGTCCCCAGGGAATAGTAGGTGTGGAATCGATGGTTGGTTTATTTATTAACTCGGTCCCAGTTCGTATCACCTTTGAAGAAACGATGAAATTTAACGAGCTGCTGCGGATAGTCCAGGAAAGAGCAATAGACAGCGAGCCTCATCATTATTATCCGTTATGGGAAATTCAATCTCAAAGTGTATTAAAACAAAATTTGATAGATCATGAAGTGGTATTTGAGAATTATCCGGTTGTAAAACAAATGGAAGGTATGTTTGCTGCAAACGATAGATATGGAAAGGGAGCAAGACTGGAATTGTCAGATGTAAACATATTTGAGCAGAGTAATTATGATTTTGGTGCGGCATTCTGCCCGGGAGAACAGCTATCCGTAAAGTTTATATATAATGGTAATGTATATGAGAAGAATTTTATAAACAGGATAGCATTACATATCCGGGAAGTAATCGATATCGTTACCAGTAATGATATAAGCATAGATGATATTAAAATTTCCCATGATCTATCTATTGGAAAATCAAATTTTTCTGAAGAGGAACATATTAGTTTTGAATTTTAAATAAAATATTATAAAGGAGTTTAAGATTATGAGGATCAGAAATTATTCTACAGAAATTAATTTGGCTGCCGATCAAAGTAACAAAGAAAGGGATTACTGGTTAAATAAGTTATCCGGTGAGCTTTTAACTTGGGTTTCGGCCAAATAGGCAAAAAATGACTGACGTAAAAAATAAAATCCTTTATTGATCGCTGTTTTGAGGTTTTTGCCTCCGTTTTTGCCCCAAAACCCGTAGGCACACGCCACTTGATTTTGGGGTTGACAAATCTTAACATACACGTTAATATTGTAAACAAATGTATTTAAGAACAGTAACACGAAAAAACAAAGA
>WVZO01000646.1:12010-42618 GCA_011772425.1 Candidatus Aminicenantota bacterium
TTCTATGAACAGGCCTTGTTAGCGATGACAGCCAATCGTCTCTGTGAACCTGAATCCAAATTAGGAGTCTGGGATCGCTGGCTTTCAAAGGTATATTTTTCTTTCAGTGACACCCTGAAACTGGACCATATGTACGAAGGCATGGACTATCTGTATGCTCATGCCGAAGCAGTTGAGAGGAGTGTATTTTTCCATACTGCCAATCTTTTCAATTTGGAGGTGGACCTGATCTTCTACGATACGACGACAGCCTCTTTTTGCATTGATCAAGAGGATGAAGATATAGAGCTTGAGATTTATGGTGAAGGTGATGAAGGTGAAACAGAAGCAGAACCAGAAGTGAATAAGGAGGTTTTGTCAGAAGGACTTCGTAAATATGGCTATAACAAAGAGAGGGTTTGGACGCCTCAAGTGGTTGTGGCTTTAGCCGTAACCCGTGATGGTTTGCCGGTACGCTGCTGGGTATTTCCCGGTAATACCTCTGATGTTAGTGCCGTTAAGCAAGTTCGTCAAGACCTGCGAGGTTGGAAGCTGGGGCGTGCTCTTTTTGTAGCAGATAGCGGAGTTAATTCTGAAGCGAATCGAGCCGAACTTGCCAGGGCGTGTGGGAAATATCTTTTAGCCACCCGCATGGGTAGTGTTTCAGAGGTGAAGCATAAAGTGGTTAGTAAACGGGGTAAATACAGAGTGATCCAGGACAATTTGCATGCCAAAGAGGTGATTGTAGGGGATGGTGAGCGTCGTCGTCGTTATATTCTTTGTTACAATCCCAAAGAGGCGGAGCGTCAAAGAAAGCATCGTCAGGCAATAGTGGAAAAGCTTGAAGAACTATTGAGCCAACATGGGGAGCATAAGAATATAGCAACCGCCCAGTGGGTGATCGAGCTTTTAGCCTCAAGACGTTACAAACGTTATTTACGAATAACTAAAGGCAATCGTGTGGAGTTGGACCGCACGGCGATAAAAGAAGCCGAAAGGTATGATGGCAAATGGGTTATTGAGACAAACGATGATACGATAAGCTTTGAGGATGCTGCCTGCGGGTATAAAGGTCTCATAGTAATCGAGCAATGCTTTCGCTCGCTGAAACGGACTCAAATCAAGATGACTCCAATGTATCATTGGTTACCTCACCGCATTGAAACTCATGTTAGGATTTGCGTGCTGGCGCTTCTGATTCAGAGAGTGGCGGAATTATCGTGCCAGATGTCCTGGTCCAGGATCCGGCATATATTGCAACAACTCCAGGTGACAGAATGCCAGACAGCGAATCATGTTTTTTTTCGATTAAATGAGGTGTCAAAAGAGGTGAAGGAAATCTTAAAAAAACTTGAAATTCCCCTTCCTAAGAGCGTTATGGGTATACAACCGCTGCCGTGAACGGGGCATAAATAGTAGGCACACGCCATTTTTGGCATAACTCCCGAGACCCCCTCCTATACTACCTTTACGGTAAGGTGTTTGTTTACGTGGCCGAAACCCAAGTCCCACAGGAATATAATATCCCTCCTCAGAAACGCAATATCCTCCAACAGGAATAAAGTATCCTCCCGAAGAAACACATTCTCCGTGCCGGGAAATTTTTTTTTAAATTTTCCGGGAAAAAAGTGAACTTTCTGCGAATAATATTCGTATAATAATTTTTTAGAAATCCATCGAGGAGAAAAAAATGGCATTTAAACGAGCAGTGTTATTAAAGGAGATAGGCAGGCGGCTGCGGGGATTGCGAAAGCAGCTCAATTATTCCCTGGAGGAGATGGCCGGGAAGTTGGGGCGTTCTAAAAGTGGTTATTTCAAGAATGAGAATGGAATTACGCTTCCCAGTTTGGCAACGATGCACCATCTGCAGGCAGATTTGGATATATCCATGGATTGGTTGATATTCAACAAAGGACCGATTCATTATCAAGATAAGCAGCCGGAGCCGCAGAGGGTCGAGGAAGATGAAAAGAAAACCAAAGACCTGGAAAATATTTCAGCGGACGTGTGGGAGTTATTGGCATACATGGAGCGGGACCGTTTGCTGGCGCATGAGGTGTTTGTATATTTTTATAAGTATAAAGAGAGAAAGGAGCACCAGGGATTGCAGGGAGTACAAGAGGCGGACGAAGATGAATAATATTTCCAAAGAAGAAGGCGATGTTAACCAATCCCGGCTGCTGGCCAGAAAAAAAGGGGGCAGGCGAGAAAAACGTTTTGATATGGCTTTATAATAAAAATTGTTGCGTGCTACAATTAAGTTATAAATACTCAGAAAAGAAATGAGATGTAGATATCATTTACATTTCACCCAACATGTAAAATTCTTGAAAAACCGTTAAGTAAAAATTTTAAAAAAAACGTCTATCATCGATATGTCTAAAACATTAGATTTTAAAACTATAATAACTTTTTTGTTAAAGATATGCAACAATTTTGAGTATTGAAAGGATCTGTTCAATATGCTAGAGTAAAAACTCAGAATCAGAGTAAACAAGTAAGGCTTCCAGTGAATATTATCATGTCACATTTTTCATATCTTGTGTGGACTTGCGCACAAGCCCCATTAAAGAAAAAAAGAAAAAGGTGCTGGCCAGTTTTCCATCCTTCATGGTTAAGAGGTGTCATTCATGAGCAAGCGAATTAAATTAGTACTATTGGTAATCGGAGTTATCATTTCATCACTCCATTTTATCCAGGCTGTAGAGCTGCAGGAGAATGGGAAAATAATCATCCCGGATAGAACCATAGAGCCGATTAAAATTGATGGCGATTTGAGTGAAGCGGTATGGAGCAAAACACCGGTATCTAAAGATTTTATGACATATGTACCAATATATGGTCAGGTGTTGAGCAAGAAAACAGAGGTTTGGATGGCTTATGACAATTACAATCTTTACTTTGCTTTTAAGTGTTATGATAATGAACCAACCAAGATAAAAACCTCAATTTCTCCCAGGGACAAGATATCTAGAGATGATTGGGTAGCAGTACTCCTTGATGCCATGGGGATTAAACAGACAAGCTACGAATTTTATGTAAATCCCAGCGGTATTCAACTGGATGCGTTAAATTCGGCAGTTGGTGGTTGGGACATGGCACCGGATTTCGTTTGGGAAAGTGCCGGGAAAATAACAGGTGAAGGCTACCAGGTTGAAATTGCCATTCCATTAGAAAGTATTCGCTTCAAGAGTGGTAAAGAAGTGCAAATGGGTATTCTTTTGTTGAGAAATATCACTCGGGTTGGAACTGCAGGAACCTGGCCCGAAGTTAAACCAGGGCAAACAGATTTTAATTTTATGGCAACCATCATTTACACAAACCTGAAACCCAGGTTAAAATTGGAAGTACTTCCCAATTTTACTTATAATAGAAATGTTGAGAGAGAAAGAACGGATGAGTGGGAAAAAGATACGTCCCAAAATATCGGGGCATCTATTAAATACGGCATTACCTCTTCTATTACAGCGGAAGCAACCGTTAACCCGGATTTCAGCCAGGTTGAAAGTGATGCGTTCCAGGTTGAGGTCAACCGGCGATACCCGATATTTTATAGTGAAAAGCGGCCATTTTTTATGGAAGGAATGGAGGTATTTGATTTTGCTTTAATCTCTGATGGAATGTTTGGTTTATTCTTTGAAGGAATGATGACCTCTGCCGTTCATACACGTCATATTGTAGACCCTGGCTGGGCGGTAAAATTAAGTGGAGTCTCGGGAAAAATGAGTTTTGCTGTTTTAGCAGCAAATGATAGATCAGAAGGTCAAGCCCGGGAAAATGGTATTAATCCGAATCAGGGCAACGATGTTATTTGGGGTATAACCCGGGGTAAATATAATTTAGGCAGTGATAACTCCCTGGGATTTCTATACAGCGGCCGTCATTTTCAGGGAGACAAAAATAATGTTGTAGGTATTGATCTCAAGTATCGTTTTTTCAAAAATGTCCGGTTGACTGTATCTTATCTTTCCAGCAGCACAAAAGATTCGGCTGGAGCTGAGTTTAAAACCGGAAACGGTTTTAATGCCATGCTGCAGTATTTAACTCCGCATTTCAGGTTCTGGACGGCTTACGAGCGATATGACGAAGATTTTACCCTGTATTCTGCTTTTATAAATCGTACAAATATTAGCAGAGGGATGGTTTTTATAATGCCGGATTTTCACATGAAAATAAAAGGGATACCCTGGTTTCGGAATATCCAACCGTTTCTTCTATATTCAAAATTACATGATTTGGGTACCGGAATGGATGATACTTCCTGGAGATTGGGTGCATTCATGAATTTTACCCGGAGGGGTCTTCTCATTCTTGGCTATCGGAATGAAAAAGAAGCATGGCTGGGTCAACTTTATGACCAAAAATTCTTTTATTCATGGGGAAGAATTCAACTCTTCAAATGGTTGTTTATAATAGGCTCCTTTAGGTATGGAGATCAAATTTACTACGGACCGGAAGAGCCGTTTCTCGGCAGGGGGCATCAATTTAAAGTGGAACTCTCCTTTCAACCGAATATTAAGTTAAACATGGGCGTTGAGTTGCTTCATAATGTACTTTACAGGAAGACGAACCATCAAAAGTTCTATACTGTCGATATATTGAATTTACAAACGACTTACCACTTTAATAAGTATTTTTTCATACGCGGGGTGCTTAGATATAATGATTATCAAAAAAAGCTTTTAACTGATCTCCTGGCATCATTTACTCTAATCCCGGGAACAGTCATGCATTTGGGCTATGGATCGCTTTATGAGAATAAAGAATGGCAAGAAAACCGATGGGTACCTGGCCCGGACACTCTTCTAAATATGAAAAACGGATTATTTTTTAAAGTCAGCTACCTATGGCGAATAAAATAGGTTACGAACAAAGAAAAGGGGGGCCACACTGAAAAATTGCATCCGGGGTAATAAAAATGACAGAGATGACAAATGAATAAATTAAAAAAAATAGACAAGAAAGATATCGAAGATATTATTGCATTAACCCCCACGCAGGAGGGCATGCTTTTTCATTATTTGAAGGACCAAAAAAGTGATTACTATTTTGAGCAGTTAAGTTTAACCATAACCGGGGAAATCGATTTTAATTGGTTTAAGCAGGCCTGGAATTTTGTGGTTGAGACAAATGAGATGCTGCGGACCCGGTTTAGATGGGAGATGGTAAAAAAACCGGTCCAGGTCATTCTGAAAAGGTTCCGGGTCCAGCCTATTTTCCACGATTTCTCAAGTAAAGATATAAATGTCAATGATAAGAGACATTTAGTAGAAAAGACAAAATATAAGGATAGAGAGGAGAGGTTTAACTTAAATTCGGTTCCCTTCAGGATTACGCTGTGTAAAATTGAAGAGCGCAGGTATGAAATGATCATCAGCAATCATCATATTCTATATGATGGTTGGAGTACTCGCATCATTTTAGAAGAATTTTTTTCATCCTACAATGACCGGGTACAACAAAAATCTCCGGTAAAACCGTCCAAACCTCGATACAGAGAGTATATAAACTGGATACAAGGGCAGGATAAGGACAAGCAGGAAAAATATTGGAGAAGCTATTTAAAAGGTTTCGAGGATAAGTCGGAACTTTCAATCAAAAGGAAAAGAGCGAAGAAAATAAATAGCGCCGGAGCAGGGAATTCTCATTATAAAGTTAGCTTTTCACAGGCAGTGAGAGAGAAATTAGAAACGTTTATAAAGAGTCATAAAATAACGCTGGCCTGCTTGTTCTACAGTGCCTGGGGGATACTATTACAGAGGTACAACAACAGCGATGATGTCGTTTTCGGTACCACGGTATCCGGCAGACCGTCGGATATCAAAAGGATAGAAGATATTGTCGGCCTGCTTATAAATACGATACCTTTGAGAGTACGGACAGAGGGAAGCGGTCATGAACGAGTCGAGGGCTTTTTATACAGGTTAAATAAAAAGCTGTTGGAAAGGGAGGGGTATGAGAGTACTTCCCTGGTGGAGATCAAGGAATATGGGGAGGTGAGATTTGGAGAAGAGCTTTTTGATACAATTGTTGTGATAGAGAATTACCCGTTGGATAAGGTGTTATTCGAGAGAAACAGCAAATCGTCATTATCTGTGGATTCCTATTCGATATTTGAAATGACTCATTATGATTTAACGGTTGGCATTACCCTGATCGAAAATATCGAAGTGGAATTTACTTACAAGGAAGACTCATTCGAGGAATTGGTTATAAAAGAACTGCCCGGTCATTTTGTGAGAATTGTTGAGGATATCATCGATAATCCGGGGAAAGAGTTGGCAGCGCTTGAAATATTATCGGAAGCGGAGAAGAATAAGATATTGTCTGATTTCAATAACACCGGGGCAGAATATCCGCAGGATAAAACCATCCATGGTTTGTTTGAAGACCAGGTGGAACGAACGCCTGACGGCGTTGCTTTAGTTGGCAATCGGCAGTTGGCAGTTGGCAAAGAAGAAAGAATCGAGAAACCCATTCAACTGACTTACATGGAATTGAATCGAAAATCCAATCAATTGGCCTATTTGTTGAAATTCAAAGGGGTGGAACCAGGTGACATCGTCGGCATTATTGTAGAGCGTTCGCTTGATATGCCGGTGGGAATAATGGGCATATTGAAAGCAGGTGGAGCTTATTTGCCCATCGACCCCAATTACCCGCAGGAAAGAATCCGGTATATGTTAGCAGAAAGCAATGCCAAAGTCCTGGTAACCGCCAGGACGTTGGCGGAAGAAGGTGAGAAGGTTGACTTTTCTACCCTTTTACCCGAGTTTCCGTCTCCCACTTCTCTGGCTTATGTTATTTACACTTCCGGTACCACTGGTGGGCCCAAGGGGGTAATGGTCGAGCACCGGAACGTGGTCAACCTGTTGACCTGGTTTGGCAGGGAGTATTGTTTATCATCCGGGCGTCATGTGCTGCAAATCAGTGATTATGTATTTGATCCCAGTGTGGAACAGATTCTTGGCACCCTGGTTCACGGCAGCACGGTTTATATGATTAAGCGAGAATGGATCTTGGATAAAGAGCGTTTTCGACGGTTTGTGGATATTCATCAAATCGACATGATCAATTTTGTTCCTGAGGCGTTGAAGGATTTGCTGCTGACCGGAGAAGGAAAGCTGAAGAGTTTGCGAACCGTCATATCCGGTGGTGACCGCCTGGATGACACCATTAAAGATGGGCTTCTCCGAGAAGGTTACCAGTTGTGCAACCATTATGGTCCCACGGAGATCACGGTGGATGCGCTAACCTCCAGGTGTTCACAGGAGAAGGTCAACCTGGGGAAACCCATTGCAAACACCCGGGTGTATGTGCTGGACCGTCAACGTTGCCCGGTACCTGTTGGAGTACCCGGAGAATTATACATTTCCGGTGACGGTGTTTCCAGGGGCTATTTAAACCGCCCCGAGTTAACCGCTGAGAAGTTTATGTCAGCTCCAGCCTCAAGCTCCAGCTCCACCTCAAGCTGGGGCTTGCGGCTTGCGGCTTGCGGCTGGAGACTCTACCTAACCGGTGACCTGGCGCGGTGGCTGCCGGGCGGTAATATCGAGTTCCTGGGACGTATGGATCACCAGGTCAAGATCAGGGGATTCCGGGTAGAGCCGGGGGAGATAGAGAGTCGTTTACTCACCCATGAAAACATAAAGGATGCGGTGGTGACTGTAGGGGGTGGGGATGATAGAGAGAAATATCTCTGTGCTTATATCACTTCGGAAGAGAAGATCGACGTATCGAGACTCAGGGATGAGCTGTACTTAAAACTGCCCGATTATATGGTGCCTTCTTACATCAAGCAGTTGGATAAAATTCCCTTAACCACCAGTGGCAGTGTAGACAAGGGTGAATTACCGAAGCCCGACTGGGAAGTAATTGGCGGCGAATATACAGCACCGGTTGATCAATTGGAAGAGACGTTGGTTTCAGTATGGTCCGATGTATTGAACATCGAAAAAAACGCCATAGGAACCGGTCATAATTTTTTTAAGTTGGGAGGTCACTCATTAAAGGCAGTCCGGTTAATATCCGGGATACAAAAAGAATTAAATGTGGAAGTACCCCTGCAAGAGATATTTAAGTTACCGACAATAAAGGGATTGTCAGGATATATCAGGGGATTGACAGAAAAAAAATATGTATCCATAGAATCGGCGGAAGAGAAAGAATACTATGCATTATCTTCGGCACAGAGAAGACTATACGTTTTGCAGGAAATGGATAAAACCGCCACGGCTTACAATATGCCGTCTGCGTGGTTACTGGAAGGGGCGGTGGATAAAAACCGGTTGGAAAGCACCTTCGAGAAACTGATGGAAAGGCATGAAAGTTTACGAACATCTTTTACCGTGATCGATGATGAGCCGATCCAACGGATACATGAAAAAAATCACACATTCCAGATTACAACCACAATCAAAGATTTTGTGAGGCCTTTCGATCTCTCACAGGCCCCCCTGCTGCGGGTGGGGTTAATACGGGCGGAAGAAAATAAATATATATTAATGGTGGATATGCATCATATTATTTCGGATGGTCTATCCCTAAACATATTGATAAAGGATTTTACCGCTTTATATACCGGTGAAAAGCTTCCTGGCCAGCGGTCCCTTTATACATACAAAGATTATGCAGTATGGCAGGGGAGTAAACGGCAACGATATAAACGAAAGCAACAAGGGCTGTTCTGGTTAAAGGAATTTGAAAGCGAAATCCCGGTATTGCATTTACCCCTGGACTACCCGCGACCGGTGGTTCAACGTTTTGATGGCAGGGAATTTCATTTTTCTGTCAGTGCGCAGCACAGCCGGGCTTTAAAGGCATTGTCTATGGACACGGGGGCAACATTATACATGGTTTTGCTTTCCATGTACATGGTTTTATTATTAAAACTCAGTAACCAGGAGGATATTATTGTGGGAACACCAGTACTGGGGCGTCGAGAGCCGGACCTGGAACATATCATTGGCATGTTTGTCAACACCCTGGCACTGCGGAATTTTCCCATGGGGGAAAAGACCTTCACCCAATTCTTAAAGGAAGTGAAAGAAAGAACAATAAAAGCATTTGAAAACCAGGATTACCAGTATGAAGACTTGGTGGAGAGTCTGACCGTTAACAGAGACAGCGGCAGGAATCCATTGTTTGATACCATGTTTATCTTGCAGGACCTGGATTTCCCGGACATAAATATCCCGGGCCTGGAAATAACCCCCTACCCTATTGAGCGGACCATTGCAAAATTCGATCTCACCCTGGTATGCACCGGGCAGGAGGAGAGCCTGTCCTGCATCTTTGAATACAGTACTAAATTATTTAAACAAGATACCATCGAACGATTTTCCAGGTATTTCACCAATATAATATCAGCAGTGGCAGAGAACATAGATCAAAAAATATCAGCCATCGATATACTTCCCAAAGAAGAGAAAAGGCAATTGGTCAGGGATTTTAATGATACGGATGAGGAATTTCCCAGAGATAAAACCATTTACCAATTGTTTGAAGAGCAGGTGGATATGATCCCTCATCATGCGGCCCTGGTATTTAAAGAAAAGACAGTAACTTTCCGTCATTTTGATGAGAGAGCCAATCAACTGGCCAATTATTTGATCCACCGGGAAGGTGTTCTTCACGGTGACCGGGTGGCTGTTTTAATGGAGAGGTCCATCGAACTGATCATTGCCCTTATGGGTGTAATAAAAGCCGGAGCTGCTTATGTTCCGCTGGACCCGAAGCTGCCCGCGGAACGGCTGCGGGTGGTGTTCAACGATGCTTGCATCGGCGTGGTCATTTCGCAGCAGCGATTTATCGACAAGCTTGCGCTGCTACAAGAGAAGTACGAAGGATTTCACTCCCTTTTGAGCATGGATGACCTGGCCAATGAAATAGAAAAATATCCCATGACCAGAACGTGTATCACGGGCGTGGATAACCCTGCATATGTCATGTATACATCCGGTTCCTCCGGGGTGCCCAAGGGTGTCCTGGTAGAACATCAAACCATCGTTAATACGTTGATCTGGCGGAAGAATTTCTATGACTATCATCCCGGTAATGTCTCTTTGCAAATTCCGCCCTATTTCTTCGACAGCTCGGTGACGGATATATTCACCCCATTACTGGGCGGTGCACGGCTGGTGCTGGTATCGGAAGATGAAAGGGCTGACCTTACCGTGCTGAAGGAAGTGATACCCGCCAATAACGTGAGTCACTTTATCGCGGTTCCGGCTTTTTACAATGTCCTGCTGGAAGAAATCGCCGATTATTTAAAATATGTAAAAATGATCTGCTGTGCCGGGGAACATTTCCCCGATGAGTTAATAAGGAAACATTTCGAGAAATTACCTGGTGTCCGAATCGTTAATGAGTACGGTCCCACTGAAAACAGTGTCAACACCACCGCATATGACCTGGCCCCGGACAGCCCGAAGGCGTTGATCGGCAAACCCATCAGTAATGCAGCTGTTACCATCCGGGACCGGCACCTGGGTTTGTGTCCCATTGGTGTGGGCGGCGAAATATGCTTAAGCGGTTCCAGTTTAGCCAGGGGCTATTTAAACCGCCCCGAGTTAACCGCAGAAAAATTTCTTCACTTAACACTTAACACTAAACACTTAACACTTTACAGAAGCGGTGACCTGGGACGATGGTTGGCTGACGGGAACCTGGAATTTTTAGGCCGGGTGGACACCCAGGTAAAAATACGAGGGATCCGTGTTGAAACCGGTGAGATTGAAAATCATTTAATGCAGTATGACGGCATCAAGGAAGTGGTGGTGTTGGCCCGTGACGGTTTTGGCGGCGAAAAGTACCTGTGTGCTTATGTGGTCTCCTCCCTTGTTAGGGATGAAGATGGCAGAACCGACCTCAGCAGGAATTTAAAAGCCTATCTCTCAGGGAAATTGCCCGAATACATGGTCCCCTCTTATTTTGTGCCAATAGACAAAATTCCATTGACTCCCAGCGGGAAAATAGACAGGAAAGCGCTTCCTGTTCCTGATGTACAGGAGGAAAACGATTATGTTTCCCCACGAGATGAGATGGAAAAAAAACTGGTTGATATATGGTCCGGGGTATTGGGGGTAGAAAAGGATAAAATCGGTATCGATACCAATTTTTTCCAATTGGGCGGTCATTCATTAAAAGCGACCCTGTTGCTATCCTGGGTACATAAAGAACTCAACGTTACCGTACCGCTGGCGGAAATATTTAAAACGCCTTTTATCAGGGGATTGGCAGCATTTATAAAGAACCTGGAAGAATACAAATTCTCCTCCATAGAACCGGTAGAAAAAAGGGAATATTATGATCTATCTTCTCCCCAAGAGCGCTTATTTATTTTACATCAAATGGAGGAGACGGGTACGGGAATTGGCTATAATATCCCTTCCATGTGGATAGTGGAAGGCCATGCGGATAAGAGCAAGCTTGAAAATACATTCGTAAAGTTGATCGATAGGCATGAAAGCCTGAGAACCTCGTTCCATATAATGAATGGCAAACCTGTCCAGCAGATACATGATTGGGTAGATTTTGAAATCGAATATTATGATTTAACCACAGGGGACACCATTTCGGACTTCATCCGGCCTTTCGCTCTAGCGAAAGCCCCGCTGCTCCGTGTAGGATTTAGTCAAAGGGAAAAAGAAAACCATCTTTTAATGCTGGACATGCATCATATCATTTCAGACGGCGCTTCCATCGATGTGCTGGTAAAGGATTTTACAGCATTGTACAGGGAAGAAGAGCTGCCTGGCCTGAGAATACAATATAAAGACTTTTCCCAATGGCAAAATATAAAGGAACAACATGAGGAAATCAAGCAGCAGGCGGCGTACTGGTTAAAACAGTTTGAGGGAGAGGTGCCGGTTTTAAATTTGCCTATTGATTACTCCAGGCCGCTGGTCCGGGATTTGGCAGGACGATCCATCCATTTTGAAATTGATAAAAACGAAAATCAGTCATTAAAATCGTTGGCCCATAAGGAAGGTGCCACCCTGTTTATGGTTTTGCTTTCCATATACACTATTTTTCTGGCGAAACTCAGCGGCCAGGAAAATATCGTAGTGGGAACACCCGCTGCCGGTCGCAGACATGCGGATTTGCAACCCATCATCGGGATGTTTGTCAATACATTGGCGATGCGGAATTTTCCCATCAGTGAAAAGAATTTTAGCCAATTTTTAAAGGAAGTAAAAGAAAGAGCAATTAAGGCTTTTGAGAACCAGGATTACCCCTTTGAAGACCTGGTAAAACAAAAGAACATCGAAGTAGAACGGGATACCAGCCGCAATCCATTATTTGATACCATATTTTCCCTCCAGAATTTTAATATCCCGGCAATAGAAATACCTGGTTTAACATTAGAACCCTACACATATGAAAACAGGGTATCGACATTTGACCTCGCATTAACAGTAGTGGAAGGGGAGGAACAGTTACCCTGTATATTTGAATACAATACGGCGCTTTTTAAAGGGCAAAGCATCGAACGATTTATTCATTATTTCAAGAAAATCATTTCAACGGTTTTTGAAAATGATACCGTAACACTATCTGAAATAGAGATCATAACAGGAGAAGAAAAACGGAAAATCCTGTATGATTTTAACGATACAGCCAGAGAATATCCCGCTGATAAAACCATTCATCAATTATTTCAAGAAGAGGTGGAACGCATACCCGATCATATTGCCGTAATTGACGTGGGGCAGGGCGCAGGGGGCACGGCGTTAACCTACAAGGAATTAAATAAAAAATCCAATCAATTGGCACACGATTTATTAGAAAAAGGCGTTCAGCCCAACTCGATAGTCGCCCTAATGGCGGAGCGTTCCATCGAGATGATCCTGGGAATAATGGGCATATTAAAATCCGGTGCCGCTTATATGCCCATTGATCTCCGATACCCTGGCGAGCGCATCCGCTGCATGCTGGCAGACTCGAGTACAAGCATATTGCTGACCACCCGGCATCTGAGTGCAAGGATTAAGGAGTTCGATGGTCCAGGCGTCGAAGTCATTTTTATCGATGATCATTCCTTAGGACAGGGTAAGGTATTAGACCGGCTCTCTAAAGAAATATCCGCAAAAAATGGCCTAACCGGGACCCAAAAGGGGACAGGTACCGATCTTGCCTACGTGATCTACACCTCCGGCACCACGGCTCAACCCAAAGGAGTGCTTACCATGCACCACAACGTCACCCGGGTGGTCAAGAACACCAACTACATCGATATCACCGCACAGGACCGGGTTCTCCAGTTGTCCAACTACGCCTTCGACGGTTCCGTATTCGATATCTACGGTGCATTATTAAACGGTGCTGCCCTGGTAATAGCAGAACAGGACCAATTACTGGCCATAGACCGTCTCGCCGCCCTGGTCAAGCGAGAACAGGTCACCCTGTTCTTTGTCACCACTGCCCTGTTCAATACCCTGGTGGATATGCAAATCGACTGTTTTCACCATATCCGCGTCATTCTCTTCGGCGGCGAGCGGGTATCGGTAGCCCATGCCCGCAAGGCCCTGGATTACATGGGACCCGGCCGTATCCTCCATGTCTACGGTCCCACCGAGACCACGGTGTTCGCCACCTATTATCCCATCGATGAGATCGAAGAAAAGGCTTATACCATCCCCATCGGCAAACCCCTGGCCAATACCAGTCTATACATATTATCCAAATATTTGCATCCTCAACCCCTGGGGATCAGCGGCGAGGTGTACATCGGCGGTATGGGCAACGCCCGGGGCTATTTAAACTGCCCGGAATTAACCGCAGAGAAGTTTCTCTCTGTCTCCAATAGGTCTTATAGGTCCTATAGGTCCTATATTTCTAAAAAAATCTACAAAACCGGTGACCTGGCTCGATGGTTGGCAGATGGTAACATTGAGTTCCTGGGTAGGATAGATCATCAAGTCAAGATCAGGGGCTTCCGCATTGAGTTGGGGGAAATAGAAAACCGGTTATCCAGGCTGGAAGGAGTTAAGGAAGCGATTGTGCTGGCACAATCTGATGAACAACTAGGGAAGTATTTATGCGCTTACATTGTTCCTGGTAACCAGGCCCAATTTGAAATACCGAAATTGCGGGAAAATCTTGCCAAGTATTTACCCGATTATATGATTCCCTCCTATTTTGTCCCACTGGCTGAAATTCCTCTGAATCCTAATGGTAAAGTAGACAGGAAAGCGCTTCCCTTACCGGGGATACAGGAAGATGGGAATTATGCGGCGCCCCAGGATGAAATAGAAAAAAAATTGGCAGTCATGTGGTCTGAAGAACTGGGGATCGAGAAGGAAAAAATCAGTATCAATGAAAACTTCTTCCATTTGGGCGGGCATTCACTAAAAGTAACCAGTCTGGCAGCAAGGATACAAAAAGAATTGCAGGTAAACGTCCCGCTGGCGGAAATATTTAAAACACCTTCTATCAGGGGATTGGCAGCATTTATAAAAAATACGGAGAAATTCAAATTTCTATCCATAGAACCGGTAGAAAAGAAGGAATACTATGACCTCTCTTCAGCCCAAAAACGGTTATTTATTTTGCAGCAAATGGAAGAACCGGGTACGGGAATTGGATACAATATCCCCTCTATGTGGATATTGGAAGGTCATGTGGATAAGAGTAAGTTTGAACAACCATTTATAAAATTGATTAATAGACATGAAAGCCTGCGAACCTCCTTCCATATGGTGAAAGGTGAACCGGTCCAGATGGTCCTTGATGAGGTGGAATTTGAGATAGAGGAGGCTGCAATAACCGATTTCATCCGGCCTTTCGATCTATCAACAGCCCCGTTATTTCGTGCCGGATTGTGTCAGGTGGAAAAAGAAAACTATCTTTTAATGATAGATTTTCATCATATCATTTCAGATGGCACTTCCATCAATGTGCTGGTAAAGGATTTTATAGCGTTGTACAGGGAAGAAGAGCTGCCTGGCCTGAGAATACAATACAAAGACTTTTCCCAATGGCAAGATAGTCAGGCACAAAAAGAGACAATCAAGCAAGAGGAGGCGTACTGGTTAAAGGAATTTGCCGGGGAGATACCGGTTCTAAATCTGCCAACCGATTATTCCAGGCCTTCAATCCAGGATTTTGAGGGCCGCGCCATCCATTTTGAAGTCGGTGAAAAAGAGAGTCATGGATTAAAATCGTTAGCCCATGACCAGGGAGCGACCTTGTTTATGGTGCTGCTTTCCAGCTTCACCATTTTCCTGGCGAAAATAAGCGGCCAGGAAGATATCGTAGTGGGAACCCCTATTGCCGGCCGCAGGCATGCAGACCTGGAACAAATCATCGGTATGTTTGTCAATACCCTGGCGCTTCGGAATTTTCCAACAGGAGAAAAAACCTTTATTCAATTTTTAAAAGAAGTTAATCACAGGACCTTAAAGGCTCTTGAAAACCAGGATTACCCCTTCGAAGAATTGGTGGAGCGCGTTAATGTCGCCAGAGATGCCGGTAGAAATCCGTTGTTTGACACCATGCTTACCCTCCAGGATATAGATAACCGCGTAACAAAAATTCCAGGGCTAGCCTTAAGCCCTTATGATTATGATACAGGCACAGCCAAATTTGACCTGTCCTTAACCTGCCGGGAAATAGCTGAAAAACTTTTCTTCACCCTTGAGTATAGTACAACACTCTTTACCGGTTCCACTATCCGGCAATGGTGCATATATTTTAAAAAGATCCTCTCAGCGGTTGCCGGGCATCCCGGCAAGAGGTTGTCTGAGATCGAAATAATAACAGCAGAAGAAAAAAAGCTGCTGCTGCACGAATTTAACGACACAGCCGCGGAATATCCCGGGGATAAAACCATTCATCGACTATTTGAAGAACAGGTGGAACGAACGCCGGACCATATAGCTGTAGTTGGCAGTTGGCAGTTGGCAGTTGGCAATGTATCAGTTACATACGCGGAATTGAACCGGAAATCCAATCAATTGGCATATTATTTAATAGAAAATGGCGTCCAACCCGATACTGTTGTGGGTTTGATGGTAGAGCCCTGTATCCATCTGATGATCGGGATGCTGGGCATATTAAAAGCAGGAGGAGCCTATTTACCCATTGATCCGGATATCCCGCAGAAACGCATCGAATATATACTGAAGGACAGTAATACCAGGATTTTGTTGAGTGAGGTAAGTGAGTTGAGTAAGGTAAGTGAGGGAACCGAAGTGGTAAAAATCAGTGAATTGAGCGAGCAACTCCCTACTCACCCTACTCACCTATGTTACGTCATTTACACTTCCGGTTCCACTGGCCGTCCCAAAGGCGTTGGTGTGGAACATCGCCAATTGGTCAATTTTGTGTATCATATGTATAACCGGTATGATAGGAAAGTTGACTTCAATGACCGCTGCCTGAGTCTTACCAATATCATGTTTGACGTCAGTGTATGGGAGTTTTTCCTGCCCCTGCTCTTTGGGGCGCAGTTAGTCATCATGCCGGAGCAGGAGAGATTTGATCCGTTTGCGCTGGTTGAGGTCATCCGGCAGCAAGGAATCACCCTTATTTATCTCCCCCCCGGTTTATTAAAGCCGGTTAATGATCTGCTGACCAAACAGCACGGCCGGCTGCCGTTGAATAAAATGCTGGTGGGAGTGGAACCTATCCGGGATGAGGTACTGGAAGATTATATGCGGTTAAACCCCCGGATGAAAATCATCAATGGTTACGGTCCCACTGAAACCACCATATGTGCCAGTTCCTTAAACTACGTTTCCCACCCGCCCGAAGGAGAAATCGTACCCATTGGTAAGCCGTTGTCCAATAATCAAATTGTTTTACTGGATGCAGCGGACCGCTTGGTGCCCCTGGGGATACCCGGGGAGACTTGTATTTCCGGGGACGGTGTATCCCGGGGGTATATCAATAACCCGGAGTTGACCGGTGAGAAATATACCCCGCACCCCTATTTCAAAGGCCGACGTATGTATCGCACCGGCGACATGGCCCGTTGGCTGCCGGGGGGAAATATCCGCTTTATCGGCCGGCGGGACCAGCAGGTTAAAATCAGGGGTTACCGGGTTGAATTGGGAGAAATCGAGAACCGGCTATTACAACATCAGGACATCAAACAGGCCCTGGTAGTGGCCCGGACCCATGAGACCGCGGGAAAATATTTATGTGCTTATCTTGTTACCGGTGGCTCATTGGAAATCTCGGTACTGCAAGAATATCTTTCCGGGTATTTGCCCCATTACATGATCCCGTCTTATTTTATCCAATTGGAAAAAATCCCCTTAACCCCCAATGGTAAAGTTGACTACAAGGCGCTGCCCCTGCCGGTTGTCGAGTTAAAAGGTGAGGATTATGCGGCGCCCGGGAGCCGCATCGAAAAGCAAATCGCCGTGTTATGGGCTGACGTGTTGGGCATCGGGTCAGACCAAATTGGAATCGATGCCGACTTTTTTCATTTGGGGGGCAATTCATTACGCGCCGCGTCCGTGGTATCGCACCTTCACCGGGTCTTTAACGTAAAAATCCCCCTGGCCCAGCTATTTGTAACACCCACCATACGGGCACTGGCGTCATTTATAAACAACGCCCGAAAAGATCAATATGCATCTATCCAACCTGCCGAGAAAAAAGAATATTATCCTTTATCCCCGGCCCAGAAGCGAATGTACCTGCTCCAGCAGATGGTCCCGAATAGTGTTGTATATAATATGCCCCAGTTCATCCCCCTCAGGGGAGAAATCGATAAACAACGACTGGAACGGGTTTTTACTCAACTGATCCAGCGCCATGAGAGTTTGCGAACATCATTTCATATGATCGGCGATGAACCCTTCCAACGCATCCATAAAACAAATTACAAATTCCAGGTTACAACCATAATCAATGATTTTGTCAGGCCTTTTGATCTCTCAAAAACTCCTCTTCTGCGGGCCGGTTTAATAAAGGACGGGGAGCAAAAACATATCCTGCTGGTAGACATGCATCACATCATTACCGACGGTATGTCCCAGGCTGTATTAAAAGATGAATTCAACCAATTGTCCTCCGGTAAAAGCGGCGATTTAGCACCCCTCCGGCTCCACTATAAAGATTATGCCCAATGGCAAACCCATGAAGAGCAGCAGAACTCAATAAAGGAGCAGGAATCCTATTGGTTAACGATATTTAGCGAAGAGGTCCCGGTGTTGAATCTCCCCTGTGATTATCCCCGGCCCTTGATCCAGGATTTTGCCGGTTGTACCGTGGAATTTATATTAACCCCAGGGCAAACCCGGTCCCTGGATGACCTGGCAAAGCAAACAGGTTCCACCCTTTACATGGTCATCTCAGCGGTATTTAATATACTGCTTTCCAAATTAAGTGGACAGGAAGATATCATCGTTGGTACCGCCGCCGCAGGAAGGCGTCACCACGACCTTAAATCCATCATCGGTATGTTTGTCAATACCCTGCCCATCCGCAATCACCCGGCCGGGGGAAAAGGATTTAAAGATTTCCTCCGGGAGGTCAAAGTACAGGTATTACAGGCGTTTGAGAACCAGGACTACCCCTTCGAGGAGCTGGTGGATAAACTAAATGTAAGAAAGGATCCCGGCCGCAACCCGGTATTTGACGTAATGTTTAACTTATTAAACCAGGAAGAGTTTACAGGGGACCTCCCCGGGCTCGATGAATATAAGCATGAGAAAGGCTTCTCGAAGTTCGATTTGACGCTGTCTGCCCTGGATATCGGGGATCGGGTGCTCCTGGCCTTTGAATACTGCACCAAACTGTTTAAACCAGGCACCATCGAACGTTTCATATCCTATTTCAAGAGGACAGCGGACATGGTGTTGGAAAACCCGGATCAAAAACTATGGCAATTGGAAATCATCACCGAATCGGAGAAGCAGCAAATTTTGTATAAGTTTAACGATACCAAAACGGGGTATCCCCGGGATATTACGATCCAGGGATTATTTGCAGGGCAGGTGGAACGGACACCGGATAATACGGCACTGCATGGATGCATGATTGCGGGGATGCATGGGGAAGATGTATCCATCACCTACAAAGAATTAAACCAGAGGACCGATCAATTGGCACATTATTTAATAGAAAAAGGCGTCCTGCCGGACAGTATTGTAGGAATTAAAATGGAACGTTCAGTGGAGATGATTATCGGGATCCTGGGAATAATGAAGTCTGGCGGGGCCTATTTGCCTATTGACCCGGGATACCCGCAGGAACGGATCGATTTTATGTTGAAAGACAGCGGAGCAAAGGTACTATTAACAAATTTGTCCGAAGGACACCATTTTCATCATTCATCATTCAACACTCATCATTCAGCTCATCTGGCTTACATCATCTATACCTCCGGTTCCACGGGTCGGCCCCGGGGTGTGATGGTAGAGCATGGTGCATTGGTCAATTTATGTACCTGGCATAACCGGTTTTATTCAGTGACCCCCAGGGACAGGGCCACCACGTATGCGGCTGTTGGATTTGATGCCTCGGTATGGGAGATTTTCCCATACCTTTCGGCAGGTGCGTCGCTCCACCTGGTTCCTGAGGGTATCAAACTGGATATGACAGCGTTAAACCGTTATTTTGAAACTCATCGTATTACCATCGCCTTTTTACCCACACCGGTTTGCGAACAATTCATGGAGCTGGAAAACCATTCTTTGCGCCTGCTTCTTACCGGGGGGGACCGTTTAACCGGTTACACCAAAAGAAATTATCGCCTGTTCAACAATTACGGTCCCACAGAAAACACCGTGGTAGCCGCTGCCTGCCGGGTGGATAAACCTGCAGCCGCTATTCCCATTGGAAAACCCATCCAGGATAACCTTATTTTTATTTTAAACCCGGGTTATGGTCATGTGCAGCCCATTGGAGTGGCAGGAGAGTTATGCATCGGCGGTGAGAGTTTGGCCCGCGGCTATCTGAACCGCCCGGAATTAACCGCAGAAAAGTTTGACCACGATTTATGGGATTTCCAGGATTACCGGGATAAGAAAAATTATCAAAAGTTTTTGCGGGGGTCCAGGGGGCGGTTTTTTCAAAAAGAGCCCCCTGGCCGCCGGAGGCAAAAGCTCTACAAAACCGGTGACCTGGCGCGGTGGCTGCCGGACGGTAATATCGAGTTCCTGGGGCGGATGGATTTCCAGGTAAAGATCAGGGGATTCCGGGTGGAACTGGGAGAAATCGAGAACCGGCTGAAGACGCACCCCGGGATAAAAGAAGCGGTAGTGATAAACAGGAATGACAGGGGGCGGCAATACCTGTGTGCCTATTTTGTCGTCAGCCCAACAGCGGGGCAAGGAATACCCGGGATACCTGAATTGAAAGAATACCTTGAAGGCAAGTTACCGGGTTATATGATTCCCGCCTGTTTGGTAAAAATAGAAAAGGTACCCCTGGGTCCGAACGGGAAAGTAGACCGTAACAGGCTGCCGCAGCCATTGGATTCGGATTTTTTTTCCGGCGGTACGTATGAATTACCCGAAAGTAATATGCAGCGAATTATTGCCGGGATCTGGCAGGAAGTGTTGGGCAGGGAAACTATTGGTATCCGGGATAATTTCTTTGACCTGGGCGGTAATTCCCTGGATTTTGTTAACGTCCGCAATCAATTGAAGGAAAAACTGGGTATTGAGATACCCATTGTGGATTTGTTTACCTATCCCACCATCCGTTCCCTGGAGCTTTATTTGAACCGGGACCGGGGAGACCGGCTGCTCCAGGACAATCCGCCGGATCATGCTGAACTGATGGATGAAGGTAAAGGTTCTCAAACCGGTCTGGAAATAGCGGTCATCGGTATGGTCGGCAGGTTCCCCGGGGCAAAAGATATTAATACCTTCTGGGAGAATCTAAAGAACAGTGTGGTATCAATGACATTTTTTTCCGATGAGGAATTGCTTGAAGCGGGCAGCGTCCCGGAAAAGGTCCGGCAGCCCGGTTATGTAAAAGCCAAAGGATACGTAGAAGATATAGAATATTTTGATTCGTTTTTTTTCGATTATACTCCCAAAGAAGCGGCAATAATGGACCCCCAGGTGCGGTTGTTCCACCAGTGCGCCTGGCACGCCCTGGAGGATGCCGGTTATGAGCCGGGGTCTTACAATGGTTTAATCGGGCTTTATGCCGGATATTCCCCTAATATTTTATGGAAAGCCGCTCATTTACTTCAAACCGGGAGCAGTTCGGAAATTTTAGAAGCAGGGAATTTAAATAGTTCTTATTTTTCAACACTTATTTGTTATAAGTTAAATTTAAGAGGGCCGGGTGTGACGGTAGATACGGCCTGTTCAACATCATTGGTGGCGATTCACCTGGCCTGCCGCGCGTTATTAAGCGGGGAAGCGGATATTGTTTTAGCCGGGGGGGCATCGATAACGCTTCCCGCCAAAAGCGGTTATCTCTACGAGGAAGGAATGGTCATGTCTCCCGATGGTCTTTGCCGGCCCTTTGATGCAAAAGCCAACGGCACAGCCGCCGGTAACGGTGTCGGTATCGTGGTCTTGAAACGGCTGGTAAAAGCATTGAAAGACCGGGACCATATCTACGCCGTCATCAAAGGGACGGCCATTAATAACGACGGCAATCGCAAGCCGGGTTATACCGCGCCCAGCGTAGAAGCCCAGGCAGAGGTGATCCGGGCCGCACAGCGCACGGCCGGGGTAGAAACCGAAACGATTACCTATATCGAGACCCACGGAACCGGTACCCCCCTGGGAGACCCCATCGAATTCCAGGCATTAAAAAAGGCATTTTCTCATATCCATAAAAAAAGATTTTGCCGCCTCGGTTTCTTAAAAGCCAATATCGGGCACCTGGACGCTGCCGCCGGTGTCGCCGGTTTTATCAAAACCGTCCTGGCATTAAAACACCGGCTTATTCCCCCGGCGGTGAATTTCGCTTCCCCTAACCCGGAAATCGATCTTGAAAACAGCCCCTTTTATGTCAATACAACACCTGAAGAATGGAATGCGGATGGGTTTCCGCTGCGCGCCGGGGTAAGTTCCTTTGGCATCGGCGGCACCAACGCCCATGTCATCCTGGAGAATTGGGAACCGGTGACAGGTGAAGAAGACAGCAGCACGGAGAAATTAATCCTCTTATCAGCCAAAACCCAAACCGCACTGGATCACATGACACAGGACCTGGCCCATCATTTTAAACGTCACCCCGACCTCAACCTGGCCGATGCCGCCTACACACTCCAGGTGGGCAGGCAAGCCTGCAATTATAGACGAATGCTGGTATGCCCCGATAAAAACGAAGCCATCGAGGGATTATTATCCGACAAACCCGGCAGCCTTCACAATATTACAGGATTGGAAGACAGACCGGTGGTGTTCATGTTTCCCGGGCTTGGTGACCAGTATGTCAATATGGGCCTGGAACTCTATCGCAGCGAACCCCGATTCCGGCAAGAAATGGACCGCTGTTTCGATCTCTTAAATACACCGGGACATTATGACCTGAAAGAAATTCTCTATCCCTCCTCTGTGTCCTCTCTGTCCTCTGTGTCCTCTGTGGCAAAAACACCACCTGACATTAACCGGATCGAGGTTTCCCAATTGGTGGTTTTTATCTTTGAATATGCCCTGGCGCAATTACTGATGAAATGGGGAATAAAACCCCATTCCCTGATCGGTTACAGTTTCGGCGAATATATTGCCGCCTGCCTGGCTGGTGTATTTTCCCTGGAAGATGCACTAACCCTGGTCACCCTCAGGGGCAAATTGATCCGGGACATTCCCGGCGGCGCCATGTTAAGCGTACCCATTAATAAAGAAACCGTTACACCTTTATTAAATCACCGTTTATCCGTTGCCATTGATAATGGGGATTCCTGCGTTGTTGCCGGGCCCATTCCCGCCCTTGACCAATTTGAAACGCACATGCGGGAAAAAAGATATCTATGTATACGCTTACAAGCCTCTCACGCCATTCATACCATGATGATGGACCCTATCTTAAAGGAATTTGAAACCCGGGTGGGACAGTTGACCTTGAATAAACCCAAAATTCCATTTATATCCAACGTAACCGGTAATTGGATCAGCCCGGAAGATGCGGTGAATCCGCGGTACTGGGCCACTCATTTAAGAGAAACCGTACAATTTTCAAAGGGATTGAAAGAATTAATGAGCATAGAGAACGCCGTCTTCCTGGAAGTCGGTCCAGGTGTTGCTTTAAGTACTCTCGCCCACCAATATATTCAAAAAAAATCGAATCATTTAGTGGTTAACCTGGTCAGGTCACCGGAACAAAAAATCTCGGATATAGAGTATTTATTAAAGAAGATTGGCAGGTTATGGCTTTATGGGACATCGATTGACTGGAGCGGTTTTTATGCTAATGAAAAGAGAAACCGGGTACCGCTGCCGGGCTATCCCTTTGACAGACTGAGTTATAGTGTTGATCTCCCCCTACAAAATTTGAAATTGAATGACCAGGAAGGGGTGATAAAATTGCTGGAACAAGCGCCCCCTTCACCCGCACCCGCACCCGCAGCCACCAGACCTGAAAATAAGGTCCCATATGCAGCTCCCCGGAACCGGGCCGAACAAATTTTGGCCCAAATGTGGGAGGAATTGCTGGGGCTCAAACCCATCGGCATTCATAACAATCTCCTGGAAATGGGGGTTAATTCTCTCAAAGGAATCACCTTTGTCAACCGCTTCAAAGAGCAATTGGGTGAGATCATCCATGTCACCGCCATATTTGATGCTCCCACCGTATCGGAACTGGCCGCCTATTTCAGTAAGCACTATCCCGAGAGTTTTGCCAGGGTAACCGGTATGCAAACCGTTGAAGAAACCGGCCAACCCTTACCAAAGGAAACAGTAACCTATGAAAAAATAATGCGGTACCGTCGTTTTTTACCTGACAGTCCGGTGCCGTCAGAAACCGATACTCACAGGAATCCTCCCGCGGTATTTGTTCTATCTCCACCCCGTACCGGTTCTACCTTGCTTCGGGTCATGCTTGCCGGACATCCCGCTTTGTTTGCCCCACCCGAATTAAACTTACTGTACTACAACACCCTCGGTCAGCGAAAAAACGCACTTACAGGAGCGGCAGCTTCTCACCTCCAGGGGACCCTCCATGCCATCAAACAAATAAAAAATTGCAGTGTGGAAGAAGCCCAGGAGATAATGGCAGACTTCGAAAACCGGGATATAACCGTTAAAGAATTCTATCACCAGGTCCAGCAGTGGCTAGGAGACCGGTTGTTGGTGGACAAATCACCCGGTTATGCCAGCGATCTTGAAATTTTAAAACAAGCGGAACGATATTTCCAGAACGCCAGGTATATTCATTTGCTGCGTCATCCTTACGGCATGATTCATTCCTACGTAGAAGCCAAAATGGATTTGTTGGGTGGGCAGCGACTGACCGATATGCTTTCCCTTACCCGGCGTGAACTTGCCGAAGTGATATGGACAAACAGCGTATACAACATCCTGGAGTTTTTAAAGCAAGTACCGGAGGAACGTCAACTGTGGATCAGGTGTGAAGAGTTGGTGGCAAAACCCGAAGAAACCGCCAGGAACATTTGCCGGTTTTTGCACCTGGAATTCCATCCCGGCATGATTCAACCTTATAAGGAAAAGAAACAACGAATGACCGATGGTGTGTATTCGCAAGGACAAATGATCGGTGACCCCAAGTTTCACCAGCACAAAACCATTAACCCGTCAGTGGCTCACAACTGGAAGCAGCATTATAAGAAGGATTTCCTGGGAGAACCCACATGGGAAATCGCGGCAGCCCTCGGCTATAAACCCATTCATGAGGATGAAGCAAGTATAAAGGAACTCGATAAAGATGCCAACAGCAAGATCGCCATCGCGGTATCGGAAAACCTGTGGAAGCTCAATGATGCTCCAGGGGCTGATGGAGATATCTTTTTCATCCATGAGGTCAGCGGCGAAGTTGGCGTGTACCTGGAATTCTGCAGGCATCTGGATACCCGGTTTAATTGTTGGGGCATTCAAGCCGACAGGTTAAAAAATTACACGCCTCAACATTGGACCATAGAGGAAATCGCGGAAAAATATATTCACAAAATAAAAAAAGTGCAGCCTCAAGGACCCTATAATATAGTTACCTGGTCTTCCGGCGGCAATACAGCTTTTGAAATGGCCTGGCAACTGGAGCAAATGGGGGATTCTTTGGGCCTATTGGCTTTTGTTGACTGCGGTGGGCCCATGGGGCTTTTAAATAATGAAATACAGGAGTTTACACTGGGGACGGAAAAACGTTATATAAAAGAAAATTTCCCCGGCACCGGAATCGAGGCAAAATTGGAACGAGTAACCGATATAGACCATATCTGGCCCTTTGTCGTGGATTTGCTGAAATCCAGTGATTCCTATACCGCGGAACTTAAAAAATCACTCATGCAAGACCCCATACTGGCAATGCTCAATTTTGAAGGGCTTCGAGTGGAAGATGCCATTCAATATCTCAATTTAACCCGGACATTAATCAATTCCGCTGCTCATTATATCCCGGCAGGCAAAATCAAAACACCGATCTATTTTTTTGCCGGCAGTCAATCGAAACGAAAAGCACCGGAACATTGGAAAAATTACTGTAACACCCCGGTAACCTATCATCAAGTAAGTGGGGATCATTATTCAATATTTCAGCAGCCGCATGTGAAAGAATTCGCCCGCTTATTTAATGAGTTAATACGCTTGTTTTAAGACGGCGCTTGAAACAAAAACCACCTGGAATGGGACATGCAATATATAAAACATGTTGGCTTAATACCGCATTGTAAATGCAAAAAGGAGAAACCAAAATGAGGCAACATAACATTATGACTCATTTACCTGAAGATTATTTTAAGGGTAAGGATGGTACCACCTACCGATTCACTATTTTAAAAGATATAGCCACAGCCGGTGCAGACCCGCCAATCCCTTATAATGATAGTCACCAGGATTCTATCCTCAGTCTTTATCCTAAGTATAAGGATTTTGCCCTGTATGTGCATTTCCCCTGGTGCATCGAGCACTGCTCCTATTGCTATTATTACCAGAGTCCCATGTTAAAGCGAAGCGTGTTGGAGCGCATGTTGGCAGCGGAAAGGAAACATGCCCGCCTGATGGATGAGTGGATTGATCTTCCCAACCGCAATGTCCGCTCGATTTATTTCGGCGGTGGTACGCCCACGGTTGTCCCGGCGGACCTGCTGGATGAGACCATCGGGTACTTTGTTGACCGATACAGGAGCAATGACGATTGCGAGGTGTGTCTCGAATGCAGTGTCATTACTCTCAAGCCCAGGAAAATAGCCATCCTCCAGCGGTATATTAACCGTTTAAGTATAGGTGTTCAAGCCTTTGATGACCGGATATTGAAACTCATCGAGCGCAAGCATACCGGTGCTCAAGCCCGTGAGGTGTTAAGCGAAGTGATCCCGCGTTTTGCCTCGGTCAACGTGGACCTGATCTACGGCTTAAATGACCAGGGTCTTGATGTGTGGCTCGCCTCCGTAGAAAAAGCGATTCAACTGGGCGTTCCCTCGCTCACCATTTACCGGCTGGATATCCGTGAGATGCCAGCCATCATCCGGACTTTCCGTAAGGAGCCGGAACGGTTCCCGGATGAACACATGTGCTGGCAGATGTACAATGAGGCCAGGCAAATGCTGAAACGCGCAGGCTACCGGGAAAACCTGGTAGGCTGGTTCCTTTTGCCCCAGGTCAAAGACACTACCGTGTACCGTGAGCGCTGGGAAAAGCAGTCGCCTTGCATTGCTTTTGGTCCAGGGCTGCACAATTACGCAGCCGACCATTTTTATGAAACCTTACCAGACCACGACCAATATGCAGGGGCCGTCGAAGCCGGGAAATTACCCATCCAACAAATCTACACCTTGACCCCGGAAAAACAGCTCATTTGGTATGTGCTTGCCCAGTTGAAATCCAACAGCCCTGTTTATAAATCGGTCATTATCAACCGGTTCGGCCAGGACCGATTCAATTGGTTCATGGGGTTGGTTCGGAATTACATTAACTGGGGAGTTTTGCAAGAGTTCAGGGACAAACTCGAACTCAGCGAAGACTACCATTATATACTGGAATGGATGCTTGTAGAACTGATCGATTCATTAAAATAAGGACAAGCGAAAAAAACTAAAGTTGCACTTCTACTTTTTGTATGGTATACTGAGATTTTCATGAAGGGAGAAAGTCATTTGGCTAAGAATACTCGCTCATACAAAGCTGAGAAACGCAGAAAAGAGTTAAAGCGGCAGCAAAAAAAAGAAAAAAAACTGGCAAAACGTCATGAAAAGTCGGGGGCTGATAAGAATGAGGAAATCCCGGCTGCTGAAGAGCAAAAGGAGGAAGAATAAAGCCAGTGTTTCAAGCGCAGTCTTGAAACAAACGTAGATTATATTACGCTTATATCATCTGCTGTGAGCTCGAAGTCATGTACTTGTAAATCTTCTTTCATATGCTGCTCATTGGTTGTGCCGGTGAGAGGCACCATTCCCACTTGCAAGGCAAATCGAAATATCACTTGTGCGGGAGTTTTCCCTAAACGTCGAGCAATGCTTATCACCCTTGGGTCCTGTAAAACCAACCAGTTTGCTGTTAAAAGTGAAAAGCCTTGATAAATGATATGGTTAGCCTGGCAGAATTCTCGCACTGATCTGTCCCATCCTTGAACAGCATAACACCTGTTTTGGACTACCATCGGCTTGATCTCTGCTTTTTCAGTCAGCGCTGCCAACTGTCCGATATTTACATTGCTGATACCGATCATCCCGGCTTTTCCTGATTTGTAAATGTCCTCGATGGCATGCCACACTTCCCAATCGGACTCCCCAAGACCCACCCTGGAATACGGACCATGCAAGAGATACGAATCCACATAATCCGTATGGAGATTCTCTAACGAACTGGCAAACGACTGTCCCACTTGTGTCGAGAGGTCGGCTGAAGGATCATAAGGAATCCTACGATCCTGACCATCGGCAGGTGTAAATTTAGTCTGTAGAAACAATGTATCCCGGGGAATACCCTCTTTAGCCAGCGCCTTCAGGGCATCACCCACAAGAGGTTCTTGATAGTGCCTGGGTTGGTTAGCCGTGTCAATGGCTTTAAATCCTACAGAAACGGCTGTTTTTACCAGTGGGGTGGTGGCGTCTTCCTTCCAGGCGGTCCCGTAAACAAAAAACGGCATTTTTATTCCCTTATTTTTAGTCATATTTTTTCCTTAAAATCTTAGGCCACCCCCTTTGGAAAAGGAAAGGTTAGGGAAACAGTGGTTCCCTTTTTTCCTTCTACTTCAAGGGTTCCCTTCACCTGTTGGGTCAACAGGGTGATTAACTCCAGCCCCAGGGATTTGGCTTCCTGGATGTCTAAATCCGCTGGGAGCCCAACACCGTTATCACGGACCTCCAGGGTTAACATACCATTGGGGGCGTCGCGAATAACGATGTGAATTTCACCTTTTTTACCGGAAGGAAATGCGTGTTTCAAGGCATTGGAAAGCAGCTCCGTAAGAATCAGGCCAATGGGGATGGCAGTATTCATAACCAACTGGAGTGACGGTGTTTCAATTTGTATGCTGGGAGTAACATTCTCAGCCAGTTCCCCGTAGGTATTAAAAAGGTAATCCACGAGACTATGGATGTATTCTATCCCATCGATTCGGGCCAGGTCCCCGAATTGATAGAGATTTTCATGGACCAGGCTCATGGCTCGAATCCGGTCCTTGCTCTCCTGGAATATGTTGAGTATCCTGGGATCTTCCTGGGTATCTGACTGCAATTCCAATAAGCTGGAAATAATTTGTAAATTATTTTTCACCCGGTGATGGATTTCTGTGATCAGGACCTCTTTTTCTCTAAGAGAGTCTTTCATTATTTTTTCCACTTTTTTACGTTCGCTGATATCTCTGCCAACATAAATGATACCTTGTTTCGTGCCCTGCTTATCTTGTACTAAGGACCCGGATAAAGAAATTGGGATGATACTGTTTTCTTTTGTTTTTACCTGCGTTTCAATATCAGTGATAGAAGCCGTTGTCATCAATTGCTCCATCTGGATTTCCTTGATCTTGATTTTTTCACCAGGAGTAAAAATAACGTCTATGTCCTGTCCGATGAGTTCGCTTTCTTGATATCCAAGAAGTTGACATGCCGCTTTATTCGTTGATACAATTTCTCCCGCCAGGCTGACCAGGAAAAGCGCGTCTGCCATGGTAGATAAGATCGTTTCCGCTGCCACTTCCAGTGTCAGGGTAAACAGTTTGTATTTCCAGATGCCAAAGCCGACAAAAACCATGGTTATAAAAAATCCTGTCGATGTAAGATCCGGTGCCGGGATCTCTAAATAAGGAAGTATAATCCATGAAACCAGGACCAAAATCGAAGGAAAAGAAAACCCGGTAATAAGCAATCGAGCCTGGACTTTCTTTACTTTATCGGTCGATTTTAAATAGTAACGGATGACTAAATAAAATGCAAAAATACTTGCACCAATAACCCAAAATATTTCTAAATTATATACAATGGTCTCTACCTGGTAGGTGTATGTCCAACCCCAGGAGAGCTTTATAAGTTCTACTGGAGGTCCTCCTACGACTTCTAAAGCAAAGAAAAATAGAGCCGGCAAATATACCAGGGAAAAAATTTGCCATTTTTTGAGCAGCTTTTTTTTTTCGATAAAGATCAATACAAAATGGATTCCAACCGAGACCATAAATGTCCATACTGCACCCATCTTAAACCAAAAAAACGCTGTATCATAGGTCTCGGCCCGGCAGAAGGCAAATTCAACAAATCCCAAGAAGGTAAACAATAAGCAGCAATAAAAGAACATTCGGTTCACTACCAGCCTGGGATTCAGATAGAAAACAAAATCCCCCAGGAATAGGGATGCCACCGCCGTGAGTAAAGGAATTACAGCGAAAACGCTCATTTCATCCGCCTATCCTATGTCTTTTTAGAATGTTTTCCCGTTGAATAGACTCTTGCCTCTGAGAGTAAATTTCCTGGCCTGACAACTTTTCCTGACAACTTTTCCCATTATTGCTGTCTATGAGTTGCATCGTTTATCAATTGAGCTGCGGCCTCACTTGTAATAACTGGTATGACATCGAATTGCACCAGGTCTTGCCATTTACTGATCCACTCCTGGAACAGATATTCATTCTCCGTTTCCATAAGCTGGAAGCATCTGGTAAAAGTTGGTTCGACCCAGCTTTCAATATAGTTAAGTCCCTTCGGCAGCATGCGGCCGCATTGCTTCGCCCTGTTATATACATCTTCAACTCGGTTTTCTTTGAACGTCTCTATTACCATGTAAAGCATTGTACATCCTCTATCAGAGGTATTATTATATTGGAAATTCAAGCATTAATCAATACATGTACGTATCAACATTGGGGAAAAGCTTACAAGTCCTTATCTTTTCCATCAGGGAAAGGTGACAGTCAAAAAAATCTACCGGGAAGCTGTGATAATCATCGAGACGCGCCCCCCTATATAGAAAGAATGCCGAATTTATACCTTAGGAAGCAAAAGTTGAGCGGTGGAAATAGGGTCAGGAAGCGGTGGAAATGGTATGAGGAAGCGGTGGAAATGGGATCAGGAAGCAGTGGAAAAACGAAAAATTATC
>WVZO01000175.1 GCA_011772425.1 Candidatus Aminicenantota bacterium
CCTGGCTGTGATCACGCCGATATACAATGAACCTGATTGCTATAATGCATCATGCCATGCCCATCCCAAAGAACAGAGAGTTCTTGGTGTCCTGGATATTGGGATGTCTCTTGTCGATGTAGACAATGAGTTAAGAACAAACCAGGTGCTTTCCATATCTTTTACAATAATTGCCATATTATGCATTTCTTCTATATTAACACTATTTATTCACAGGCTGGTCACAAAGCCGGTTAAACAATTAGTGAACGGTACTCAAGAAGTCGCTCAAGGTAACCTGGAGGTTGAAATTTCGGTAAAAGCAGGGGATGAAATCGGTCAGTTGGCTGTATCCTTTAATCATATGATCCGGGACTTAAAAAAGGCCAATGAAAAAATCTATGCCTGGAATATTGAGTTAGAGAAGAAGGTGGAAGAGCGTACTGAAAAATTACGCATGACCAGGGACCAGTTGATTCAATCGGAAAAAATGGCATCCATGGGCGTATTGGCCTCTTCTATGGCCCACGAGATTAACAACCCCATGCAAGGCATCCTTATCTATATCAAATTAATGCTCAAAATCCTTTCCGGTGCGCATGTCGATCAAAAACGGCTGGCTGAATTTAAAAACTATTTGCAGTTAATGGAGAATGAAATTGAACAATGTAGTAATATGGTCAAGAATTTCCTGGTGCTTTCAGACCAGACCAGGTTAAATATCCAAGAAGCCAATATTAATGAAATCATTAATATCAGTCTCCAGTTGGTGGAGACTAAAATTAAGCTTCAGAATATTGAAGTTATGTTGAATTTGCAGGAAGACATTCCCGGTATTTACTGCGACATCAAGCAGATCCAGCAAACCCTGGTTGCTGTTATTGTTAATTCGTTGGAAGCCATGCCCGGGGGAGGTGCGCTTCGCATCGAATCCCGGGCTTTAGAAGACAAGCAAGTGGAAATTTTGATTGCCGATACCGGGAGGGGTATACCCAAAGAAAACTTAGGAAATATATTTTACCCCTTTTTCACTACCAAAGAAAGTGTCAAAAGCACCGGTCTGAGTTTATTCGTATCCTACGGAATTATCAAGGAGCATAAGGGAACCATCGAAGTGGAGAGTGACCTGGGAAAAGGCACCATCTTTCACATCAAGCTTCCAACAAAGCAAGAGTAATAAATCTTTATTTTTTCCACGCCTCCATCATTTCCCATCGTTTGACTGCTTCGAGAAATACGTTGGCAATATAATCCGCCTTCTTTAGCGTGTACTTTTTCGCTTTTTTTATATCGAAATCCAGGTACCCCTCCCCTTCATCCGGGTAGCGGGTGGTGGCCCAGGAAGGCAGCAGGGAAATACCGGCTTCGACTCCTTTTTTCCCCACATTGTCTTTACCGAGTTTCCGATACATTTCCTTATCCACCAACGCCGGGTCGTATGACATGACCAATGCGGCCTCTTCCATGTCACCGTGCCCCGACTGCGTGGCTTTGCGCCCATAAACTTCGGTGGCTGTTTGGAATGCGATCTTCCACCAGTCAACAATCATAAAATGGGCACCGGTTTCGGTATGTACGCGGCCCATGGCCCGCTTGGCCGGCTCGGTATTTCCCCCATGCCCATTGATGATCAGGATATTTTTAAAACCGGTCCTGACTAAATCTTTCAAAACATCATAAATATATTCTTCAAAGATGTCTTCCCGTACGGTGATGGAACCGGGAAACTGTGAGATGCTTTGGCCGGTGAATCCATGATTGATGGGAGGGGCGATCAGGGCATTGCATTTATCCCATATCAATTCCGCCAGGTTGTTGGGAATAAAATTATCCGCCCCTATGGCAACAGCGCCATGGGCCTCCACGGTCCCAATAGGTAAGATGATCCGGTCGGTAATTTCCGGGATAATGGTAGCAAGTCTCATCCAGCAGTAATTCTGCATGTGGTGAAATTTTAAATCCTTTACCTTTTTTCCCTGGGAGAAAGAAGGTACCGTAAGAAACAAAATGATTAAAAAAGCCGATATTGCTTTAAATTTATTCATGACGACCTCCAGGCCCCGGCAGGGCCGTTTTAACTAATTTTTTTTCAGGGGTACTTCCTTCATATGCAGCTCCCACTCCTCGCTGTCAACATTCTCCACTAAATAATAATACCTGCCCCTTACAAAACTATACGGCATATGAGTGCCAATCTGAACCTTTCTCATTTCCCCGGACGGCAAGTAAATTCTATTTAACTGGTTTCCATTTATATCGAGAAATATGAATTCCGATTGGTTGTTGTCCTTTGTTTTGTAAGTCTGTATGTAAAAAATTCCCCCTTTCAACCGGAAAATCCGGATCGCGGGTAAGTACTCGGGGAAATGGAGCACCCGTTTCAACTCTTCCACCCTGACTCCGAAGATTTTATAGAATTTACTGGTTTGAAACCATTCCAGGAACTCCTTTTTTATGGATTCATCCACTTTCAGCCGTGGTAGATTCGTTTTTATTGGTTTTAACGGTTTTCCCGACAAATCGAAAACCCGGATATATGAATCGTCTTTTTGATCGACGACAAATAGTTTGTTACCGGTACTGCCGATGTATATGAGTTTTGGAATTTTTATTCCCCTTTCAGCCTGGGAGGGACGGGGACGAGTTGAACTGTATAATTTTTTTATCTCCCGGAAGTTGGCATCGTACAGTATGACGCTGTACGTTTGAGCGTGGTTTTGGGTGGCTGTGAACTTAACGACGCCGTAATTATTCCCGAAAGGAAGGATCTGGGTAAACGTAAACGGTATATTCTTTTCTTTAACCAGTTTTCCCTGCTTGGTAAAATAGGCAATTTTCGTCGTGGAATTGAGCACCAGGAAGTCTTTGAAAAACTGCAATTGAATGGGTATTTCACGACTTGGTAGAAATTCACCAGGACCTTCGCCTTTTTTCCCGAATTTTCTCAGCAGTTGATAGTCGCTTAACGAATAAATATAGACTTCAACTCCATCCACCACATAAAGTTCCCCACCAGCGATTACCAGCGAATGGGGCCGGCGAAGTTCCGGTAATACCGATAATTTCCCGGGGAAAACATACAAAACACAAGAGAATAAAAAAATAACGACGGCAATTCTTTTCATTGTAGTTCCTTAATAATTATACACCAATAACAGCGGATTTCAAGAGTTTTTGCCTGGTTTAGGGGTTTTCACCTAATAAGACCTGAGAATTTTTCCCTATTTTTCAAATGAATTTTTTTATTTTTTTTTTTCAGAAATATCTTGAAATTTCCTTCTTGGTGTGATAGTCTATAATTTCAAGAATAGAAGGCTTAAAGAAGAGTAGATGTTGAAAGCTGGAGTTGGAAGCGAGGCAGTGGTTAAGTTGAGATGGACAAATCAAATTAGTAGTCACAGAAGGGTGTGGAGGAAGCACTCAGACCCTAATGGCGGAAGCCTGTGTGGAATTAAGGTGAGCGTGGGGAAAAATTTTTATCCTTCCTAGATATTGACTTTTTTTAGTATTTCCTTTAATATATTATGTTTTGATTGCAAGGAGACGTGCTATGAGTTATTTGAAAAGAGGGATCGGCTGATTAATTTTTCAAAAGGAGGAGACAAGCATGAGAACATTTAAGGAATTAAGTTTGGATAAATTGTCTTATGTAAGACTAATCGAAATTGCCTTAAAACTACCCTTCCTAAGAAGAATATTGTTAAATATTGCCACTAAAAAAATGCGTAGATATTATTTTGACACAAATGTTGATAACAGGCCAATCGCAGTGCAGGAAGAAAAATTTTACCTGGCCAGAAATCTTTTAAGTGCCATCAGAAGGATATCACAGAGTAATAACGGATTAAGTCCGAATGTTACAAAAGTCCTGGCAAAAATTGTCCTGGGCAGAATGTTTATCCGGGATTTTCCCCAGAGAGAAGCATTTAAGCAGGAGTATAAAAGATATCCTCCTGATTTCATGGTCATATCACCATCGAAATCCTGTAATTTAAGATGCAAAGGATGTTATGCCAACAGCGATATCACAACAAAATCGAAGTTAAATTTCGATGTTGTAGACAGGATAATTACGGAGAAAAATGACTTATGGGGTAGTTTTTTTACAGTTATCACAGGTGGAGAACCGTTTATGTGGAAGGACAACGGAAAAGGATTGCTTGAATTAGGAGAAAAGCATCAGGAAGATACTTTCTTTTTAGTGTATACCAACGGAACATTGATAAATGAAAAAGTAGCACAGAAACTTGGCGAAATCGGGAACATTACACCAGCAATTTCAGTAGAAGGCTATAAAAAAGAGACAGACATGCGAAGAGGTGAAGGAACATATGATAAAATCCTGGCTGCATTTAAACATCTTGCTTCTTATGGCGTTCCTTATGGTGTCTCTGTAACAATCACCAAAAATAATATCGATTTATTACAAAAAGAGGATTTCTACGAATACTATTTTGAAAAAATCAGTGCCAGATATATGTGGATGTTCCAGTATATGCCAATAGGCAGGGAATATACCATAGACTTAATGATTACACCTGAACAGAGATTAGCACTTTTTGAAATGGAAAGAAAGATGTCCAGAGAGAAAGGGTATTTCATTGTAGACTTCTGGAATTCAGGTATAGCGTCTGACGGTTGTGTATCCGCAGGAAGAGAATGCGGTCACATCCATATCGATTGGAACGGGAATATAATGCCCTGTGTCTTCTTTCCATACTACTCAGAGAATATTGTTGATATTTATAACAGGGGAGGAAACCTTAATGATGCCCTACAGAATCCTTTCTTCGACTCCATAAGAAAGTGGCAGGATGAGTATTCATATAATTGTTCAAGAAATAAAATCGGAAACCTCCTGGCACCCTGCCCGATGAGAGACCATCATAAAACAGCTACTGAAATCATAAATAAAACAAATGCAAATCCTCAAAACGCTGATGCCAGAGATGCACTCCATGATGAAGGATACCATAGGAGGCTAGTTGAGTACGGAGAAAATTTCAGGGGATTATCGGGAAAAATCTGGGAAACCGAATACAGGAATACCTGAGAATCCACAGATCTTTCCACTAAAATATACTCTATCATGAAAAAAGAAATTTCTTATCAGTTAATCAACAAAAAAAAGGGGGAGATAAACAACCTTAAAAAGAAAAATCAAAAACATGGTAAAGGTGCGGAGGGAGGAAAAGATGAGTAAAATCATATTTATAGAACCCCAACCCCCTAACTTACATTATTTTTCAAAGTTTATGACACCCAGGCTGGGTATTTTCATTTTAGGTAGTATCATGAAAAAGAGGGGCTGGGAAGTTGAGCTTTTCATTGAAGAAGTAGAAAAACTTGACTGGAATCGGATCAAGTCTGCAGATATAGTGGGAATATCCAGTATTACTTCCACTGCACCGAGAGCATATAAAATTGCAGATAAAGTTCGGGATATGGGAATTCCAGTCATCATGGGAGGGGTTCATCCGACTTCTTTAACGGAAGAAGCCCTCGAACATTCCAATTTTGTCATTCGTGGTGAAGGTGAAGATTCCCTTATTGCATTTATCGATACCTGGGAGAAAAAAGGAGATTTTTCCTCAGTGCCCAATCTATCGTACAAAAAAAATGACAAAATTGTCCATAACCCGGCGGGAAATTTCATAACAAACCTGGATAACATTCCATTCCCGGATTTTTCATTGTTTAAAAGTAAAGATAAAAAAACGTTAAGGGGTAAAACCATCATCTCGATTCAAACCTCCAGGGGATGCCCCTTTCAATGTTCTTTCTGTTCGGTTACATCAATGTTTGGCAGAAAGTACAGGTTCAGATCAGTAGAAAATATCATCCGAGAATTGCGGCAATATAAAAGTGAGAAAAATTTTGTCTTCTTCTATGATGATAATTTTGCGGCAAATCTGGAACAGACAAAAGAATTGTTAAATGCGATGATCAGGGAAAAATTTAAATTTAAATGGTCTGCCCAGGTACGGGTTAATATAGCAAAAGACACTGAGTTGGTTAAACTCATGAAAAAAGCAGGGTGTTACACTGTCTTTATCGGCTTTGAATCGGTTAACCCGGAAAGCCTTAGTGAAATGAAGAAGAGCCAGAAAATTGAGGATATTGTTAAGGCAATCAAGATATTTCAAAACCATAACATTCACATTCACGGGATGTTTATTTTGGGATTTGATCAAGATAACTGGAAAACTGTGAAAAAAACAGTACAATTTGCCAGAAGATCCAGGTTGACATCCTTTCAATTTAGTATCCTGACTCCTTTTCCAGGGACCGAACTATATAAGAAGATTAAATCGGATAACCGTATCCTCTTTGACGATTGGAGCTTATATGATGCCCATCACGTTGTGTTTAAGCCTGCGAATTTCTCTATATCTGAACTTCAATATGCACAAATGTACAGCCATAAGAAACTTTATTCGACGTATGAAAGAATAAGAAAACTCATTACCGGGGACAGAACCGGGTTTAGATTAAACTTTTATGGACATCATTTAAACCGGATCTGGAAAAAAAGGAACAAAACCTTTTTAAAAGTCCTGGACTTGTTAAAACATAATAAAAAAGCAGATTTTATCATCGACTACAGGGAAAAAATAGCGCTGAATTGAGCTTTCAGCCCCTATTGACATCCTGCATTCTTTTCCTTAAAATACACATATGATTAATAGATTTTGAAGAAGGGGGCAGGCAAGAAAGGCATTTTTTTTCTTATTCTTCAATTTTTGAGATATGTAAATCAAATTGCTCTGTTTCTAGATTCTCCACCAATTGATAAATTTTATTGTCTTTTATTGTATAAGGATGGGGTGCGAAATCGAAAAATTCCTCCACAGGAACCCACACTTTTTTTATTAATTTCCCCTTAAGGTCAAGAATATAAAATTCGTTTGCGGTATCTTCCTTATTTCTTTTGAACGTCTGGATATATATCTTGTTGTTGTCTATAACAAAATTCTGCCAGGCAGGAAAATATTTGGGATATACATACCTGTGTTTCACTCTCTCATAATTTTCCTTTTCTCCCTGGGTGACAAACCTCTTCAAGTATGCTTTTTCATCTTCTTTTGTAAACTCTATTTTTTCATAGTCCTGCTCAATGGCATAAAGCTTATTACACTGGTTATCATACACATCTATTATACCTTTGCTATTTTCAGATTCACTAAGAAAAATTTTGTTATCACAGATTTCATATTTACTTAAAATGGGTGATTGAGTGATGGGAGTGATCTTTCCGTCGGTTCCCCGGTTGAATACCACGGAAAGCTTTTTTTGTTTTCTGAATTGGGAGTCGTAGATATAGTACCAAAATTTAAAGGCTCCCTTTCCTTCATGTTCCGCTGTAACTCCGATGTATCCATCCCCCAAAGGTTTAACCCGGAAAAATGTACGCACCATGGGATCAATTTTCAGCATTCTTAGAAATTTCCCCTCTTTAGTAAAATAAGAAATCTTTGATTGGCTGACTACAAGGAGTTCTTTGGGCAATACAGTAATATGCATATTCCACGGTCCGATAAACATAAATTCTCCCGGGCCTTCACCTTTTTTACCGAATTTTGTTAGAAATTTGTAATCCTTTACCGAATAGATGAGGATCTCCGGAGTATTGGTAATATAGATTCTCTCTTTGTCCACTGTGATGGTTTGGGGGTCCCCGGTTAACTCCGGCAGAGGTACGACTGTCTTTGAAAAAACCAAAGCTGTACCAAGAAAAAACATAATAATGACTATCGTTCTCTTCATTTCAATACCTCCTTTTTCGCCACAAAGTGCGCATTCTTGAGTTTTTTTTATTGCGTCCGTCCGCGACACATTTTTTTTCACAATTTCAACGAAATTGATTCTTATATTGGTTTTACATTATAACACAGTAATCCAAATTTTCTAAGCGCGGGATTCTTAGAAGACTTTGCATGTCACCAAGATATGTCACCAAGATACCACCTCCATTTTTTTCCCTTTTTCATCATTTATTCATTTTTCTCTAAAAATGGTTTAAAATATCCTCCTACTGGTCAACCAAATACATTTGAATGGCGTTTAATAAACATAAGACAAAATCAGGTTTAAAATGAGGATCAAAGATAGTGATAATGGATGAAGGTAAGCTTGTTATGCTGGCAAGGAGATCTGACTGCCTTTGAAGAGCTGTACAATACCAACCGGGGAAAAATTTACCGGCTGGCTTACGGATTTGTAAAAAACACCGCAGACGCAGAGGATTTGCTGCAGGAGATATTTTTTAAGGCATTTTTGGCCATTAAAAATTTTAAACCTAAAAAAAGACTTATATTCTCTACATGGTTATATAGGATTGGAATAAACTGCTCGATCTCCTTTCTAAGAAAACATAAGAAACAAAAGGAGAAAAATCAGGATATTCTCCAGGAGAATCCGGGCCAATTCAAAGCGCAGCATCTCAACCCCGAGACAGCGCTTGAGATAGAAGAAATGCACCTTGCATTTAAAAATGAATTGAATACATTATCTTCAAAACAGAGAACCATCATAGTGCTCAGGTATTACAACGGATTAAAAATTAAAGAAATTGCTGAAAAAATGCGCTGCAGTGAAGGGAGTGTAAAAAAGCAGTTGTCACGCGCCTTTTCTAAATTAAAAAAACAATTAAATTTTTTATTTGGAGAGAAACAATGAACTGCAAAGAATGTGAAAATTTAATGGAATTATTCATCCAAAAGGATTTACCGGTAAAGGATAAAAAAATGGTGGAAGAACATGTGAATCATTGTAAAACCTGCTCTGAAACTTTCATTAAAACCAGGCAGCTGGTATCCACCCTGCAAACATCATCCCATAATATAACCATGCCTGACTGGGACAAATCATGGACCATTATTAAACAAAATATTGAGAGGGAATCAAAACCAAAAAGACCTATTTGGAATCCCCGGTATTCACCCTGGAAATATGCTGTGGTTGGGTCAATAATCATCTTCTTCCTGGGATTTTTAGCCGGGAGAAAACTATTCATATCCACCCCCTCAGAGGAATCATTGGATCTAAAAAACCCCAAAAATCTCCAGTATGCCATTTGCGCGTATTTGGAAGACATTAAACCCTTCATCCTTGAATACGGCAATTACCAGCCCACACAAAAAAATGAGGTTGATTTTTCCTTTGAAAAAACACTGGCCAGCAAACTGCTTATGAAAAACCGGGTTTTGCAGGCTCATATGCTTCTCATGAAAAATATGAAAATCCAGCAATTATTAACAGAACTTGAAATTATTTTAATGGAGATATCCAACATGGATACCAATGAATCCGAGAATTTTTTATTCATAAAAAACCTCATAAAAATGAAAAGAACCCTTTATAAAATAGAAAAATTTTACTGGGAACAATTTTTAAATAATGATCTTTCAGGAGGTGTAACATGCAAAAGTATCCTCAAAAAAACAATGTAATAATTGTCCTGTTGATGGCTACTCTTTTCTTCGTTTCGGCGCATCTGGTCAGTTATGATGACCATGGTTCAACCACCGGAAATGCCTCTCAACTTCTGAAAAAGGCCAGAAAAGCCATTTTTATGAAAGAGTGGAAGAATGCGATTGTATTCCTGGAGAAAATGAAAGATGAATTTCCCGGGAATCAGGATTCTGATAGTGCTGTCTACTGGCTGGCATACAGCCAGAATAAACTGAGCCAGACCGAGGAGAAAAAAGAAGCCAGACAGGAACTGAAAAAGATGGCGCTAAAAAACCTGGATAACTTAATTGATTCCTTTGAAAACAGCGATTGGGTGGATGATGCCAAAATTCTAAGGATCGAAATTGCAGTATCCCTGATTCAGTCGGGAAATCCCCAATATAAAAAATACCTGATGGATGAGCTGGAGAATTTACCACAATTTGATTCCAACCTTAAAAAATTGGTCTTAAACGCTCTCAACAGGATTGAAAATGAACAGAAGAACACTGATTTAAAGAATAAAGCATTCACTGCACCCGAAAATGATCGTGTCCACTCCAACAAATTGCTCGAAGAATTTTTATTGTTATCAATTGATGACAAAAAGGGTAAATTTTTTGCGGATTCAACCCGTATTCATTGCGGAATAGCCGGTACGATTATTTATGAATTAATCCAAAAAAGGAAGATTGTTCTTGAAAACAACAAAATCATTTTAAAGGATGAAAGCCCCACCAAAGATATTATTTTAGATCAGGTTCTGAAATTAATCAAAAAACGAACAAAGCAAAAATCTCTGAAATACTGGGTGAAAAAGATATCCAAAAAAGCCAAAATCTATAAAAAAATGATTTTATATCGGTTAATCGACAAAAAAATATTAACCATGGAAACCGGAAAAGTATTTATAGCCTTTAATAAAATAATATACCCATCCATCAATCCGGCCCGTGAAGATCAAATAAAAATCCAGCTCAATGATATCATTCTTCATAACAGGGAACCGGATCCGAAAAATGGTCTTTTGATCAGCCTTATATATGCCTGTAAACTCAGGAAAACAATTTTCAAGGAAAATGAAGCATACAGTATGGCCAAAAAGAGATTGAAGGAAATTTACAAAAAAAATGAAATAGGTGTGGCTGTAAGAAAGGCAATCAAGCAGATAAAAGCCGAAAAATACGTCTATATCCACCCGGTCGTTACCCAATAACTACGAATCCTTCTTATATATTTAATNNTCTTATATATTTAATGCAATTAAGGAAATTAAGAAATTAAGGGGACAAGCAAGGTTTCAGGTTAAGACAAAAGGCTGTAAATCGGCTATAATATGAATATGACTGTATATACTATCGGCACCAGTAATCGGACCATCGAGGCATTCGTGGAAATCCTTACAAATCACCGCGTCAAAGCCATTATTGATGTCAGGCGTTTTCCCACCAGTAAGCGATTCGAGCATTTTAAAAAAGAAAACCTTGCCCAATATTTGCAGGGTCATGGCATTGCTTACCATTACATGGGAAACCTGCTGGGAGGTTTCCGTAAAGGGGGTTACGAGGCCTACAGGGAGACGGAGGATTACTTATCGGGGATCGAGCGGTTGGAAGAGATTGCTTCTGCGGTACCCTCTGCGTTTATGTGTGCTGAAAAATTTCCTTGGGGGTGTCACCGCAATTATATAGCTTCCACTTTGAAACAGAGAGGCTGGGAAGTGATTCACATCCTGGACGAGAAAGAGACTCTGTCTCACGCCATCCAAAAAGAATTGTTTTGATTCCCAACTGTTCTCCGTGTTCTCCGTGCCTGTCCCCTTTTTTTATTTCCGAACCTGGCCAGGATAAAGTACCGGGTAATTATTAATAGCATAATTAATGCCATTGGTCAGTTTTTTCTACTTGAAACGCATTTTGCAACAAAATTCCCCGGTTTGCATCATTTGTTCTATTTTCCAACCTTAATGCAACGATTTTACCCTCTATTTTGCATCCGTTTTACCCGGTTCCGGATCATTTTTATGCCATAATAGGGGCAGATCGTTTGACGGAGAAAAAGAGGTAATGTCAAATGATCGAACACCTTAATCAAGGAGGTGTAATGTTTAAGTGTAAGGTCTTTAAAGTTTATCCGGAAAGACTTTTGACATTAGACAGCAGTCGGGACAGACGAAAATTTCCATTTTTTTGCCCATTTTTTTGCCTGTCCCCGTTTTCCGTTTTCTAATTATAGTTCGGTGTGGAGGAGAAATGGACCTACATGCTCTAGGTTTTGACGACTGGTTTGGTGCACATGCAAGCGCCATTCTCCAGCCAGGGCACAACTTGGCCCGGGTGATGACCGTTGATCGAGGCGCATTCCTGGTGCGGAATGAGTATGGTGAATCAACCGCGGAACTCGCGGGGAAGTTCCGCTTTGCTGCTGAATCAAGTACCCACCTTCCTTGCGTTGGGGACTGGGTGTGCTTGGAGCACACATCGGCAAATCTCGCGGTCATTCATGCGGTCCTGCCAAGGAGGACTTTTCTGCGTCGTAAGTGCCCGGGAAAAACGGTGGACTTCCAAATGATCGCGGTCAACCTGGACGTTGCCTTCATTGTCCAGTCATGCCACTACGATTTCAACATACGAAGGCTCGACCGCTACCTTGTTGTGGCCAACGAAGGCCAGATCGAGCCCATCGTCATCTTGAGCAAGACAGATCTGATCACGCTTGAAGAACTGGATGGGATGATCGAAAAGATCAGGGATACCGGAATCACTACCCAACTACTCCCCATCAGCAACACCACAGGAACCGGATTGGAAAAGTTTCGCGACCTCCTTGTGCCCGGCAAGACGTATTGCCTGCTTGGTTCATCAGGAGTCGGAAAGACCACCCTCATCAATCGACTTATTGGACGAGACGTGCTTGACACAAAGGCTGTCAGCGGAACGGGAGAAGGCGTACACACAACCGCACGTCGTCAACTGCTTATTCTCGATAACGGCGCTATGCTGGTTGACACCCCCGGCATGCGGGAACTTGGTCTCCTTGGCACAAGTGACGGGGTAGACGACAGCTTCTCGGACATTCACGACCTTTCCCTCACCTGCCGATTCTCCAACTGCACCCACACCCAGGAGCCCGGTTGTGCCGTTATGGCGGCGATTGACGGAGGCAATCTCAGCGAAGAGCGATACGAGAGCTATCTCAAGCTCAGAAAGGAAACAGAGTACCATGACCTTTCCTACGTGGAGAAGCGAAAGAAGGACAAAGCCTTAGGGCGTTTCATCAAGTCCGTTAAGAAACATGGCAAGTACTGACTTGAGCATTTTTTTGCCTGTCCCCGTTTTTTCCCGTTTTTCTGACATTAAAGTTTAAAACGCTGCGGCAGCGGCGAGAGTTTATTGAGGCATTGGGGAAGCTCCGAATATTCGTCCCTCCCCCCTTAAGTCCAATACCATTTTGAGTGCCAATATAATCTTCTCTTCCCACCAATAGTATCAACGCTTTGTGAATACATTTTGTACGCGCGGCGAATACAGTATCAACGCGAAGCTCCATTCCAGCGAGGGAGGCAGCACCGAAGGTTTCACCGGAGTCCGGGCATTGTTTTACCCACAAATTCTTTTGAGGAGGCAAATATTCTGCCAGAGAATGGCAAGATTTTACGACCGGGTAACCTTTTCTTGTCCCCGTTTCTACTCTGTCATATTTTGGAACCTATTATTCTAATCAATGAAATAATTTTGCAGAAGTTTCAAAAAAACAGGTACAGCTATTGAAATACTACCGTATTTCCCTTAAAATATAGCATGATGAAAATTGATCTTGTTTTCGGTTTGGGTTTGACAATACATTTCTGGAAATGAGGAGGGATAGATGACGGATTTTGAAGAAACTATAAGGCTGAATAAAGAAATTATTGGCCAACTTGTGGATTTGAAAAAAGCGGACTTTAGAATACTGCCATTTATCGGAGCTGGAATGTCCATGCCCAGTGGTAAACCGGGATGGAGAGGTTTCCTGGAAGAGATGTTAAGTTTTGGGATTAACCAAAAATTTTAAGACGATAATGAAGCTGTAAATATCCGATATTCCATACAAAGTAATGAATTAGAAATAGCAGCACAAAAATTACATGAAAAATTTCCTGAAGCCTTTAAAATTAACATGAAACAAACCTTTAGGCATGTCGAAAAGGAGCAAATAAAGGGGGCTATTCGAAAACTCCCAAAGTTAAATTTTACCCGTTACATCACAACAAACTACGACGATATTTTAGAAACATTAACTGGTTATAGAACCTTACTAGCTTCTTCAGCAGAAGATATCAAAGATGCATTAAGAAGTGAAAATTATGTATTTAAACTTCACGGTGATATCAAGAGGGAAGATACATGGATACTGACTAAAGAACAATACGACCGTTGTTATAACAAAAGTGAATTCAAAGATTTTATTGAAGATATATTCAAAAACAATGTCATTTTATTTATGGGTTGTAGTATGGTTCGGGATAGGTTGTTAGAATTAGTGGATAAGATAAAAGATGTAATGGCATTCGCAATTCTTGCTGAGTCAGAAGAGAGGGAAACAGACAGAAAAATAGCTCGCCAACTTCAATATGAAGGAATTAACATTATTTGGTTAAAGAATCCGGGCAATAAAAAAAAGCCCGGAAAAGTTTACAGTGAACAAATGGAATCTTTGTTTGATTACTTGATTGAACGATTTGATTCGGATGAGGGTATTCCTCTGCACGTTTCGGAACCGGATATTGAAACACTAAGGGAAAAAGAATGGGCAGTTGAGGAAGCAAAACAAGCAGCCTTTCTAAAAAGTATTCATTCCGTTTACGATTATGTTAAAGAAAAAAGCCCCGAATCAACACAGCCGGTTATCACTTTATATGCCCGTTCTTCCGGGGAACAAGAGACTGAGGTGGGAAAATTTACAGATGAGGTTATCTATTATTGCAACCTCAATGATGAAGCACATATGTTCGGACCAATTATTGAAGGCGACTATCGAATTAAGATTACCGATGAAAACGATGAGATATATGAAATTAACAAAGATACTTCCGAAAAAAAGAAAGGCAGATTTGTGGAAAGAGAAGAGTTGAGGTCCACAGCCTGGTTCAAATTGGGTGACCGATGCTGGACTCCCAGGGGCCCGGTAAAAGAAACAATTAAACCTGGGGAAGTTAAAGGACTGCTTTTCTTAAATGCTCGCGATTTCCCAATTGCCCCCACGATTTTAAAAACGAAAGTCTTCTATAAAATTCTTGAAAAACTCGAGATAGAGATAATTAAGATAATAAAAGATCGCAGGAGCAATTTACTTGAAAGGCAAACATTTGTAGATCAAGTTGAAAGAAAACTTCTTAAGTGTTATAACAGGTTAAGTCACAAGTGGTATAATGAAAATGAATTAGAGTTTAAAGATATCAATGAATTCTTTACTGAACTGGCAGAGGTCTTCAAAAAAATATCAAAAAGAAGAGACATTTCACTCACCGCCTTTATATATGAAAAAGAAGAAAATATCCTATACTGGTTGTGGGCAAACGGACCAACCAGCATAAAGGCCATAAATCTTTTACCCTCCGTAACAGATCAGACCAAAAATATACCGTTACCGGTAAAAGTAGCCTTGGAAGATCACAGACCCCTGCTAATACACAATCTTAAAGGCAATGGTTCAGCTAAAAATGCATACCGTGAATGTACTGTCACTACAAAATACGGAGAGGACTCACAATCGAATCTTATCTTTCCCATATTGTCATTAATTGATCCCAAAGAGCTTGAAGGTGTAATCGATATCCAAAGCATTGAAGATGCGGACTTTGATACCAATTATATGCAATTGGCATATCAACTAGCAGAGAGGTTTATCTCAAGATTTTTAGAAATAATTAAACAAGCAGCCAAAAAAAACGATGCGATATTACCATTCCGAAGCATTCACCCGTATAATGTTTTCAACAAAAAGGAGCTTAAACCTGGCATTCATGAGTACCTTGAGCTGTGTTTTAATCCGATGAAATATTTGCTGCATTGGGATAAGATCAAGAAAATCATAAAGAGAAATCAAGTGGGTTTCCCTTCCCTGGTGGAAATCTGGCCCAGTATGGTGTGCAACCATAGATGTGATTGGTGTCGTACCCGTCTTAAACGACTTGATTATCGAAAACGTCCTTTCATCGATACAGACGCACTAAGAATACTGGCTGATGATTTAAAACAGGAGCAAGTAGATGTACTGATCAGTGGTGGTGGTGAACCACTTTTACACCCTGACATTCATGAATTCATGGCGCATCTCTGGGAAACAAGTGGCAATATAGGCATATTTACAAATGGCACAAGACCAAAAAATTTCAAATTCTGGGAATACTTTTTGCAAAGAAAAGATAAATACTCATTTGTACGTATTAGTTTTAATGGTCATGATCCTGAAACTTATCGTGCGATACACTACGGTGAGAGCAACAACGCAAAAAATAAAAAATTCAAGCTGCCTGGGTATATTGAAGCAAAAAAAACAGTACAAGATATACTGGGGATGAGACCTGACAAATGCACAATCGCCCTTGGCAGCACTGTCCACTCCGTATGGATTGATACCATTGAGGACCAGGTTAAGCACGCGGAACAATTGGGTGTGGATTTTATTCAGATAAGACCAGAACTAATGGAAAGCAGCGATGAAGTCCAGACCGCAAGCTTAATCCGTGATAAAATAATGGAAGAAGAAAAAAAATATCAAAATAACTCTTTTGCTGTAAAATATACTGACAGCGAAAGGGCTTTCAAAAATCCTGATTATGACACATGCTACGCAATGAACCTGGTGCCTGCAGTAATCCCGGACAGGCAGCCAGGGTGGTTAAGGGTTCTCCCTTGTTCATATGCAATAAACATGGCAAGAGCTGTTCCCAGGCTTGGCCGCATGAAAACAGGGACAAAACTGAGTGATTTCTGGAGGATTCTAAATGAAAATTTAAGTAATCCTGAGGCAAATATGGATACTGAAAATATTAAAATACTAACCAAAACACCGATAAACCCTAAGGAGACATGTCCTCAGTGCCGCTATTATTGGCTTAACAGGAGGATCAGGGAAATAAAAGCCGAACCAGAAGGAGTGATATTACTTGATGAGCTTATTGAACATCTAAAAGAGGATAATTCACCTATTCCAGAAGAACTTGAGAAGAAAATAACCGAAAAATGGAGCAAAGAAGTCCTGGATATTGACCAGGCCAAAAAGGTTTTTAAACTTTCTAAGTCTTTGGGCTTTAGGCCTAGTTTGTAGATGAGTATGATGAGTATTAAAATAGGAATAATCGGGGCAAGTGGTTATTGGGGCAAGAAGATACTTCCCGCTATTCTTTCTTTTCCAAACGTTGAGGTGGTGGTTTGTGCGGGGAATTCCGATTCCCAAAAGCTTTCCGAAGCTGCAGCGGAGGTTCGCCTTCGGTTTCCCCGTCTTATTGAACTCCTGGGCTTCAAACCTGTTATAGAACACCCTTCACTGGATGCAGTTATTGTGGCAACTCCTGCCGAAACTCACTTTTCAATTGCAGGTGAAGCACTTAAAGCAGGCAAACATGTTTTTTTAGAAAAACCAATGTGTCTTCGCCTCGATCAAGCTCGGGAATTAACAAAGTTGGCAAAGAGAAAAAATAAAATTTTGTTCATTGATCATACTTACCTGCATTCCAAATGCCTGCATTTCATCAAAAAAAAACTCGACGAAGGTGATTTGGGCACCAAAATCCATTATTTTCATACCAACCGCACCCAAATGGGGATTTATAGATTGCATAATATACTTTGGGATTTAGGCTCTCATGATCTCTCTATAGTAAAATATTTATTCCCGGATGAGGTATTGGACGGAATTAAGGTAGATGGTTGGTTAAATTTTCAGCCTTATGGTGACCATACATCAGGAAACTTCATTGATACGATCTCTTTTAGACTATCCTATAGAAGTGGATTTATAGCGTCGGCTTTCCTAAGTTGGTGCTATCCTAAGCGGGCAAGAGATATCATCATTGCCGGAGAAAATAGAATGGTCGTATTTGAAAACAATACCAAAATAACGATTTTTGAACACGATATGTCTTCTAGGAATTCTACGGGTGAAATCCAATGGCATTTGGTTGAAGAGTATTCTCCTGATGATAATCCTTTAAGAAACAGTCTCAGGTGCTTTTTTAGCTGCGTAGAAAAGAAAAAAATAAAAACAAATTATTGGCTTTCTCCTGATTTTGCTTGCCAAATTATAGGCCAGCTAGAAAAAATTGAAAAGGCTTATAATTCCAAGAGATCGTCTATGTTGACATAGAGACCGGCTATGTTGGGATAGAGACCGTCTATGTTAGGATAGACGTCGTCTATGTTAAGATAAAGGCGGGTCAAGAAGACATAGAGATCGATCACGATGACATAGACCTCGATCAGGGTGACATAGATGCCGGTCAGGAAAAGGTATATACCGGCTATAAGCAGCAAGCACCAGCCAAAGCTTTAAACAGCATCTTATAGTTTTCATCTTTCTGCTTGTGGCCTGCGGCTTGTGGCTTGTGGCCGGAGCTTAACTATTACCGAATGACAACTTCCAATCATCAAATGGTCATTTCCAACGATTGGATGATGATTTCCAACGACTGAATGATGACTTCCAACCATCGAATGGTCATTTCCAACGACTGGATGATGACCTCCAATCATCAAATGGTCATTTCCAACGATCGGATGACGACTTTTAATCATCGAATTGCCATTTCCAACGATTGGATAATAACTTTTCATCATTGATTGAAAAATTCCGTTCACCGAATGGTGATTTTCAACTGCCGATTGCTGATTTCTAACTGCCGAATGATGAATTTCAGGTGCCGATTGTCAATGTCAATGTATATAAGAAAAATTGGCCTGTCACCAAAACATGCCAAAACAACCAAAACAAGCAAATTAACTCTCGTACCGCACGGGGCCCGCGGCGCGGCGCATAGCGTCGCCAGCCACAGCAGGCCCTTCGGGCCATCGGAAGGCTTCCTTCCCTTATACAATCAATCAGATGACCACTTTTGAAATTTACATTTAATCAATAAAAAGACCGCTGTATCCAAATGGATGGGGAAGCCTTCAACTTACCTTCTTCTCTTCTTGCTTGCCAACTGCCCGAAGGGCTATAAAAAGTTTTTCGGGGGGTCCAGGGGGGCGGTTTTTCAAAAAAGCCCCTTGGTCGCCGAAGGCACCGTCAATTAAAACTTAACACAACACTATAGGGATTATCATTTGTTGATAATTATTAATTATTAACAAATCCAATGGTAACATTCATGGTGTCCGGTGCCAGGGAACGGAGAGAAGCAGCACTGACTACGTTCAATAACGCAGGCGACATTTTGCCATGAATCCTGATTTTAACCACACTATCACGAGGCAGATGTTCCAGGCTTCTTTTTATCCATGATTCCAGTTGGGAAGCAGTCATATTGGCGGCCTGCACTTCCAGTTGATACATTGGCCTGGCTGGCAATTCATGGAATTGCCAATGTTTTATTTTCCCTCCTCCGGGATTGGAACCGGAACCGGTAGACTCGATTTCCAGGGTTAAGTAACCTTTGGCTTCATCTTTTTCCACAAAGGATGTCCGTTCGGTGGAGCCGGGGTAGAAGATGGGAACGGCAGTAGGATTCCCGTTCAAATCTTTTGTCAGTACCTGGAACCGGTGAATGTGACCTGACAGCACGGCAGCAAAACCTGGAGGAAAATCCGCAGCCCGGATAATGTCCGGGTTCTTGCGAAAAACATAGAATTTGGACCCCACCTGCAGTGCCGCACCTTCGACAATATGATGCATGCACAACACTGCAGTATCAGCCGGTTTTTGGTTCCAGCCGGTTTGTCCCAGCACACGAGGAAAATGCTGCTGGATGTTATCCCGGATATACGGGAATCCTGCCAGGGCTAACATGATACCCCTGACGTTCAAATAAAACGTTTTGGGCCGGACAAAAATGTGAATGTTGGGATGGGACGCCCATAACCGGAAAGGAATAGCAGAGCGTTCATGGTTTCCGGGCACCACAAAAACGGATACGCCTTTATCAGCCACTTTTTGGAGCGGTTCAAAAGTCATTTGCACCAGTTGTGGTGGAACTTTGCTGCGAAAGAGGATATCACCGCCGTGAATCACCGCGTCCACTTCCCCCCTGTGTGCAGGTTCCAATGCCAGGTCAAACATCTGAAAAAAATCCGGTCCCCGCCTGCGGCGTTGGACACGAGGCTTAAAAGGCAAATCAAAACCCAAATGCGTATCCGCAAGAAACAGTATTCGTATCATACCCATTGGAGTAGGTTAAGAAGCTGCTGACGCCCCAACACCACTTTGGGACTTAAATGTAACTGGACATGCCTGTCAATTTCATCTGAAACCAGGCGGCGCAGTTCAGTAGTTAAAACTCGCAAGCGGTCATAGGTCATGACGTCGAAATTCTTCTGCCTGGCAGGAAATGGCTGTTGATAACCGGGCGGGATAGGGATTTCCTGTTCCTGTGTTATATCTTCTTGTCGGATGATTGTGCCTTCCTGGAAAACCAGCAGTCGTCGTTGGCGGCCTGCGGTCTCCCCGGTGGTCCAGGCCAATGAGGATTCACTTAACAAGCAATACCACCGGGCGCGGCGAATCAAATGCGCACCGAAACGGATGATTCCTTCCATCACGTTAGCAACACTTTCCGGTGTCCAGGTTCGTTCTTCTCCAGTTTCAATAGTTTCATTGTTATTGGTTTGGTCGGATGTATCTCCGTTCTCTTCTTCGGCTGTAGATTCAGCTAAAGCCAGTTCCTCCAGCTTTTGCCGACGAAGCTGTTTGCCCAATATCATCAGTCCTTTGCTTAAGATATTCTCTTCAAATTTTTTTAGCAGTTGGTCGTGTCTCTGTTGGAATATCCCAGTGCCTTCCTTGAAGCAGTCTACCTCGGGTGCATATTCCGGGGGAATACCCAGCACCAGTGCAGGTATATTGATTTCGTTGTCATTCGCATTGGAGAATTGGCCTTCTAGAAAAGCGCCAATAGCTGCGAAGGCGGTCAATGATTCTTTAGACGGCATAGGCCCCACCGGATGAGAGCTGTCTGAAGTCGGGGAATATTCCCGGAGGTCCCTGGAGAAAAAAACAATTTCTCGCTCCCGCTGACGCAGTGCCACATTGTAAGGGGGGGAATGCTTTTTTATTTCATCCGCTTCCAACAATGCTGCTTCCAGCGCCGAACCAGTAACAATCACTTCCAGGTGGGCGGCCTGGGTAAGCATCTCCAGCGTGTTCCTTGAATAGGCACTCCGTTTCCTTTTGTGAAAGTAACTATTAACCCGGTGTTTCAATGAGGTGGCTTTGCCGATATAGAGCAAATCTCCATTAGACCGGGACATCCGGTAGATTCCGGGTTTTTTGGGTAAGTTCAAGCGAAGCTCTGCTTCCATGGGGTAATCCATGCCGCTGCCGGTTGCCTTTGCCAGGGGTTTTTTCAGCCACTCTTTTAATTCCTCAAGTGTCTCAACGTTGTTTTCTTTCAACAACCGAACCACCCGCTGCCAGATAAAAATAGAAGCAGCCGTGTGATGGGCAGAACGTCTGAACTCAGGCACTGAATATCCCAGGTATCCGGCAATAGCACGCAGCCCTTTACGGGGAAGATCAGGAAACAACCGCCGTGTCACTTTGTGGGTACATATAACTTCAAAGGGAAAGGGTTCTTTAGCTCCATATTGTTGGTGAAGGTGGTGAAGAAATACCTCTTCGAAACGGGAATAATGGATGATGGTTGGGCATAAATCCAATTGATTGGCTGATGCGATTTGCCGGGCCGTTGCGCTGAGTTTTTCCCAGATGATTTCCGCTGACACACCGGTATCAAAATCTTCTGTTTTAAGTCCGGTGATCCTTGTCACTCTCCGGGGGATTTCTTCTCCCTCCGGTAACCGGACCAGGTAGGATTCGATCATGGATTCGCTAAACTCTTTAAATTGGGAAGCCTGTGTATGAGACCAGCCGATTTCCATCAGGTGATTGCTTTCCGGGTTGGCACCCGTGGCCTGGCAGTCCAATACCAGCACCTCAAGACCGGACAGTGACTTTGTTTTCTTCATTACAGGTTTTATCTGCTTTAATCGTATTATCTGAAACATCGAATTTTACTGGCAAGAACTGCTCTGTCACGTGGATATTTGTCAGAGTGTGGTCGCTCACCTTCGAGGTCCTGATGCGGCCGCCCATAAGTCCCATGAAGGGGATAAGATTATCGCAGAGGTGCCGGTCTACAGGGGCCCCGGATTCAATTTCCGCCATTAGGGCCCGGGCTGCCTCCTGCCCGACAATTTCTGCCCGTTTTCCCCTTTCACCCAGGGCATCTGCCCCCAATCGAGCATCCTGGAAAATGGCCCACAGGGTGATGCCGCTTCCCAGGGACTCCGTGGCATGATATTCGGGTGAGATATCTACTTTAACACCATTGATTGCCGATTTTAAAAAGTGACTTGCTGCTTTTGCCTGTCTTTCAGCAACCTGGCTGCGTTTCAATCCCTCGGCAGCATGGCTGATACCTTTTATTTGCAGTAAGGGTCCCCTTTCTGTCATGTCGAAAGGTTTATAGGTTTCATGCACATGCGCAAGAAACGCTTCCAGGGAGTCAAATTGCTGCCGGTGGGTTTTAGGGATTATGGTAAGGTCAACTTTTCCGCCGCCTTTGGGGTAGTAGCCCCGTTTGGCCGATTCCATCTTAAAACTGGCAGCGGTTTGCAGGGCTGGAAGGACAATTTGGGTAACATAATCAATGGGCATGCTCCATTTTGTATCTGTGCCCCCGGTAATTTTCAGCCTCACTTTGGTGTCGCTGAAAGCGCAGGGAAGAAGTAAACTTTGCAAAAGTAAGCTTATGGCACCGGCGGTGCCGATATCGATGGAAAGGGTCCGGCCTTCCATGGGGCCGGGGTGATATTCAAGGTAAGATGAACCCAGTTCAGCTCCGGTTGTTTGGGCCTGGCACAGGGCTTCCAGTGCCCTGACACCGTGTACATGTTGGGCTTTTAGACCCGGTTTTTTTCGTCCTGCCCTGATATCGGTAATATGACATGGTTTATTGGTGATGGTGCTGAGAGCCAGGGCGGTACGCACAATTTGACCGCCGCCTTCCAAATAGTTTCCGTTTATTTCGATCATGGTAGTTTAAACCTAAAAGGAATAACAGGTTAAAATACATTATAATTGAACCCGTCCTGGAAAACAAGAAGTAAAATGGTAACAATGGGGCACGAAGTTAGTTGGCAATCGGCAGTTGGCAATTGCCAATAAAAAGCAAATTACGATAATACCAATGGGGTATGGTGATTGAAGCCATGTAACACAGGCTGACCATGTATAAAAAATTTTTGCGGGGTCCAGGGGTGGTTTTTATAAAAAGAGCCCCTGGCCGCCGGAGGCATAGACTAACCTTTTACTCGAATCGAGATGGGATAATGGTCGCTGTAGCCGTTTTCATTATACCAATCGGAAGAAGGCCGTGCGAACCGGATAGGCGCCGGGTAATCCCCACCAGATTTCATTTCAGCGAACATCTCGATACGAACATCATATTCACCACCCTTTGCAGCCACCTGGAACGCCCCTGCATCGTTGATCATATTCTTATTAACCAAAAACTGGTCCAAAAGGTTCGGAGAATTGGAAAAATAGTGAGTGCCGATTCCTTCACCTAAAAATTTGTACATAAGATTATACAACCTGGGATTTCTAGCATTAATAACTTTCTCCTTGCAGTTGGTTCCAAGGGCGTAATCCGTAATAGACCGGTTAAAGGGTTCGTCGTTAAAGTCTCCCATAATGAGTACGGAAATATCTTCATCGCCGATTTTCTCAGGAATTCGTTCCAGCCAGTAGCTCAACGTTTCCGCAGCTATAATCCTGTAAGGCTCTGAATGCAGTTCACCCCCTCTCCGGGAAGGCCAATGATTCCCCAGCAAAACGATTTTTTGATTGTTCTCCAGGCACTCGAAATTCACCTGGAATATGTCCCTGGTGGCATTTCGTTTTAAAACCACATGGCTAAAAGGCTCCCCGGCTCTAAATTTCTCCCGGTCATAAATAAACGCGACATCAATTCCCCGCTGGTCTTTGGTGTCGTGATGAACAACATCATAGCTCCTATGGTTCAGGCCCTCTTCTACTTTAACGGCAAGTTTTTTCATGACGTTTTCGTTTTCGATCTCACAAACACCAAGGATATCAGGCCCGCGGCCATTATTCATTTTAACGATTATACTGGAGAGCTGGCGGATTTTCTTGTCAAGCACTTCACCGGTCCATCCTTCCAACTCCTCTTCCAATTGTTTTTGCAGCCATTCAGGCCTATCCTGGGAATCAAAGACATCAAAGAGATTCTCTACATTCCACCATCCAATGAAATAGGTTTTCATTTTTATCCTCCTTCATAAATCTCCAACCCCGAAGATTTATATATATAGTTATATATTACATATCTTTAATAAATTGTCAACAAAAAAATTCAAACCAGGGGGCTCTTTTGGGAAAAAACCCCACTGCGTGGGGGAGCATTTGCAGTGCCATGACGGCGTACGACGTTTCAAACGATGTAT
>WVZO01000625.1:0-1539 GCA_011772425.1 Candidatus Aminicenantota bacterium
TGGACAAAATCGAAAAATCCATGCGTTTTTCGGAAAGTTTTCCCGGGGAAGAGCTGCTCAATGTCCTGCTGGGCGTTAATCTTAATTGCAATGTTGTGTTTTTTAACCGCCAACACAACACACTTCCCGGATATAAAGAAATCTTGCAGGATATTTCCCGGAAGACCGGTGGGATTTCAATTGATACTGGAAACCTGGTAAACGGTCTGGAAGTAATAAAGAAACACACTGATTTTTACTATGAATTAATTTTTAAATTTGATGGCAACCCGGTAGATAAGAATATCCTGGTAACTACACGTAGCCACCTTCTCAATGAGACAGCCAAAATGCATTTGTACTATAAAAAAAAATTTAAAAAGGATGAATTTAAATATTTGATGGATTGGTTGACACAGGCAGAAAAGGAAATCAGCATAACCGGTTACAGCCTGGAAAACCATCGACTAAGTTTCATCATTTCCGGTTTCAAACGGAGTCGAGCCAATACGCAGCAGCCAGGTCCGGGACATATAAGAGTGGATATCCGGTTAATTAACGACCAACAGGAAACGGTTTACGAGACCGGGAATACGTTAAAAGCCGCTGACGATTCCGTTTCCATTTCATTAGACCTACCCTCCAAATACAACGGTTATTTTAAATTAAGTATCACAGCCGGCGATCTGATTTCAGGAAAAAATTTCGAATTAAAAAAATATATAAAACTTTAATTTTTTAGCCACGAAGGTACACGAAGATACACAAAGAAGAAAAGATTAGAAGGTAATGCCTTCGTGGCTAAACACAAACCTTAACCCTTCCTTAAAAGAGGGAACGGCTGTTTCCAGGTGATTCATTTTCTTAAAGGATTTACTTTTGAAACGGAACCCCGGGAACCGCCATCTTTCAAACCTTTCCGTTAGCAGCGGCAGATATTTAATCGGGGTGTTTTCATCCGTTTCAGCCGTGGATAAATAAATACTCACCGGGAACTGGCCAGTGTAATAGCGGGACGCATCTCGCTCCAGTTCCATCAAAAAACCCAATTCATTCACAATCCTGGGACTGGCAGCAATGAAATTGGCAAAAACAGGCACATCTCTGCCTATATGGGAATTTTTTTTCATTTCTTCATTGGTATATTTAAATTGATAAAACACCACATACACGGTGAAATACCCCCCCAGGGAATGTCCCATCAGGGTTCTACCATAGGTCTTGTTATCGGTCCTAAAATTGACATCAATGTAAGGAATCAATTCGTTTTTCAGGAAAAGATAAAAGTTCTTGCCGCCGCCCACACCTGTCAGGTTAGAATTTTCATTTACATCCCCATAACTCACATAAATATAATCCCTTTCCCGCTTATCTATCCAACCATCGTAATAGTAGCCAATAGCTACTACAATGGCTTCGGTAGGGATTACCCCTTCGCAGCTAAAATGGGCTGCCAATATGGCAGTAGTTTTACCATAGTAGCACCCGTCCAGTTGGTAGATCACCGGGTATCGTTTGAGACCGGCTTGGTCATAACCCTTTGGTAAAAAAATTACCACT
>WVZO01000625.1:1569-29967 GCA_011772425.1 Candidatus Aminicenantota bacterium
CAAGGCAAAAAATCCTGCCAGCAAAACCACTGAAATAACAACCAATATTAATGATGTTTTCATCACATTTCGTCGAATCCGAGGCTCAACATCGCCGGTTCAGGGTCCTCATCAAAAACAAAACGGAATCCTCTGTTCCGTTTATAACGAAGCCACCGTATCCAGAACAGGTCGGTAACCACTGCCCCGTAATAAAAAATGTAGAAAGCCGGGTAATGCAGCAGGAACCGACCCAACATGGAAAAGGCAGCGATATAAAGGGCAAAACCCAACAGATACAGCGGCCAGAAATCTTTGACCCTGAATTTTCCCGGAACATAAGCACTGACAAACGGCATTTTCTTGTAATTAACAAAGAAAATCTCCATCAATAAAACAGCGGTTACCCCACAAAAAACCGAATGAAAAAAAGCAGGAATCACCCCCCAACAAACAGTATAAACCAGGAAAAATAAAATAAAATAAGGCAAAATCCCCACCACCAGTACAGCCTTTTTCAAACCTCTCAAGTAATGGGTGGGATAGTCTCCTTCGGCAATACGGAAAATCCAGTTAGCTTCAACCGTCACCGGATGGCTCACCACCACCCGCAATCCTAAAATAATAAACATATAGAGAAGCAGCGGCATGGCAATCAAAACATGGCTTTTCTCATGGAAATAGCCCAGCCCTTTACCCAGGGACAACAATACCAGTTCTGTCACTGCAAAGGCCAGGGGTAAAGTAATATATACGGCCAATTGGAGTTTATGTTTCCGGCTCCGCCGCAGCGTGTTTAAGGCAAAATAAAAAATGGCTTTCTGGATAGGATGCTGCAAGAGTGACTTGTCAAAGGATTTTTTTAAAGAACGCAGCGCTTTTGAAAACCGGCTGTTAACCCTTTTAGCTGAAATAAGCCGTGAAAATCGTTTAAAGCTGATAGGGATACTTAAAATGTACAGGTCTGCCAGCAGGGTAACGGCAATAGGTGCGATATAAAAATGCATCTTGAACACAAGATCGTAATTGCCGATCAATTGTTCATAAAGTCCTACAAACCACAGCGGAGGGAAATAATAAATGAACACCGGCGTATATTGTTCTTTTAATTCAGGCAGGGATGAAGCCATCTGGGGAAACCAGATGAAAATGGAGACAAATCCCATCAATAAAAGGGTCTGAACCACCATGGATATTTTTTTAAAGGTATTACCCCTCAGCAGAATCCTGAGGATACTTTGAATCAATGCCACCAACAGGAAAACAAATAAGTTCGCCATAAAATTGGTCATCATGTGCACCACCCCGAATTGCAGCAGGGAAGTATGGTAAAAGGGGTTGACATTGATCATCTCGCTCAGGAAAAAAGTAAAAATAAAAATGGGGAAAACATGAAGTGCCAGGGACAGGATGCCCACAAAAGCCAATAAGCTGAAAAACTTCGCTGTAAACAGGGTAGTGGTTTTTACCGGCAGCCCGGAAATATAGTGATAATCTTTTTCATCCAGGAACATATTCTCCCAGTTGATCACGGAAATAATGCCTGTAAAAGCCATGCACAACGTCATGAAAAAGGTTTTTTCCACCCAGACGGTTTCGGAGGTAAAACCGGGCAAGGCCCTTAGGTATGGCATCAGGATAGCAGCAGATATCACGCAGCCGGCAGCGGTGAAAAACGTCATCATCAGGATGATGCTTTCCCGGCGCTGGTTTTCGAACTTCAGGATATCGTTATGAAAGAGTCGCAGGAGGAAGTGCCGCAGCAGAACAACAAACTTCTGATATTCTGCTCGAAACTCCGGGGTAAAAGCAGACAGCAATTTATGCTTTATCGTTGTATTCAGTGATTGTTCCAATGTGGTCACACCTCGAAATAAATTAGGTACTCTCTTTTTAAATAATTTGCTCCATTTCCGGGACCTATTTAACATATTATTTTACCACATTTTAGAATTATATCAAAACATAACGAGAAATTTTTTATTCCAGCCGCGAAAAAGACGAAGGAAGAGATCAGAAAGTCAGAAAATCGTTTTCATTTTTTAGCGGATATGTTATATATGTACCTGTAAAATTTGGGATCATCGATTATAAGCGAGAAAAATATGAATTTGCATCTAAAGACGTGGAAGAAAGATTGGCGGTTGATGAAGGTTTTTTTTGATGAAGGTGAGATAGGTGACATTAAACAAAGACTCCAAAACCTGGCCGTGCGGCATGTGGTGTACTGCTCCTTTGAAAATCGTTTTGCAAAAAGCGGTGGTCTTGCTGCTGTTACCACCAGGATTTTGCCTCTTTTCAATGCACTGAAAGATATACAACAGGTTGTCCTTATGACTCCGTTCTATCCCCACATCATCGCTGAAAACAAATTGGAAAAAACCGGCAAATACGCAGAAATGGTTTATGATAAAAAGAAGATAAAAATAGAAATATTGAAATATACTCTTAAGGATAAAGGTGATGGTAAGGAGGATATCCATGAGTACTATTTGAAAGCCCCTGGTTTTTTTGAGGTCCGCAATCCTATTAATGATCCGTACCTCTACCATGAGTACAACCAGGAACTCAACAACAATGCCATCCGGGAAAATGCGCTGTTCTTTTCAAAAGCCGTTCCCCTGGCAGTGAAAGCCATAGGTCTCGAAAGCGACATTGTCTTTCATTTGCAGGAGTGGCAAACCACGTTGATCGCTTTGACCGCTAAAATCGCCATGTTATCAGGAGATTTGACTTCCTGTGGAACCGTTCAAACCATGCATAATCCTTTTGATTCTTACATCCTACCGGAGGCACTGGGTAAGATTGTCGATGAAAAATACTTCAAGAGGTATTTGCGATTCACGAAAGGAAAGGGACACACGGCGTATCAATTGGGGCTGCAATTGGTAGATGCTCCTATTACAACGGTGAGTGACAATTTCGCAAAGGAATTTATTACTGATATCTTACAGACCCAACACTTTGCCCCCCATTTGCAAGATATCTTTTTAAAAAACGGCGTTTGGGGCGTCAATAACGGGATGTTCAAGGAATTCCCACCGGAATTTTCATCTAAAGACCAGTACACCCTTGAGGAAATAAAAAAAATAAAACTGGAAAAACGAAAAGCACTGCTGGAGATTTTAGACCGGTACAATCCCCCGGAACGGTTCGGGCAATTAACTTATAAAGGCAAGTCCATTACCCATTTACCCCGGCGAATTCCCCTGCTGGTCATGAGTGGACGCCTGGACCCCAACCAGAAAGGCTTTGATATTTTGCTCCAGGCTGTTGAACAATTCACCGAGGATGAAATAAAAGTGATTTTAACACCAATGCCGGTTAAAGCTTCAGACCTTGACTATTTTTACGAAGTGGCAAATAAATGTAAGGGTAACGTTACGGTGTTCCCCATCCACATGGTCGAGGGATTCCATGAACTGCAAACCGGCAGTACATTCGGTATTATGCCTTCGATTTATGAACCTTTTGGGGCAGCGGTTGAATACATGGTGAATGGCACGGTTACCATTGCCAGGCAAACCGGCGGGCTGGTAAACCAGATCGACAGCGGCGAGTGTGGTTTCTTGTTCAGAGAAGACGCTGAATACTATAACCTGGGAAACATCCGTTCTTTTACCGCAGCAGCGGATAACATCCAACGTCGAAAAGCCAACCCCTGGGCGGTTAACATGACGAAGCATTTATACCATACCATAAAAGCAGCAGCCCGGTTATACCGTGAACAGCCTGATGTCTATTACCGTTTCATCCGCAGTGGTTTCCAAAAAGCCCGTTATTTTAATTGGAAAACCAATGCAGAGGCGTATATGAAGATTTTCCGCAAAGTAAACAGCGGCTTTTAGTACAATTTTTAATTTAAAAAGTAATCTCCTTTACAACTTTTTCAATTTCAGATCAAAGCGGGTTATTGGTGGGATGCAGCTAGCAGCGAAACAACCGAGACCATAAACAAACATAAACACAAAGAGGATTAAACAAGATTAAGGGATCGTAGTAATCATGCAATCAAGCATGGCTGTCTTTAGCCTTTGGTTAAAGGCAGCCATGCGGCTTCATCTTCTACTTCCTCCAATAATCACATAATATACGAATTTCGTATATTATGGTATTATAAGCAAATAACGAAAAAAAGTTTTAAAATCCACTGTTTTATGTTAAAATACAAACCTATTAAAAAAAACACGGATTTCGTATAATTATAGTTCGGCGTCAAGTTATAGATGAGGAAATGACATGCTTGAGGTTTTTACAAAGTCTTTGCTCGAATTGGTCGGTATTGTGTTTAAGAACAGGTAAACCACTCCCAAGATTTCCAAGGCCCCCCGATTCTTCGCCCAATGGAGGAATACGATCACGAGTGGAAGAATAAGCAAGTGAGCATCACGTTAGGGCGCCAATATAAATAACTCCGCCTTATTTGACGCAATCGAAGGAGACAAAGATGACACAGAAATCATCACTGGCCCCGCATCTGTCGAGGCAGCACGAAGCCTGGAAAGAAGCGCTTTTCCGTGGCGAGGCTAGGCTATTGGCAAATCTTGCATCGAGCGACGATCCGGCTGCTGCACTCTTTGAGCTCGAAACCTACATCAACGGCTTGTACCAAGGTGCAGAGCATCCACTAGCCTTTCCCAGGACAGAGATACAGTCCAAGGTGCGCCTTGTATTGCCATATATTGAAGAGATCCGCGACCGACTCGGCTGGCGCATTCGTGACTTCGATCTTGGGCTGCTGCGCTTCATCCGCCGATCCAGTATGTTGTCCCCCGTATTGGGCGCTGGAGTCTCGATGGGGGCCGGGGCGCCGTCCTGGTCAGAACTGGTTCGACTGATGCTGGAGGAAACCCTCGACAATGGCCTGGAACTCTACGAGTCCGTACCCGCCGCCGACAATTCCGCTCAACCTCCGTTCGAATCCCTTCCCGAAGGTGACCGGAACTTCGAGCGCATAATTGGAATCGGAACCAGGAAATTTGAGCAGCGCGTCAGCGAAGTGAAGCGTTATACGGCGCAGGACGAGCAGATTGCCCGAAAGGTCCTCGCTGAGGTGAAAGCCAGGGGTTTTTCAACGGATGTTGAAGTGCTCATGCAAGGCGCGCAAGTCTGTTACGACCTCTGCGGTCAAGACCTATTTCGCCTGCTCACGAGGATCATCTATACGCGCGCGAAAGAACCAAGCGAGACCCACCGAGCAATCGCCGAACTGGCGCACGGGCAGGAAGTGCCTGATCGCGGCCGGGGCTTGTTTCCGGGATGGGACTCAATTATTACCTATAACATAGATGCGTTAATGTCCGAGGCGCTCACTGAGGAAAGCGTGCCCCATGTGGCCTGGGCTATGAGCGGTGATAAGCTTCGAGGCGACCCCGACGAACTTGCCCAAAACAGCCCGTGGCATCAAAGCGTCTATCATCTGCACGGCTACACGCCAAGGCGTTTGTTCAGGATTACGGATATCCTGTATGTGTTTTCCACCTCACAGTACTTGACGACATACAAAGGGCCGCGATCCGAGATTCTCCATACTGTCAAGAAGAGGTTTTTGGCCAATCCAGTGCACATCGCACTCTACGTCGGTTGTTCGTTCGCCGATCCAGAGATGAACGGCCTGCTTCGAGAAGCGTTCGAGGAACACCCAGGGCGCTATCACTACGCACTGCTGAAGTGGCCGTACGACAGGCAAGGCAGGGAACCCGCCACGGACGAGGTCAAGGCTGAGTCAGCGAAGTACCTCGAGTTCGGCGTGCGGCCAGTATGGTTCGATGACTTCAAAGAGTTGCCGGGTTTGATCCGACAGTTACAGTGATTGTGTATTAGGATATATTTCGCACAGCTTCATTCAGTACGTTCTCTAAACGTGACGAAAACGTGATTTTTATATTCCGGATTATACCGGTTTTAACCGGATAAGTGAGGAAGGGAAGCCAGAAGGTCAGACTGTCAGAGGTCAGACGGTCAGAGGAGAAGTGAAGCAGGTGAAAAGATAAGTTTAAGGTTTCCCCAAACGTTTGAACCGGCGACCTTTCTATTAATATATGTCCATTTCAAAATAAGCCACCTAACAACTGTTTGATCCTGGTAAGGAAACCTTTAGATGGCGCGAATGCGCCTGCTTCGCCCGCCCCCGCTGGGGGCTTGACAGGAAGTGGGTTAAGTGTTAATATCGAAGCCGGTTTGATAATTATGATTAATGAGGTAGTAAAATGAAAAGAAAAGAGCGTGAACATTTAAAAGAGGACCCCTTTCGACAGTTTATTCAAAAAGTACTTGCTTTCCTTAAACAATACCAGAAGTTAATTTATATAGGTATTGGAGTTGTTGTGGCAGCCGGGATTATCATTGCTGCATTAGTGGTTATCCAGTTCCTTTCGGTTGGTTCGGAAAACCGGTTGTATGCGGAAGCGTTGAACATCAAAAATGATGGTACATTGAATGTTGAACAGAAAATCGAAAAGCTGAGCCAATTTCCTAGTAAAAGTGGTATCTCTGCTGCTGTTAAATTGTTTCTCGCTTCCCTGTATTTTGAAAAGGGAGACCTGGAAAAGTCAAAGGAAGCGTTGAAGGGTTTTTCAAGTAGTAAGTATAAATTAATCAATGACCAGAAGATGCTGCTGGAGGCTAACATTTTGATTGCCTCCGATAAGACAAAAGAAGCCCTTGAGCTGCTGAATAAATTGGTTTCTTCTCCCCAATCGGAGGTGGCAAAAGATTTTATCCTATTGAAAATGGCACGTATTCAGGTCAGGATGGATCAGGAGGAGGCTGCCATCAATAATTTAAAAAAAATCACTGATGAATATCCCCAGTCGTTTTACAGCTATGAAGCCAGGAACCTGCTCAACGAGTTGGAGGGCGACTAGAAAGCAAGAAAAATGTAATAAATGTGAGATGTTAGAGAGACCGGAGGGTTCGTTAATCAGTTATTTCAGTAACCGTGTTAAGAGAGAAGGGGGCATTAACCTGGCCCAGGGCACACCGGGTTTTCCACCGCCGGTGGAGCTGCTTCGTGTATTGCGAACCCTGGCGGAAACCAAAAATCTCCACCAATATCCACCGGGCATCGGGAATTTTGAACTGCTGGAACTGCTCCGGCGGCGATTTACACCTATTGCTCCTATAGAGGTGGATAACCTTTTAATTGTCCAGGGTGCTACAGAAGGCATCTTTTTAACTTTTTTTTACCTTACGACTATCCTGGAGCGGCCGTTTTCCGTACTTTCTTTTGACCCGGTTTATGAGAGTTATCCGAAATTGGCAGAGATGTTTAATATTCCCTTTGAATACGTGGATTTTGAAGACAACCTTGTAGTGGATTTCGATCGACTGGAGAAGATAGTCAAGGAGAAAAACGTGAAAGTGGTGTTTATTGCATCGCCGGGCAATCCGTTGGGTAAAGCATGGAACCGGGATGAAATGTACCGGATGGTAGAACTCTCAAACAAGTATGGTTTTTATATTCTTTTTGATGCGGTGTACAAGGATATTTATTTTAAAGAAAAACCCTTTAATCCTCTTTCTTTTAATGATGAGAAGTTGTTTTTCATTGATTCGTTTTCCAAGATGCTGAGTATTACGGGTTGGCGTATCGGTTATATTATAACCGGGAAAGAGCATATGAAAAAAATCCGGGGCATGCATGATTATACGGGATTGTGTGCTCCGTCTGTCCTGCAGACGGTGATTGCCCAATATCTTTCAGAGCATGATTATGGCAAAAACTATACTGAAACCGTAAGAGCCAAATGCAAACAGTCGTACAATTACATGAAGGATGAACTGGAATTGTTGGGATTCAAGGTAGTGGTGATTGACGGTGGTTATTTTTTGTGGGCGCGAATGCCGGAGAAGTTTAAATATGTTGATGCGTTTGAATTTGCGTTGTCCCTGTTTGAAAAGACCGGGGTAGGGGTGGTGCCGGGTGAGAATTTTTCCAATACTAAAACGGATTACATTCGTATGAATGTGGGTACGGAGTTACCGGTGATCCGGGAGGCAGTGTCCCGGTTGAAACAATTTTTTTAACCACGAAGGCACGAAGGGTTTATTTCTTTTTTTTAGCCACGAAGGTACACGAAGAAACACGAAGAAGAGAAGAGAGAGAATGGTACCAATGGGAAATACCCTAATGAAGCATGGTACGATGTTTGGCCGTGTATAAAAAATTTTTGCGGGGTCCAGGGGCGGTTTTTTTAAAAAGAGCCCCTGGCAAATTTACAAACTCCTGTAATTTGAAAAAAAGAAATGGGCGATCAGTCCGGCGATGGGTGGGAAGAAGAACGTGCAGGCCAGTCTTATCAGAGTAAATTTCCATCCCAATATACCGAATTCCATGGGCAGTCGGCCGATGGCCCATAAGGACCATGAAGTTAAAAACGCCACTAATGTGCCGACCCCTGCGCCTGCTTTTAACAAGCCTGCGACAATTGGTAGACTGACATAGGGGCCGCCGGGGGTTAGACCGCCGGCAACGGTGCCGATTAGAATTCCTTTTAGACCTGATTCTGCGCCGATCCACCGTGCGATTAATTCTTTGGGGATCAGCACCTGGACCATGCCGGCGATGATAAAGGCAAAAATCAGTAAAGGAATGATTTCTACTGTCATTTTGGCAGCGGATTTGAGTCCGGTCAGGTGTTTGCCTTCGCCGGAGGCATAGCCAGCGATTAAGAATATAAGGGCCAGGATTCCCATTACTATGGTTGGAATAAGCATTTGTGATTTTCTCCTTTTTTTATTCACACGAGACTCCTTTTTTATGTACGGTTGTGCTCAGCATGCCTAGGAGATACCAGAAAACGTGGAAAAAATCAAATTTTTTTTCTTTTTTTTTGCCACAGAGGACACAGAGGGCACAGAGGCTGCTGGTGGCCGCAGTTAAAAAAATAATCCCCGATTTGTGATTGCTGTCCAAATAAGGGATTCTGTAGTATAATATTGAATGTTGAAAAATAAAAAAATGATGATATTAGTAAAGTGTATGGAAGGTTAAATATGAGATTGGTCATCGAATTTGAGGATGAACAAGAAAGGATGAATGCAAAAGATAAGATCGATAAAGTTAAGAAAATCTTTAATAGTGATGTAGATATCGTATATGCAAATAATAGACCCGTCGATATTTTGGACAAGGTGGATAAACTAAAATGGAAGATGGGAAAAAAGCTGTACAGGGACAGAAGCAGCCTCTATGAAAGATACCATTTCATTGACACCAATATAAAATTAGAAATTGTAAATCCCTTTAAAACACCGCTTAAGAAAGAAGAAAAGTCCGAATCTGACAGTTAGTTACACTATGGGAGGAGAAGAGATGTTTGATATTCCTAGAAATAAGAAAAATATTGAGCAGTTAACCCGATTGGCGAAACAAGAAAAGGTGGTTCCGTTTATCGGTGCGGGTTTCAGTGTTCCTGCATGCACTACATGGGGCGATTTCCTGGAACAGTTTTCTCAAGGCATCAAAGGTATTTTTTTTTGCTTGTCCCCTTTCTTCCATTCTCCATTCTCCCATTCTCTTCCGGAAGGATAGGGGAACCTGTTATTGAGCACTGACTCTTTACAGGAGGTAGGAGGTTGACAATCGATAAAGGAGAAACTATAATCTTGTTTAGGTATGACACATGGATAATGAAAGAAGTATTGAGATATTTAAAAATTACGGGACATTTTTTAAAGAAGTAAAAACCCGTATCCAAATGGCTCAGGTCAAAGCCAATTTTGCTGCTAACAGGGAAATGATAATTCTATATTGGAATATCGGCAGGATGGTGTGTACAGTTCAGAACTCTGTCGGTTGGGGCAAGAAAATTATCCCCAGGCTTTCGCAGGATATTAAAAATGAAATCCCTGAAATTAAAGGTTTCTCTGTTACCAATATAAAGCGGATGACGAAGTTTTACCGCGAATATACTAATATTAATTTAATTAGCCCACAAGCTGTGGGCCAATTGCAAACATCCGGATTAAAGGACAGTAAAAAGAGCCCACAGGCTGTGGGCCAAATTCAGGAAGCGTCAGAGACCAGGTTACAGCATCTCGTAACCGGGCTGCCCTGGGGACATAATGTTCTCCTTATGGAAAAAATCAAAGACCTCCAAAAAAGAGAATGGTATATGAATCAGTGTCTTCAACACGGTTGGAGTCGAAATATCCTGGAAATACATATTGAAAATCGTTCACATGAAAGAGGGGGAAAGGCAACAACAAATTTTGATCGCACTCTTCCTCCCATACATTCGGATTTGGCTCAACAGACATTAAAAGACCCTTATATTTTTGATTTTTTGACTATCGATACAGAGTTCCGGGAACGAGAACTTGAATCCGAACTGTTAAAGCACATCCAGGAATTTCTTATTGAGTTAGGTGTGGGGTTTGCGTTTGTCGGGCGTCAGTACCATATTGAGGTAGGTAGTTCCGATTTTTATATCGACCTGCTTTTTTATCATCTCAAACTGTGCTGCTATATTGTTATCGAACTAAAAAAAGGTCCATTCAGGCCCGAATATGCAGGCAAGTTGAATTTTTATTTAAATGTGGTAGACAAGAAACTAAGAAAGAAAGATGATAAGCCCAGTATTGGCCTGATTCTATGCCAGGATAAAAATAAGATTGTAGCGGAATATGCTCTTCAGAATATTGATAAAGCTATCGGCGTTTCTGAATATCAATTGACCCAAACGTTGCCGGAAGAATTGAAGAGTAGTTTACCAACGATTGATGAAATCGAACGTGAATTAGGTGGTAAAGAATGAAATTCCTTCGGCGGCTAAACCCTTTCAGAGGACTTTCTTGCCTGGTGACTTTTTTCCTGGCGTCCCCAACGTGGCATCTCCACGTCTTATGGAACGCCAGGGCAAATACCAATGTAAATATCTCACAATTCGTTGTAATTGTCAATTTTTTTTCATTGACCAGTAAATAATTTACCTGGCACCATTTTCTCTGGCACCCATAGTATATAAAAAAATGGAAAAATACCCGAATTTATTGGAATTCATCAACTTGAGGTAGCTGTGTGATTCAATTTCGTCATCTATTCTCTTTTAATTTCTCCAATTCTTCATCTTCAAAAATACAAAGCCAGGTAGCTCTTTCTAATTCATAAACTGAATTGAGCCGTTTAGGGTGCAGTGATCCAAAAGAATAATATAAGAAAAGTACTGTTGCAACAATGGCCGTCACAAGTCCAGCCGCAGTCTCATCTAATGAAAATGGGAAACTTTTCTTTATTGTTAGTACACATGCGGCTATGACCAAAACAGAATACAATGTCCATATTGCAGGATAAAATAGAAGTGCGCGGGGAATTGCCCTTCCATCAATTTTTGCAGATCGCAATTTTTCAAGGTCACCCTCCTTTTTGTGAATATAAATCCAGATACGATATTGCCTTAGAAAGGTCTCCCATCCTACCCATTTGGATATAAATTCACCCTCATGTACCAGTTGAATATATGAAACAATTCGAGCGTCACTTCGCAGTCGATTCCCCAAAAACCAAAGACTATAACAAATAATGAAAATTGCAACGGCTAATATGAACTGTCCTTCTTTTCCTTTACTGTAGAATTGCATTGCAGCAGCTACAACACCTAAAGCAATAATAGGGCTCCCAAAGATATAACCACGGTTCTTTCTATGCTCTTCTAAAAGTGCACGATACTCCTCTAATTTTATCTGATTTGAATATCTCATTTAAGTCCTCCTTACGGTACCTCTTCAAAATCCATAGATATCATAAATTAAAGAAGATATCAATAGGTGAGAGATAATTGGTGAAGGAGATAGAACAAATTAAAGGGTCTCGATTTTAAAAAAACGTTCAAAATGGGCTTTTTTAATTTTTTTGATTTGATATATTATGTCAACTTTATTTATTTTAAATTGAAGTTGGTTCCCTGAAAGCGGAACTCCGGTGAAAATCCATACCCGGTCATTTGAAAATAAACCAGGGTTGTATTATAATAGAGCCATGGTGAATACAATCGATTCCGCAAAAATGGAGACAGACCGAAAGTTGCAGCGCCTTCCCCTGGATGTGCAATCCTTCAGAAAAATTGTAAACGATGATTTTCTCTATGTAGACAAAACCGGGTTTATCACAAAATTGATCAATAGTAAATTGACCTATTTCTTTCTTTCACGGCCCCGACGGTTTGGGAAATCACTGTTAGTGTCTACAATGAAAGAGGTTTTCAGCGGTAAGAAGGAGCTATTTAAAAACCTTGAGATTTCTCATAAAATCGATTGGCAAACCTACCCCGTTATCCATTTTGATTTTTCCTTAATTGCCGTAGACGAATCCATCCCTGTCAAAAAAGCCCTGGCTGATGAAGTGGATAAAATTAGCCGTGATTATAACCTCCCCACAGCAGAAGGTAATCATAAATCAAAATTCAGGTTCTTAATCGAAAATTTATCGAAAAAAGAAAATAAACCTGTGGTGATTTTAATTGACGAGTACGATCAATTTATCATTCGTTTTATTACGGATGATGAATTGCGGGAAACAAACCGCTCTGAGTTAAAAGATTTTTTCTCTGTTTTGAAAGGCAGCCAGGACTTCCTGAGATTTGTTTTTATTACCGGTGTTTCCAAATTCACACGGGTGTCCATTTTTTCCGATCTCAATAACCTGATCGATTTGACCTTTGATCCGGACTATTCGGCAATTGCCGGCTACACCAGGGAAGAATTATTGAAATATTTTTCCGATTATATCCATGAATTTGCTGAAAAAGAAAACTATCCTTTCGACGATCTGGTAGAGTTGATAAGAAAATGGTACAATGGGTATTCCTGGGATGGGATTACAAAAATCTATAACCCCTTTTCAATTTTGAAATTCTTTTCATCCTACCGTTTCGATGACTATTGGTATTGCAGCGGAACCCCGACATTTCTTATCGATATGATCCGGGAGAGAAAAACAAAGATTCATGAATTGGATAATATTGAGACCACTATTTCAAGAATAGGAAATATGGATGTGGGAAGAATAACGTTAACGCCGCTGTTGTTTCAAACCGGGTATCTAACCATCATCAAGAAAATAAAGAAAAGCATAGATAAAGAAGAATTTATAATCGGATCACCCAACAAAGATGTGAGGATTTCTTTTTTAACTCATTTATTGGAAGATTTTTCAGGGGATAACCCACGCTTGATAGATAATATAACAAACGCTGTTAAAGAGAACAGGCTCGATGATATGTTAGCGGATATTAAGACTATTTTTGCCGGTGTTCCTTACAATAACTTCGATCCCGGTAAAGAAGCATCCTATCATGCGTTAATTCATGTGATATTTACGCTGCTCCTGGACAATATCGGGGCTGAAATCCAGACTATCAGGGGAAGGCTCGACCAGGTTATTGAGACAGATAAATATGTCTATATTTTTGAATTCAAAATGGAAGACGCTCAAAAGGCCCTGGCTCAAATTCATGAAAAAAAATATTATGAAAGATACAAAATCAAAGGGAAAGACATTGTCCTCGTGGGGGTCAGTTTCTCAAAGGAGGAAAGAAACATAAAAGAGTGGATTATCGAGAATCTTTAATCTACTGAAACACGAATTGCAATCAAGATGTCTGCAATCTGCCTCTTGCCAACTGCCTACTGCTTACTGACCTGCTGACTCACTGGTCTCTTCTTTCAATACATCTTCTACCAAATCCTTGTTTTCTGCTTTGAAGCGCTGGAAATGGGTCAACATTTCATAACGCAGCAGCGGGATTCGTTCCATGTATTCCACTAACTCCTTCACATCTTCCTTCACTACTTCCATACCGATGCCATCTACCCGGGCTTCCTTGTCTTTGGCTTTGTAAAACATCGGCCCTTTGTTGCAAATCAACCAGTCCAGGGATACATCAAAATGACTGCCCAACACATTCAACGCTGACAAATTGGGAAAATTCTCACCAGTTTCTTTTTTGGTATAATTGGTCCTTGCCGTACCAAAGTAATAGGCCATTTCTTGATGCGACAAATCCAGTTTTTCCCGCACCTTTTTTAACCGGAAGCCAATTTCTTTTTTTAAACTCTCTTTACTCGCTTTAATCATGGTAATTACTCCTGCTTACGTTATATATTCATAAGTTATATACGTAAAAACGGTAAAATAGTTTATTTTTTGTCCTTTTTTGTGGTGAAGTTGACCGTTTTTATTTCGGGGAGTCCGTTTTCCTCACAAATGGACCGTAATTTATAGGGGCAGACCGTGCTCCTGATGAAATGGACCGTAAAAATAAAAAATAGACCTTTATTAATATATTTAGTCCTTTTTTTGGACCGATTTGTCCGTTTTTTTTCTAAAAAAGTCCGTTTTTAATTTTTTTGGATAGTTTTTTGTGTTATTTGGTCCCTTTTCTGCTGAAGTTGTCCTTCCCCCTCACGGAAAGTCCGTTTTTATTTAAAGTGGACCGTTTCTCATGTGGGATGGACCGTTTCCCGGGTAAAATGGACCTTTTTCGTCACCTGAAGTTCCTTTTTCGGCTGTATGGTTCCCGGATTAGTTCTCCTTTTCTTTGTCTTCTTTATCCTTTTCTTTTGCCAGTTTATCCTTTACCTTTTCAGTCACCGTACGAAAATCTACTTTCCCGCTTCCCATTTTGGGCAGGTCATTTATTACAAGAAATTGTTTGGGTAATTCAATAGGAGACAGCTTCTCGGCCATTTTATTGAGCATATCTTTTTCATCAATTTCCCGGGTGACGGTGGCCACGATCCTGGCACCTTTTACAAAGTCAGGAACTTCTACCACGCAGCAGTCCACATCATCGGGTAATAGGTCGGCCAGGATGGATTCGACTTTGACCAGTGAGACCATTTCGCCGCCGATTTTTACGAAGCGTTTTAAGCGTCCCTTATGCCATAAAAAGCCGTCTTCATCGAACATTCCCATATCCCCGGTATCGTACCATCCGTCTTTTATCCTCAAAGAGGTTTCCTCGATGTCGTCGAAATATCCTTTCATGATCAGTTCGCCTTTGACCAGGATTTTTCCTTCTTTTCCTGGCGGCAGTTCTTCACCGGTATCGATATGGGCAATTTTCACCTTGACACTGGGAAAGACCTTTCCTATACTACCGGGTCGATTGTTTTCACCTATATTGAGGGAGACCACGGGGCTGGTTTCGGTGCAGCCGTAACCTTCATATAGGGTAATATTATGCTTTTTAGCGTAGCCTTCCCTGAGCAAGTCCGGGGTTTTGTCAGCGCCTGCTACAGTGAGCCGGACACTTTTAAAATCCCCGGGCTGCGAACGCCGCAAGTATCCCATAAAAAATACCGGTGTGCCCACCATTATGGTTACTTTCTCTTCCCTGACAATATCTACCACTTTCTGATAGTCTAAGGGATTGGCATAGGAAACCACGGAAAGTCCCCGGATTAACGGCAGCCAGAAATTAACATTGTGACCAAAAACATGGAAAAGAGGCAAATTACCCAGGACAATATCTTCATCTTTTAAATCCAGTACCACGAAGATATCTTTTATATTGGAACCGATATTCCGGTGTGTCAACTGGACAGCCTTGGGGTCTTTTTCACTGCCGCTGGTAAACAAAATGACCACATCATCGTCCAAATTTCCCCGGTGAATTCTCTTTAATAATAAAGCCGTGGGCAATTTGGATTTTAGCGCCGCTTTGAGTTTATCTTTTGTGGTAACGGTTTCCATGATGTCTTCGATAAACACCATTCCCGGTACCAGTCGGCACCCGATTTTTTCCAGCAGTTTCCGTGAAGTAATAATGGTTTTAAACCCGCATTTTTGTTGGGCATATTCGCAATTATCGGCAGCACCGGTGGAATAATTGATCATCACCGGTACTTTGCCGGTCATGACCAAACCGAGAATACTCAGGATGGAACCGGCTGAATTGGGGATCATAACGCCGATATAACCATCCCTGTATTTCTTGAATTTTTTGGCCAGGATCAATGATGCAATGATGCACTTAGAAAAAGAAACTCGTCTTTCTGTGGTGCGGTCGATAATTGCAAGCTTTTTCCCGTTTTTCTTTGCAGTCTTGATGAATGCCTGGTGAAGCAGCATATTTAACCTCCTGAGGACAAAAGTTTTTTTGATTTTTAAAGAATAACTATACCACAAAATGGTGTTTTTTTGAATTTTTTTAACGATTTATTTTCACGGGTATGTCAATTTTTTTGTTTTTTTTTGCTTTCGTTATTGACAGCGGGGTAAATATATGATAAATTAATGGCCTGTAAATGATGAGCCGGGAGCTTGTCACAACGGGACGTTAGCTCAGGTGGTAGAGCACCGCCCTTTTAAGGCGGGAGTCGCTGGTTCGAGTCCAGCACGTCTCAAGAATTTGGCCCGTTCGTCTATCGGTTAGGACACAGGGTTTTCAACCCTGTAAGAGGAGTTCGACTCTCCTACGGGCTAAATTCCCCTCTTCTCCCTCCTCCACTCATTAACAATTAATAATTAACAATTGAAAATTAATCATTCTTTCCTTCCCTTCGTGTAACTTCGTGTTCTTCGTGGCTGACAATTATAGGGCGGCCGCGCCGCGGCCCTTCGTGGCTTACCCAAATATTGACAAATCCTGGAAATCGGTTAGAATGGAACTTAACGAAACAAATAACCGGAGATCCAGGAAACATGAAACCCCGGAGTTTGATTTACCTGAGTATTTACGCCACCATGATTGCCACTGGGCATATCCTGCAAAAAATGGTGCTGAACCACGGCGTGGACCAGTTTGTGTTTGCATTTTTGCGAATTACCACTGGTTTTTCCTTGATTAGCATACTGCTGCTGGCAAAGAAGCACAAGCCTGTGCAAGTGATAAAAAAAAATTTCCGGCATTTTTTTGTACTGGGGGTCTTTTTTTCCGGTTTCGGGATTCTCTTGAAGCTGTGGGGACTCTCATACACCACAGCCACCAATGCCGCGTTTATCATGTCGCTTTCATCGATGGCAGTTATCATTTTTGCTTTTTTCCTTTTGAAAGAAACAGCCCCCAGTCGCTTTTATGCCATTGCCGCCATGATGATTGGAGGCGTTTACCTGGTAACCACCGGTGGTAAACAATTGCTGCCCCACGTTGGCGATTTGATTATCCTGGGGTTGGTTTTCCTGATCGGGTTCATGCGGGTGTACGGAAAAAAAGTATTGGAAACCCTTTCGGTTATTGAAACTGCCTGGGGTCGTTCCCTGGTAGGCATGACCTTCCTGGGGCTGCTGATCCCGGTTTTTTCTCCTACTGGGTTTTCCACGATTCCCAGTTTTCCGGTGCTCCTGCTGGTGTTGTCCAATGGTATAACCTTCAGCAGCAGTATTATTTTATTTTACAAAGCGCTGCAGGTAGAAGGAGCGTCCAATACTGGGATGTTTGCTCTGTTGGTACCGGTGTTGACTGCGGTGTTAGGATATCTATTCCTAGCGGAATTGATGAATGTTTACCAGGTTATTGGGGGCATTATCATCCTGGGGGGTTCGTTTTTAATCCCCCGCCTCAAGATCAAGCAGGCGAATTTTTAAAAGGGTTATTTTTCACCACGAAGGCACGAAGGGCACGAAGGAAAAGAGTAAAGAATAATAAATTGCATTTTCTGTGGATATTGTGTAAAATGGATTCTCAAGGATAACCAATGACCACTAAACCAGTATAAAGGAGTTAGCCCATGGAATGTAAAGAGAAAACCATTCTTCACCGGTGTACCTGTACATATGATCCCTGTCCTCGGAAGGGCATTTGTTGTGAATGTATTACGTATCATTGGCGGAGCAATGAGCTGCCCGGGTGTTTTTTTTCACCCCAGGCCGAGCGCACGTATAACCGTTCCGTCCGTAAATTTATCGAGGATCAGGGATATTAAAAAAATATAAAAATCCTCTCTTGAGAAACTGATTGCGAATCGACATTGGTTTAAATTTATGCTAATTTGTTCACCATGAGTGTACAAACTGGAAGTAAATTAAACCGGTTGGTGTTAAACTGACCGAAGGGGGAAGAAAGGGAATTGCTGCATCCGCTTCCATCAGTTTGCTTTTTTAATACCCTTGTTATATAATTGTGCCGTGATAACAAAGCGTAGAAAAATGGACATTAAGATAATCATCGATGAATTTAAAAAAGAGATAAGAAAGATATATGGGAATCGATTGGTGAAAGTGATTCTTTACGGTTCATGGGCCAGGGGCACAGGTACGGGTGATTCGGACATCGACTTGATGGTGGTGCTTAAAGGGAAAATTTCACCGGGAAAAGAAATCGACAGGATGATCGATTGCATTACCGATTTGAATTTAAAGTACGATACATTAATTTCCGTTGTACCGGTTTCCCTTGAAGAATATGGTGTTACCAACAGTCCTTTGTTGCTAAATGTAAGAAGAGAAGGGATTCCCGCATAAGTGAGATTGATTCTCTTATCAAAGGAATAGGGTTTAATGGATTCTAACAGCTTTTAATGAGGGGATTGGGCAGTTTATGAACGATCTGGTATCTTTTGCCTCTGAATTTAAAGGGTTTCAGGGACCTTAGCACATCCATTTTGGTGCCCTCTTTTCGCCATGACTTGCTTTTCTCCCCATAAGCAGATGTTACAAAGTAAAGTTGCAAACGCCTCACTAATTCAGAGTCTCCAGTATATTTTCCCTCTCTTCATAAAGGTCAACTGCTGTGTCTAAGAAGTTTTCGTCTTCCACTCCCAGATCATCCGCTGCCATCAGTTTGCTCACACTGCCCTTATCCGTGTCTGCCAGGATTATGGGCGCATATCTATTTAAGTCAAGCGCTTTACTGATAACCATGTTACTGAGTTTGTTAAAGATATAGTTGCTGTGAGAGGAGATGATTAATTTTATCCCGGCATGAATCAATTCTACGAAAATTTCTGCCAGTTGTACCTGCGCCTCCGGGTGGAGGTGCGCTTCCGGTTCCTCGATAAAGATGATGGGTTTGGCATTGGGATGAGAATTTTTTCCCGGGCCTTTTGAATTTTTCCCTAAAATATATTTTAAGAATGCCACGATAGGTGACAGCTCTGAAACCATTGATGACGCAGCATTCATTTTTAAAACCAGGCTGGAATTTTCAGGACTGTAAGTCAGGCGCTTTTTATCGGTGTCAAAACTTACTTCTCCTTTCAATATATTCTTTTCAATTCGCCTGGCAATATCCATGAGTGACTTAGACCTGGTGGGACGTTTGTCGATTTCAGATAATCGAAGAATATAATCGGCAATGGGCTCGGCCATTTCCGGCAATTCAATCTTTTCTGTGATATAAGCCCTCTTTTTTGAAAGTTCCGCAATTATAGGGAAAAATGATTCAGAACCGGTATATAAGCCGGAACGAGAAGCCGGTAGAAAATAGACATCACTAATCTCAGCCTTGATTCCTTCAAGTAGTTCCCGGTATCTATCCCTGATAATGGTATGTAACGTCTCTGCAAATGCCGGGATACTACTGCCGAACAAAAAATATTTATCTTCATCGTATCGATACGTATCTTTTCCTTCTGAAATTTTGACAATGATCTCTTTGCCTGAAGAAAATTGTTTAACACGTATTTTTCTACCTACAGTCAGTTGAATGGTTTGATTCAAGAAATTTAATTGGATAAGCGGTGTGTGTTTCGACCTGTAATTTTTTACATCTGCTAATTCACCAAAGGTATTTATGAATGAGTTTTCAAGGATATCGGCAATGGCTGTATTCATACTGTTTTTTATAATATCGTTTACTCTATCGGTTATATTGAACTCCTTTCCTTTGGGTGCCTCTTCAGCAAAAATGTTGTTTTTCTCGTCGGTCACTTCACTTCGAATTAATTCCGCCAGGTGATAGTTTTTGATTTTCAACAGATGTTTTAATAAAAGATATACGATAGACATGGCATAGGATTTACCAATATTGTTTTTGCCATAAGCAATTACCAAATCCTTTGACAGGTCAAATTCAAATTTTTTAATGGGACCGAAATTAAATATCTTAATTTTCCATATCAAACACCTTCTTATTTATTGCTCAGTCAATTAACATTATAGAATAACAGATTACAGCATACGAATCAATCAAAAAAATTTTATGTCTTTTTTGCCTTTTTGTGTTTTATTTGACTAAAGCGGGGATTGATATTATAATGCTGACATCATGAAACGACGACACTTTATTAAAAACGCCCTGCTGATGTCCAGCGCATTTCTGCCGGCATTGGGATGTCAGTCCGGGACTGCTAAAAATAAAAAAAAAATAAAAGTTGTGTTGATCGGGGTGGACGGTGCCAACTGGCCTACCCTTGATCCGCTAATAGAAAGAGGTAAACTGCCATTCTGGGAAAAATTAAAAGAAGAATCTGCCTGGGCCTATCTTAAGACGTTTAAACCCACCAAATCTTCGGTGGTGTGGACCAGTATTGCCACAGGTAAGCGAATGGAAAAACACGGGATACTGGATTTTACTTATTTTGACAGGAATAATATCGAGGTCCCTTTTTCCAATGCTGAGCGAAGAGAACCTACCATCTGGCAGATTCTGGACGATTACAATAAAAAATGCATTGTGATCAACTGGTTTGTGAGCCATCCACCTGATAATATCAACGGCATTATGATTTCGGATAATTTTCGCCGGGTGTCGGTAAGGCCGCCTGAAAAAAGTAATGATTATATCGACAGTGTTCATCCCACTATCTATTTCCACAAGCTGCTTAAACTGGCGCAGCGAGATTACCGGGTAGTGTTTAAAGAAAAGGGTATCCCGGATTACCCCAAAATTTATACGGAACTTCACCCGGGTAGAGATTTTCGCAAGGTTCCTATTATGAAAACCTTCCATTCCCTGGCTGTCCAGGATAATTTCGTCTCAACTATTTCCAAGGAGCTTTTCCGAACCAAAGATTTTGACCTGTTTGCCACCTATATCCGCATGCCGGACCTGGTTCAACATTTTTCCGCCAGGATGTTTGACGATCAATACATCGAGGAGTTGAGCACCGCACTGAAAAACAAAACTCTTACCAAAGAAAAACATGATGAAGCCATCCTGAAAATTGCGGAAATCATTGAACCTGCCTATCGATTTGCCGAAGATTTACTGCAGACCTTGATGAGCTATAAAAAGTACCAGGATGCCTATTTTATTATCTGTTCAGACCATGGATTTATGTTGTACCCCGGTGGTTACAATCATTACAACCTGCCGGATGAGTACGGTCCGCCGGATGGTATTTTATTGATCAAAGGGCCGGGAGTAATGCCGGGTTTACTGCCTGACGCCTGTGTATATGATATTGTACCCACTATCCTGAATATATTCGACCTGCCGGTGGGTAAAAACATGGACGGCAAGGTGTTAACAAAAGCTGTCAGATTGAATCAACGGCTCAAATACAATGTCTATAAACTGGATAAGAGAGGCAAAAAGAAAAGATCCAAAAAGGTAGACGAAGAAACATTAAAAGAATTAAAATCCATCGGGTATATCCAGTAACAGTGAAATTATGAATTATGAATTATGAAAAAAGAGAAGTGAATGATCATGCTTTCTTCATCATTCATCACTCATTATTCATCACTCAATGAACGTATCCCAGGCTTTTTAACTTGTCGGTTTTCTTTTTGTCCAGTTTGTACTGGGCGGTTTTTTGTTTGTATTTTTTGCAGGTTTTCATAAAATCTTCGAACCGTTTTTCCAACTCCAGGGCAGTAACCATGGCCTTAGCGAACTGGTTATTCTGCTCCTTTTGATCCATGAACAGGGAATAAAGAAGCCTGAATTGGGGCAATTTAATGATAAAATGCCATTTTTTATAAATGGTGGATTTCCAGTGGATTTCTTCTTTGGTTTTGACCCAGAGATAAGCGAATAAATTTCGTTTTTCCAGGTCCTGGATATTGTCGCTGCCGTTAATCAAGGGGGCCAGGCTGGCACCTTCATAGACTTCATCTTTTGGCAGTCCCAATAAATCCCGGATAGTAGGCAGGATATCAATGGTACTGACATTGGTGCTCACCCGGCGGGCAATTTTTTCCCCCGGTAAATAAACCATTAACGGCACCTGGATTTCTTCCCGGAACAATGTTTTCCCGTGCGCCATCATTCCGTGGTCCCATAAACCCTCGCCGTGATCGGCAGTCACAATCACGAGCGTATTTTTGTCCCATTGAAACAATTCAAACAGTTCCTTAATATGCTGGTCCGCAAAATTGATTTCACTGTCATACGCAGCGATCCTGCGTTTGCGGCGCTCATCCCTTGAGGCCAGGTCTGTCTGATCTTGATATTCCTCATCTTCGCTGGTAAGCCCTGTTTTACTATGGTCCGGGGTTGGGGTCGTATGTGGGTTGCTTTTACCTATACCAGGGGTATGGTTTTGAGGGTGGTAATAGTGGTTAAACCATGGTTCCCTGGGGTGATACGGTGCATGGGGTTCCATGTAATGTAGGTACAAAAAATATTTGCCGTTGGCCAGCAACTTTTTTCGCCAGCCTTTTACAATCTTGTTCACATTTGAGGCGTCCCTGTACATAAAGGTCCTGAATTTGTCGAATCCCTGGGTAAACCCCTGTCTTTTGCCGATATTTAAATTATCCGCAATCCCATAGGTCTGGTAGCCGTTTTCCTTGAGTAATTCGGTGATAGTTGTGATCTCTTCGGGAATGCGATTGACTTTTATATTGGGGTCTATTTTTTGTGCATGGCGGATGGCCAGTAATCCCATTAATACCCCATGTTGATAAGGATAGAGCGAGGTAAATATCGACGCTGTGCCCGGGGATGTCCATGAGGAAGCAGAAAAAGTATTTTCAAAAACCACCGATTGTTTGGATAATTCCGTTAAAAAAGGGGCGGTATCCCTTTGGTATCCATAAAAGGGTAAATGATCTGACCTTAAGGCATCGATTACGATAAGAACCACATTAAAATTTTTTACTTGCTTTTTCTGGCAGGAAGTAAACGTAAGCATAAAGGCTGCAGCAAGGCCAATTAAAAAAACCAGCAGCAGTACTATATTTTTTTTTCTAGGCATCTTTATTTTCCTTTTTTGATAACATGATAACGAGGGATTGTAGCATAACCCCCGGTTTTAGTCAATTTTGCTGCAGCCTTCTTCGTGTTTCTTCGTGTAACTTCGTGGCTAACAATAACTAAAAAAGTTTATCATATATTAACAAAATGTGGACGGCGTCCACAGCCTATAGGAGTCGTTCGTGACGTTTGAAAGGTACCACCCGGGAAACGTTGTTTTTTTTGCGCGTTTTTACAGAGTATTAACAAAAGGAAGTAAAAGTGCTATAATTGCTTTTTTCTTTGACTTGTTTAGAAATGGGTTCATCGAGAGATCAAAGAAAAAAACGAAAATGCCTTTGAAGTAAACACATGGAGGTGATTTACCAATGAGGTTGAAATACAGGAAGAACCTGGCATTATATGCACATGGGAGCAAGTCCGGGAGGGTGAGAAACTATTTTATCATTTTTGTTATATTGTTGGGATTCAATGCCTGTTCGATAAAAAAAATGGCAATGAACCAGGTTGCCAACGCCCTGACTGAGCCTGGCGGCAGCATTGTATTTACAGGAGATAATGATCCCGAACTGGTGGGCGCTGCCCTACCCTTTGCCATTAAGATGTATGAATCCCTGCTGGTATCCAATCCCGGACACCAGGGGCTGCAGTTGAAAACCGGCAGCCTTTATGTCATGTATGCCAATGCATTTTTGCAGACCCCTGCCAATATGCTGGCCGACGAAGAGTATAAAAAGCAGGAATTTTTATTGGAACGGGCAAAAAACCTTTACCTGAGAGGCCGTGATATACTTTTAAATGCCCTGGAAAGAAAATACCCGGGGTTTCGTAAAAACCTGGATCAGCGGAAATTTAAACAGGCGGTCAGCCCTACAAAGCCAGGAGATATCGAGCTTTTGTATTGGGCAGGCGCAGGTTGGATGGGCGCATTTGCCATCGATCCGTTTGACATGGACCTGGGACTTACTCTTCCCGGGGCAGCATCTCTAATGGAGAGGGTCCTGGAACTGGATAAAAACTATGGCGAAGGTGCCATCCATGATTTTTATGTTTTATATTATGGTTCCCTTCCCGATTATATGGGGGGAGACTTAAACAAAGCCAGGGATCATTTTAAAAAAGCGGTTGAAGCTTCCGGCAAAATAGCCACATCTCCTTATCTCTCCCTTGCCACGACTGTTTGCGTAAAGGAGCAGAAGGTCGAGGAGTTTAAACAACTATTGAAAAAAGTCCTGGAAGTTGATCCTGATGCTGACCCGGAGAACCGCCTGTTGAATATCCTTAACCAGAGAAAAGCACGATGGTTACTGGAGCATGTAGAGGACTATTTTTTGCCCACAGAACCTGAAGAAATAGAGGAGAAGAAATGAGGGCTGTAAAACGTATGGTTTCACTTATCCTGGTAACGGCCTTGGTTTTGCCGGCTTACGCCTTTACCATTAAGATAGGCAGTTCTGCCCCTGAGCGTTCTCCCTGGGGCAAAGCCCTCAGGGAGCTGGCCAGGCAATGGAAATCAATTACAAACGGATTGGTAGAACTTAAAATATATCCAGGTGGTATTGCTGGCAACGAAGAGGACATGATACGCAAAACTCGCATGGGTATCCTGGGCGGCGCCGTCATTACCAATAGGGGGTTTATCATTTTAAATCCCGATATCTACACCTTGAATGTTCCTTTTCTTATCACCACTGAAGGCGAATTGAATTATGTCCTGGATAAAATGAAACCTACTTTTGAAAACTACATCGAAAAGAAGGGATTTAAAATAATCATCCTGTTTATGGCAGGTTGGGTTCATTTCTTCACCAAAAAACCGGTGAACTATCCCGATGATTTAAAAAAGCATAAACTGGCGTTTAGCACGGGTGAACCGGAAATGGAACAGGCGTGGAAAAAATCCGGTTATCATATTGTTCCTACTGACCTAAAAGACCTGTTGATGGCACTGCAAAGCGGCATGGTGAATGCCTTTTACCTGCCGCCGCTGCTGGCAGGTTCCGGTCAATATTTCCCCTTGGCACCTCATATGAGTGTCCAGCGAATTGCCCCGTTAATCGGTGGTATGGTGCTGTCGGAAAAGACCTGGAAGCGAATACCGGAAAAGTACAGGGAAAAAATGATGGCAGTCGCTCTTAAGATGTCCGGGGAATTGTATGAAAAAACCGTGGAGCTGGAAAAAGAAGCCATAGAAGCAATGAAAAAACATGGTCTGAAAATCGTGAAATTTCCTGATGATTCCCTGGAAAAATGGCGCACCGCTTCTGACAAGGGCATGGATCAATTGATTGGAAAAGCCTTTTCAAAAGAAATTTATGATCGCATAATACATCTCCTGGAGGAATACCGCAAAAAAAATGCCAATAATTAAGAAAATCATCCCGGTTTTGCATAAAGTTGAAAAGCATGCAGGAGATTTTCTTTTGCCCACGGAACTTGAAGAAATAGAGGAGAAGAAATGAGGGCTGTAAAGAGTATGATTACACTAATCCTGGTAATGGCCCTGGTCTTGCCTGCTTACGCCTTTACCATTAAGATAGGCAGTTCTGCCCCTGAGCGTTCTCCCTGGCACAAAGCCCTCAGGGAGCTGGCCAGGCAATGGAAATCAATTACAAACGGATTGATAGAACTTAAAATATATCCAGGTGGTATTGCCGGTAACGAAGCGGACATGGTACGCAAAATGCGCATGGGTATCCTGGGCGGTGCCGTGGTTTCCAATAAAGGATTTATCAGTATGAATCCCGATATCTATGTGTTGAATATTCCTTTTCTTATCACTACTGAGGGCGAATTGAATTATGTGCTGGATAAAATGAAACCTGCCTTTGGAGAAGCCATAAAAAAGAAGGGATTCAAACTAGTCATTATGTTTATGGCAGGTTGGGTTCATTTCTTCACCAGAAAACCAGTGAACTATCCCGATGATTTAAAAAAGCATAAACTGGCGTTTACCCCGGGTGAATCGGAAATGGAACAGACGTGGAAAAAATCCGGTTACCATATTGTTCCCACTGACCTAAAAGACCTGTTGATGGCACTGCAAAGCGGCATGGTGAATGCCTTTTTACTGCCGCCGCTGCTGGCAGGTTCCGGTCAATATTTCCCCCTGGCACCTCATATGAGTGAACTGCGAATTGCCCCGTTAATCGGTGGTATGGTGCTGTCGGAAAAAACCTGGAAGCGAATACCAGAAAAGTACAGGGAAAAAATGATGCAAATCGCTCTTAAGATATCCGGGGAATTGTATGAAAAAACCGTCAAGCTGGAAAAAGAAGCCATAGAAGCAATGAAAAAACACGGTCTGAAAATCGTGAAGTTTCCCGATGATTCCCTGGAAAAATGGCGGGCCGCTTCTGCCAAAGGCATGGATCAATTGATTGGGAAGGCCTTTTCAAAAGAAATTTATGATCGCATAATACATCTCCTGGAGGAATACCGTAAAAAAAATGCCAGTAATTAAGAAAACCATCCCTGTATTGCATAAGGTTGAAAATAGCGCCGCATATGTTACCATTTTTTTGCTGGCTCTCTTCCCTACCCTGGAAGTCATTGCCCGGAAATTCTTTCATACGGGTGTTCCGGAATCTTACAACTATATTCATCACCTGGTTCTGATTATTACCTTTATCGGCGGCATGATTACCACCAGGGAAAAGAAACACCTGTCGCTCTCCTTGAATTTGAAAATTAAAGAACCTCTAAAAAGCAGGATAGAAATTGCCAATAGGATTATATCCTCGATGATCGCTGCTGCGTTTTCCATTTGTTCTTTCTCCTTTGCCCTGGTGGGATTTGACCCGCAAAGAAAGATTGGTTTTATACCGATGTGGTTGGTAGCCATGGTCATGTTTTTAGGGTTTGCCGTAATGGCTGTTCGTTTTGCCAACGCAGCCCCGCGCACAAATAAAGGAAAACGCATCGCCTGGATAGGTATCCCCCTGGGATGTTTTTTAGCCTTTGATCCGTTATTGAATATTCTTACTCACTTTTTTGGTGAGCTTCCAGCGTTCTTTACTTCCATCCAGGAGTTTTATCACTCGGTAAATGGGATCATTGCTTATCCACTTATCATCCTTCTGGTGGTGTCAGCTATATTCGGCGCCCGTATCTTTATTATCCTGGGGGGTATTGCCTACATGTTGTTTGCCCGAACCGCGCAGCCCCTGGAAATTATACCCAATGAAGCCTATGCCATGCTCATCAGCCATACGATTCCTGCCATTCCTCTTTTTACTGTCACCGGGTTTCTTCTTTCTGAAAGCAAGGCAGGAGAACGACTGGTTCGACTCTTTAAATCTCTTTTCTCCTGGTTCCCCGGGGGCCTGGCTATTATGGCAATACTGGTTTGTACGTTTTTTACTACGTTTACCGGGGCTTCAGGTGTAACCATATTAGCATTGGGCGGCCTGCTGTCATTTGTACTGATCCAGGGCAAATACAAAAGGAAATTCAGCGTTGGCCTGTTAACCGCCTCCGGAAGTATCGGGTTGTTGTTCCCCCCCAGTTTGCCAATTATCATTTATGCGGTGACTGCCCAGATAAGCGTAAAAGATATGTTTATCGGGGGCATTGTCCCGGGTTTTGTCATGGTACTGGCCCTGGTCATTTTCGGTATTATCTATGCAGTAAAGACTCAACCAGCCCGCGAACCCTTCAATTTTAAGGAAGTTTTTGCCGGTATAAAGGAATCGATATGGGAAATTCTTCTGCCGATTATCATTCTCCTGGCGTATTTCGGCGGTCTCGCCACCCTGGAAGAAAGCGCAGCCATTGCCCTTCTTTATACATTAATAGTAGAAGTATTTATCAACAGGGATTTGAAAATCAGGGACCTTCCCCAGGTCTTGTTAAAATGTATCCCGGTCATCGGCGGGGTCCTGGTAATCCTGGCATTAGCAAAGGGCCTCTCCTATTATATGGTGGATGCCGAGATTCCCATGCAGTTAACCGCCTGGATGAAAGCAAACATCGGTTCCAAATATGTTTTTCTTCTGCTCCTGAACATCGCACTGCTGATTACCGGCTGCTTTATGGATATTTTTTCGGCCATCCTGGTAGTCGTTCCCCTGATTTTACCCCTGGGGAATTTGTTTGGTGTCAATCCGGTGCACCTGGGAATTATTTTCCTGGCAAACATGGAATTGGGTTACCTCACCCCACCTGTGGGACTGAACCTCTTCCTTGCCTCTTACCGTTTTGAAGAACCCATGGTGAAGATCTACAGGTCCGTTCTTCCCTTTTTCTTCATCCAATTGGCCACTGTTCTCCTGATTACCTATTTGCCCGTATTATCCACCGGACTCCTGAGTTTACTAGGTAAGTAAAACTTTGCCTCCGGCGGCCAGGGGCTCTTTTTATAAAAACCGCCCCTGGACCCCGCAAAAATTTT
>WVZO01000012.1 GCA_011772425.1 Candidatus Aminicenantota bacterium
CAGCCAGTTTAGAACACGCCCAGGTCAATGCCAGTCAAGGTTCATTAGCGGAGGGACGAAGGTCCCAGGTCAATGCAAGTTCTGATTCGATCGCCAGTGGAGAGCGTTCCCAGGTAAATGCAAGTACTATTTCAACCCAAAATGGTCGAAATTCCCAGATAACTTCCAGTATGCGGGTAGCGAATAACGATGACTATGCACTTAGCGGTGGATATTCACTCACCGGAGATGCATCCACGGCAAATATGACATGGACGATCTGGTCTACACTCGGTAATGTTTATATTGCAGGAATTGTTCACAGTGGGACCCCTTTTGGAGATTATGGCGAGTATTTTGAAAATCTGAAGAAAGGTGAGATCGATGTGGGCTTACTGATTGCATTGGAGGGAGCAAAAGTCAGGCCGGCAAAAAAAGATGAGGATTTTATCGGGGTCGTATCCGGTACTGCCGGCATCCGGCTGGGAGACACACCCTTTTGCTGGCAGGGCAGGTACCTGGTGGATGAGTGGGGACGAAAGGTGTTCGAAGAGATCAAAGACCCGGACTGGGAACCTAAAAAAGTACCGGATGAAAAATGGAAACCCAAAAAAGGTCAAACCGAAGCAGATCGACCCATGATACCAATCGAAACCGAAGAAGACAGACCCTTAATCCGCGTTCAAAAGGAAAACCCGGATTATGATCCCAAAAGAAAACAAGTATCCCGATCCGAAAGACCCGAAGAATGGACACTGGTGGGTTTGCTGGGGCAGGTTTATGTCCGCTGCGACGACACGGTTAAGCCAGGTGATTTTGTCAAAAGCAAAGCAAAAGGAATCGGCACAAAATCGGAAGAAAAAACAAGATTACGGGCAATGAAAGTAACCAAAGAATATGACGGCAACTATTCCATCGTATATTGTTTATTACTTTAGCTGCCAGGTTGCAAAAAAAGAACGGGGTATTATAATTAAACCATGAAAGAAAATAAAGTGGTTTATAAACAATATGTGGCTTTTATTAATAGGGAAACCGAGCTGAACGAGTTGAGAAAGTTTGTCAATATAGAACCCTTTGAGATTTTATTTCTTCATGGTCCTAAATCTTCAGGAAAGACCACTCTCCTGTATAGACTCTTTGAACAAATCGAGAAAGAACAAAAACTGGATGTGAAATTTTTGAATCTCAGGGAAATATGTGCTGAATTTACCGATGATTATAAATATGAAGATTTTCTCAGGATGCTTTTTGAAGTAGACGACAAAAAAGAAAAGAAAGGGAAATTTACGGCCGGGGTAAATGTGGGCCTCTTCAAGATCAATACTGAAATTGAGAAGAAGATTCACCAGGGGAGAGTTGACCCGTTTAAGGTTATGAAAAAAGAATTTATTCAGCTCAAAGAAAAAGGAATAAAGCCTGTATTGATATTCGATGAGCTGCAGGCATTGGATAAGATTTATTTGAATAACGGCAGGAACCGGCAATTGATTATCGAATTGTTTAATTTTTTTGTGGCCATGACCAAAGAAAGCCACCTGGCAATTGTTATTATTGCCTCTTCGGACGGTTATTTCTTAAATACTGTGTATACCGATTCACGATTGAAGAAATCCTCCAGGTTTTACAAGGTGGATTATCTTCCAAAAGAAGATATAATGGAATGGCTGTTGAACCTGGAAAAATACTCCAAAATAAAAGATTATACGCTGACTCCCGAAGACGTGGAAAAAATATGGGATACGGTTGGCGGCAGTATGTGGGAAATCCATCATATATTGAGCGACCTTTTCGATAAACCCGTCGATGACGTTTTAACTTTCTATAAAGGAGAGATGAAAGGCATAATCGCTTATTACATCGGAGTGGATGATAAAAAAGAAAAGATCCTGCGTTTGTTTTTAAAAAAAGATCGAGCCACCGTAAGAGATGTTGTTAACGAAGGAATCGGGAAAGATGAAGTGGATGAGCTTCTGCGGGATATGGTAACCAACAATATTTTATACTTTGATCCCATTGAGGCTATTTACTATCCCCAGTCCCGGAGTTACCAATGGGGAATTCAATTGTATTTTGAAAGTTTAACCTGAAAGTTAAAAAATACAGCCGCCAAAAGGCATAAAAAACAAGAAAGAATATCCAAATAACTCCTCTTTGTGTTCCTTCGTGCTCTTCGTGTCTTCGTGGTGAAAAAAACAGGAGATGATTATGGCGATTGAATCTCCAAAAATCGATAAACGACGTTTTGACCACCTGCTCAAGGAAATGGAAGATTTGATTCCCTATTTCCTTCCAGGGTGGAAACCCGGAGAAGGTGATGCAGGTCTGGCTTTGATAAAAATCTTTGCCCATATGACAGAGGAAGTCATTCACCGGTTGAACCGTGTGCCCCGGAAACACTTCGGCGCTTTCCTGGATATGTTGGGCATAACACCGCTGCCGGCTGCCCCGGCAAAAGCACCGCTGACGTTCTGTTTATCCGAGGGGGCCGGTCATGTCATGATACCCGGGGGCACCCCCGCGGCAGCCAGAGCCGGAAATGAAGATATCGTATTTGCAACCGAAAAAAATATGTGGGCCACCCCGGCAAAATTGGTCCGGCTCTTTGCCGTCGATGGGGAAAAAGATGAAATCTTTCAATGGCCGCCAATTCCTGGACCGGGAAAAGGAATCGAACTTTTTAAAGGAGAAAATTTACAATCCCATCTCCTGTACCTGGGTCACGGAGGTTTGTTTAATGTAGAAGGCCCGGTTAAATATGATTTAAACGGATTAATCGGACCTTTTGAGACCCTTCCCTGGGAATATTGGAGTGAAAACCAATGGCTTGCTTTTACTCATGTGACAAAACATGATGGGAAATTGGTGTTGGAAAAGACCGGTCCCGGTGAAATAGGAGAACAGGAGATCAATGGCATCAAAAGCCGGTGGATTCGCTGCACTGCTATATCCTCTGAAATGCATCCAACGTTAGCCGTGGACCCCGGCGGCATAACAGTGGCAAAACCTTTGGCAGAAGGTGAAACCGGTCTTTTCCCGGATATGGTTTTTTGCAATGATATCCCCATAGACCTGGGAACTCCGGGCAACCCCAACTCTTTTTATCCTTTCACTACCCGGCCCGGGCAGCTTCATACGTTTTATATTGGCCACAAGGAAGCGTTTTCAAAAAAGAACGGCCTGGTTAAGATTCTTTTTGACATGGGTAAAAACATTCCGCAGCAAAATCGTAATCAAACACTTGGTTTGTCATGGGAATATGGCACCCGCAGCGGCTGGAAAGTGATTGAAGGACTTAAGGCTGAAAACGAAAAAAGCGGATATTACAGGTTTTGGCAAAGCGGAGGGGTATCGTTTAAATGCCCGGCAGATATTGAGCCGGTGATTGTTGGGGGGCAGGAAAATTACTGGGTCCGCGTACGCATCATCGATGGTGACTACGGCAAAGAACTGGTCTATGATTCTGTCAACCAAAAATGGTTGCCAGGAACAATTGATCCACCAATAATCAACAAAATAACCATCCATTACCGCACTGAGCCTACAAATCCTCAACATGGTATCACCTTTAACAACCTTGAATATAAAGAATTGAAAGAAGTACCTTTTTACCCGTTGGGAGACCAGGAACGATCCCTTTACCTGGGATTTGATAAAAAAATGCAAAAGGGACCTATTAGTATGTACGTCTCCCTGGAAAACCAGGATGAAGGGGAAACCAAACCATTGAAAGTCGAATGGTATTACTATTCCGGGGATGATGAGTGGAAGATATTGGAAGTGGAAGACCATACTCAAAACCTGGGCGAAAGCGGGAGAGTGGAATTTTTTGTACCCCTTGATTTTGTAAAGAAAGCCCGGTTTGGAGAGGAGCTTTACTGGTTTAAAGCCGTGGGTATCATGGCTGGGATGGAACAAACGCCAGAAATAAGAGGCATTCACCTCAACACCACTGCAGCAGTCCAGGTGGAGCGCATCAAAAGTGAAATCCTGGGTTCCAGTGATGGCGGGGCCAGCCAGGAATTCCGCCTCAGGAGAACGCCGGTGATCTCAGAAGAAATATGGATCGATGAAACCGGTACGCTTACAAAGGAAGAGAAGCAAGCTGTCCTGGAAAAAAATGGAGAGGATTCGATACGGGAAGTTAAAGATGAAACCGGCAAAACCACAGGAATCTATGTGCGCTGGGAGCCGGCAGAGGATTTCTTTGGTTCATCTGCAAAGAGCCGCCATTATGTGATTCAACGGGATGCCGGGCAGGTTCGCTTCGGCGATGGTATCCACGGCATGATCCCCCCTACGGGCAGAGACAATATAAACGTATCTTACCTTGTGGGCGGCGGAAAAAAGGGAAATCTCAGCGCTTTTGAAATTTCCCGGTTGAAGACCTCTATTCCACATGTAGACAGTATTTTTAATCCCGAACCGGCACGGGGAGGAGCGGATACCGAACAATTAGACGCAGTATTTAAACGAGGGCCCTGTTCCATCAAGCACCGGGACCGGGCAGTCACCCGGGAAGATTTTGAACGCATCGTGTCCGAAGTCTCCGCTGCCATTGCCCGAAGCAAATGTGTTCTAAAAAACAATCGATTAATCATCATTGTTATCCCCCATGAAACCGGTGATAAACCTATTCCTTCGCTGCCATTGATAAAGATGGTAAAGAACCATATCCTTGAACGCCGTTTAAACACACTCTCTCCCGGGAGGATCACGGTTCAAGGACCCCAATACGTTGAAGTGGGCATCGATGTTGATGTTTTTCCTGTATCCATAGATATTGCCGTTTCCCTGGAAAGCGAAATATTGAAAAAGGTAAAGGAATTCCTCCATCCTCTTTATGGGGGGCCTGAAAAAAAAGGATGGGACTTTGGCAGAGACCTTCATATCTCTGATGTTTATGCCCTGCTGGAAGCCATAGAAGGCGTGGACCATGTGGCAAATTTAACGCTTAACGGCAAAGAAGAGGATGTGGCCATCGATGAATTGCAAACGCTTTGTTCCGGTAAGCACCGGATAATTTTAGCCACGAAGACACTTACAGTGCGGTAAAAAGCACGAAGAAACACGAAGGGAGTGAGGAGATAACTGATGTCTTTATTATTAGAAAACCTGGACAACAGGACCTTTGAGCAACTGGTGGAAGAGGCCAAAAAGCGGATACCCATCTATGCGCCTCAATGGACCGATTTTAATCTCCATGATCCGGGCATTACGTTGATTGAGCTCTTTGCCTGGCTTACAGAGATGCAGATTTACCGGTTGAACAAGGTCACGGATGAAAGCTATCGAACGTTTTTAAAACTGGTGGGAATACTGGAAGCCGAAGACCTGGAACCTGCTGTGTTAAGTGCCCGGAAAGGAATGAAAGCCGTTTCCAGGGCGGTTACCTCTGATGACTATGAACGCCTTGCTTTGAATACAAAGGAAGTTAAGGTGGCACGGGCAAAAGCCGTGCCCCGGTATCATCCCAACCAGCACCAGGAAGTACCGGGAGTTGTCACGGTCATTGCGGTGCCTGGTGCTGAAATCCAGGATTCGGAATTCCTGGAAGCGGTGTTTAATCACCTGGACCACTACCGGCTGCTCACCACCCGGTTGTTTGTCACTTTGCCTTTTTATATTGCTGTCGGTGTAAAGGCATCCGTGGTTATCAAACCGGAATATCTCGAATCTACAGTGGCAGTAAAAGTAAAAGAAGCATTGGATTCGTTCCTGGACCCGTTGAGCGGCGGCAAAGACGGTAACGGATGGCCCTTTGGCAGGACGGTTTATGTTTCGGAAATTTACGAGGTAATCGATGGAGTGGAAGGCGTGGACTACGTGGAAACCGGAAGTGTGAACCTGAAAAAAGAGGATGAGCAATGGCAAGACGCGGATATTCCTATTCCTCGTCACGCCCTGGTATGTCCTGGTTCGCATGTTATTACGGCAAGGGAAGAATAGATAATTATATCGCGTCCAAGACCGGGGTGATAACCATGAATAAAGGGTCTCAAACCTCGAACGAATGGGGTCGTCAACTAGAACGAAAGGGGTCGTCGACTAGAACGAAGAGGGTCATCAGCTAGAACGAAGGGGGTCGTCGGCTAGAACGAAAGGGGTCGTAAGCTAGAACGAAGGGGGTAATAAGCTAGAACGAAAGGGGTCATCGACTAGAACGAAGGGGGTCGTCAACTAGAACGAAAGGGGTCATCGACTAGAACGAAAGGGGTCGTCAACTAGAACGAAAGGGGTCATTGACTAGAACGAAGGGGGTTGTTGGCTAGAACGAACGGGGTCATTGGCTAGAACGAAAGGGGTGATTAACTAGAACGAAAGGGGTAAATCTTTATAAGGAAAGGATAAAAATGGCAGACGCACATCATTCAAATGAAATAAAATCTCAATTTTTGCAGTACTTACCTGAAATTTATCGGGAAGAGGGACCGGCAAAAGAATTGCTGGCACGTTTTTTGTGTATCTTTGAGACCGTATTCAACAGCCTGGATGAAACCATTTCCCGGATTCCCACCTATTTTGATCCCACAACAGCGCCAGGGGATTTTATCCCCTGGCTGGCCCAATGGTTTTCTTTGGATCTTTATGAGTTATTGGGGGAAAAGAACAGGGAATTTATTTTACGGGCCGTGGAATTTTACCGGCAAAAGGGCACTGTCAAGGGCCTTGAGGAACTGGCATCGTTTCTCACCGGGAAAAAATGCCGGGTGAAAGAGTACACGAAAAATGTCTTTCGTACCAGCGGAATGGAACGCTGTGATGGCAGTGGTATGGTGACAGGGCATGTGACCATGTCCGGGACCGTGGACACATCGGACCGGCGCCTGCTGACAAAGATGGGTTCTTTTGAAGATGACGTGCACTATTTGACAGACACAAACAAAAACAGCCGGTATTTTGATAACGTCATTGGTTTGTTTATTTTTCTTGCCCCTGAAGACAAAGATTTTCTCATAAAAAGAGATCAGTTGCACAAAATTCTCAATTCCTTTTTGCCGGTTTTTGTCCGGTTAGAGATTTTTATCGTTGAAGAGAGTTGTCGAACAGAGGTTTATAATATTGGTGTGGTAGAGGATAAATATAACGAACATGTGCATGTGGTTTCCGCGGAACAATCGCCAGGTCTCCAGGGTGTTTATAAAGATCATGTCAATTGGAACAAATTTCGAACCAATGACCCGGGAAAAGGAATTACCAATGATCCACGATACAGGGTCCCAAACATGGACATAGATAAGGAATTTAATATTTAATTAGCCACAAAGGCACGAAGGCACCAAGAAAGAAATTTTTTTTTAAAAAAAATCCTTTGTGTCTTTGTGTCTTGGTGGCAAAAAACGGAGGAGATAATGAGAGTTAGAGGAAAATACAGGGATGTATTAATTAAGTGCCAGGAACCTGTATTGGATACCGGCTGGAAATCCAATACCATTGTCCAGGATTATGGGTTGTTCCTGGCCGGTCTGATGAAGAAGGAATTTAATCGGAAGATAGGCATTGAATATATTTTGGTAGGCAGTGGCAGTGAAGAGTTTACTGCATTTAAGCAGAAAGCTGTGGATTATTTTAATTGGCTCAATACCGGCGCTTCCGGTCCTTATGTAAGTGAAAGTTACTGGATATGGGCAAAACCGATAGAGTCCGATAATGTAAAATTCCTTGATGCGGACGACCTTGAGGTTACGGAAGTTACCCACAGGCTCATGATAGATGTCACTATACAGGAACATGAACCTTCGGAGGATACCTTTGATTTCAGGGAGTTCGGGTTGTTGGGAATTGACAAAGATGAGCTTGGAAAATTTGTTACGGACCGATTGTATTTTATCAATTATGTGACCCACGGCCAGATAACCAAGGACAGTAACATGGAGCTTTCCCGCTGCATAAAATTAACATTTCCGATAAATTAAAAAAACTTCGCGTTTCTTCGCGCTTTTTACCGCATTGTAAATGCCCTTCGCGGTTAAAATAAAAACAAAAAGGAGGAATTATGAGTAAATCGAATTGGCTGCCGGATGAAAAACAAAACGGCAATTTTTCTAATGAGAAGCAAGACACCTTTGATCCTGGAAAGAGATACATAGGCATTCGCTTACAGCAAGGGGTGCCGCTCTTGGACCGGGATTGGAACGAACTGGAAGATATGCGGCGTCATGCAGAGGTCATGCTGCGCCGATGTTATATTGGCAACGGTACCCCTGATGATGGATTTAAAATCAGTTTAATAGATGCATCGACCTTAGACTTTAGAATTTCGTCGGGCAGGTGTCTGGTGGATGGGTTTGATGTGGTCAATGAGCCTTATGATGAAAGTGGAAATAAGCTTTATTTTATTCTTTATTCGCAGCAGGAAGGTATTCCGGCAATAACCCCTCCCGGTGAGTCCAGGGTCGATACGGTATATCTTGATGTGTGGGTAGAAGAAGTGTCGGCCGGCCAGGACAGTGGATTGGGGAATTCGCAGGACATCGATATGGAGACCTGCCGCAGGCACAAGCTGGAATGGCGGGTTCGGGTGGATGAAGGCAGTCAGGGGTATGAGAAGCAGCCGTTTCATCACTATTACGATATTGCAAAGTTAAGTTGGGTAAGTGCAGGCAGAGAGTCTTATTTTAATGTTGAAGATTTGCGAGTTACCGAACTGGCATTGCACTCAATCAATGCATCCGTGAAGGCAAAAGGGGTAACCAATGGAGACAACCACAACCATTCCAGTGGCGACGGTGCACCGATTAACCACAGCTCCTTAAATAAAGATGACGGTACCAATCCCCACGGCACAACAGCCGCAGATGTAGGTGCTCTTCCGATTACAGGCGGCAATGTTAATGGGAATTTAGCGATAACCGGCAATGTGGGCATCGGGACGACGAATCCACTGTCAGTAGTCGGCAATGGAAGTTTGAAACACAGTTTGGAAACCACTGGATGGATATTGGCCAGGGGTAGTGGAGAAAACACCTGGGGCGATCCAGCTTCACGAATAGGGGTAATGAAAGCGGGAGGCAGCGATTGTGATGGCTGGTGGATATCTGCGAACCCAAACAATACGTTTGCTATACATCAAGCCTGTGTTGGAGACAGGTTGACAATCGATACGAACGGCAATGTGGGCATCGGGACAGTTCCGACAACTTATAAGCTTCAGGTGCAGGGGAATGCTTTATTTACCGGGAATTACTTCTATGTAAACTCAGAAAACGCCGGACGATTAAGAGTAGGAGCTGCCTGGAATATGCCCGGGCTATATTCCAGTGATGATGGGCCAAGAGACCTGACTTTAGGTGTTCCTCCAGGTAAGAGAGTTTATCTTGGTGTGGATAGGCAAGATGCCTGGGTAGAGGGTGGTAGTGGTAATTCATATTTTAAGGGCAGTGTACACATAGGGGCATATAAAGAATTGTTTTTCGCTGATAACGGACAGATAAGGAGTCTTGACTACAACCACAGGATTTTGTTCAGACGTACGGAAAATAAAATGGAGTTAAGAGAGTATGGAGACATTGTTTTTTCACCCGGAGCCACTTCCGGAAATGAGACAGCAAGAGCTATAGTTACGGCCAGTGGTCAGTTATGGGCTGCCTCACGGACAGGTGCACCCATCGATTATGCAGAATATTTTGAATCTAAACATGGAAAGGAAATTAAACCAGGTACTTCTGTTGTCCTGGATGATGGTAAGATAAGACCGGCAAAGAAAGACGAGAGCCCTTTTGGTATTATTTCCGCTAATCCCCTTATTGCGGGTGGGGTGCCGATGGAATGGCCGAAAAAATATCTTCGAGACGAATTTGGTAATCAAATCATGGAAGAATATCAAGAAGAAATCATGGCTCCAAAAAAAGAAAAAGTAAAAAAAGAACGACAGAAGATGGAAAAGAAAACAGTCAAAGAAAAAGTAACCCGCACGGAAATTGTTAGAGTAAAAGGAAAGTATTGTCAAAAGGAAGTCATCGATACCATTGAACGGGAGATCGAAGAACCGGTCTTTAAAGAGGTTAACCTCTATGATGCCAAAGGAAAGGACGTAATCGGAAAACACCGGATTCCGGTCATGGAAACCTATGAAGAAGAAATAGATGTACTGGATGAAAATGGTCAGCCGGTTATGGTAGGAACAGGCAAATTTGAAACCAAAACCCGGCCCAAAATTAACCCGGAATACGATGAAACTAAGGAATATATTCCCAGGGAAAAGCGGCCCGAATGGAACTGCGTCGGTCTTTTAGGCCAACTAC
>WVZO01000757.1 GCA_011772425.1 Candidatus Aminicenantota bacterium
CATGGCTCATAGCTGATAGGAGGGAGAAGAAAGATGGCAGTCCTGAGAAGCTCCCTATGAGCTATGAGCTATCAGCTATGAGCTGTCTTTACAAAACCGGTGATTTAGCTCGTTGGCTGCCGGATGGTAACATCGAATTCCTGGGCCGTATGGATTTCCAGGTTAAAATCAGGGGATATCGCATTGAATTGGGTGAGATTGAGAATTGCTTGTTGAAACATCCGCAGGTTAAAGAAGCAGTGGTTTTATCCAGGGCAAATGAGATCGGCACTAAATTTCTTTGTGCTTATGTTATATTCGCTGGAACCGTTGATAACCCCGTGGAAATGGCATTGGAATTTAAGAATTATTTATCCCAATCGCTGCCCAATTATATGATTCCTGTTCATTTTGTGCAAATGGAAAAGATTCCTATTACAGTCAATGGAAAAATTGACAGGAAAGCTTTACCCCAACCGGTTTTTCAGTCAACAGCAGACTATATTATGCCTAAAACCCTCAGGGAAAAGAGAGTGGCCGTCACCTGGAAAGAAATATTGGGGGTGGAAAACGTGGGGGTTAATGATAATTTCTTTGAATTGGGGGGCAATTCGTTGAATATTATCCAACTGGGTGCCCGGTTGAAGGAGACGCTTCAAATCGATATACCCACAGTTATCCTGTTCCGGTTTCCCACGATACGGACCTTTTTGGGTTACCTGCTTGAGCAGGAGACCGGGGCGCCGGAAGATAAGAGAACCCTGGAGAGAGAGAAGGAAAGAGAAAGGGGCCGGTTAAAATCAGTGGATAGAGGTAAACGCATGATGAAACGAGCGATTGGCAGACGAGAAAGGAGGAATTAACATGGTGGTTGAAAGTATCAGTGGGTCGGCCCCCCAGGACCCGGAGCCGGAAGCTTCGGGAACCGGCCTGGAAGTGGCAGTTATCGGGATGGCATGCCGTTTCCCGGGTGCTAAGAATATCGATGAATTCTGGGATAACTTAAAAAACGGTGTGGAATCGATTATTTCTTTTTCGCACCAGGAACTGGTGGAGGCGGGTGTTGACCGCCATCTCCCGGAGAACCCCAATTACGTTAATGCCAGGGGTCACCTGGAGGACAGCGAATATTTCGACGCTGCTTTTTTTGGGTATACTCCTTTGGAAGCCCACATGATGCATCCACAAATACGACTATTTCATGAATGCACCTGGGAGGTCCTTGAAAATGCCGGGTATAACCCGGATGATTATAACGGTCTCATCGGTCTTTTTGCCGGTCTTACTCCCAGCCTGATCTGGGATATAGGCAATTCAATAAAAGAGGACAGTGGATCGGAACGGTTTGCCACTCACAATTTAAACAGCAATTTTTTCTGTACGATAGTTTCCTACAAATTAAATTTAAAAGGCCCTGCCGTAACTGTACAGACTGCCTGTTCTACTTCGCTGGTGGCGATTCATACGGCATGCCGGTCGTTATTAACCGGCGAATGTGATATGGCATTGGCCGGGGGTGTTACCATTGCGCTGCCCCGGAAAATGGGATATGTCTACCAGGAGGGTATGATTATGTCCCCGGATGGTCACTGCCGGGCGTTTGATGCCAAAGCCAGGGGCACGGTTGGCGGTGACGGTGTCGGCCTGGTGGCACTGAAATTATTGGGCGATGCCCGGGAAGATGGCGATCATATTTATGCTGTAATTAAAGGCAGCGCCATTAACAACGACGGCAATCGGAAAGTGGGCTATACCGCCCCCAGTGTGGAGGGTCAAAAAGAGGTGATTAAATCCGTATTCCAGATGTCGGAGCTGGACCCTGAAACCGTTACCTATGTGGAAACCCATGGTACTGGAACAGTCCTGGGAGACCCCATTGAAATCGAAGCATTAAAATTGGCATTCAATACCAATAAAAAAGGCTATTGCCGGATCGGTTCGGTTAAAACCAATGTGGGTCACCTGGATTCTGCGGCCGGGGTCGCCGGTTTTATCAAAGCAGTCCTGGCATTAACCCATAAACAAATCCCACCCAGTTTGTATTTTGAAGCCCCCAATCCCAAGATCGATTTTGAAAATAGTCCGTTTGTTGTCAATACAGAGTTGACAGAATGGAAATGTGATGGTTTTCCCCGACGGGCCGGTGTCAGTTCCTTTGGAATCGGGGGAACCAATGCCCACGCCATATTGGAAGAATGGCCGGAAAGAGCAAGGGGCAGGGGGCAGGGGGCAAGGCGTTCTCGATTGATTCTTGTGTCTGCCAGGAGCGCAGAAGCACTGGACCGGGCAGCAAACAATTTAGCAGACCATTTCCAGGAACACCCGGATATCAATTTTGCCGATGCCGCTTACACCTTGCAGGTGGGGCGGAAAGCCTTTGAACACCGCCGTATGCTGGTGTGTTCAACTATTGATGAAGCAGCCCAACTATTGAGGGCCGAAGGGGAAAGTCGTTTTAACAAAAAAGGAGATAAACACATCGTATTTCTATTTCCCGGGCAGGGAGCCCAGTATGTGGATATGGGTCGGGAGTTATACCAGACCGAGCCGGTATTCCGGGAAACCATGGATCAATGTTTTGAAATCCTGACCCCTACTATAGGGTACAATATCAAAGAAATAATTTACCCCAACGACCCCTCTGTGTCCTCTGTGTCCTCTGTGGCTAAAAACAAATTACCTGATATTGACCAGACCGAGATCACTCAGCCGGTGATTTTTGCCATTGAATATGCCCTGGCAAAATTATTAATATCCTGGGGTATCACGCCTTTTGCCATGATAGGCCACAGCATCGGCGAATATACCGCTGCCTGCCTGGCTGAAGTCTTTTCCCTGGAAGATGCATTAAATACAGTGGCGTTAAGGGGAAAGTTGATGCAGCAAATGCCTTCGGGTTCCATGATCAGTGTGCCCCTGTCAAAAAAGGAACTAAAACCAATATTGGCTTCCAACCTGGAGTTGTCTCTGGCGGCTGTCAATGGTCCTGCCAGTTGTGTGCTGTCCGGTTCCCATGAAGCCGTTGAAGCGGCTGTCCGGCAATTAAAAGAAAAAGGAGTAGAGAGCAAACACCTGCATACGTCTCATGCGTTTCATTCCCAGATGATGGACCCGGTGTTGAAGGCCTTTGAACAACACCTGTCCAACATCCCTTTGCATAAACCCCAAATCCCATTTATTTCCAATTTCACCGGTACATGGATTACGTTTGAAGATGCGGTGAACCCGGTCTACTGGGCCCGGCATTTACGGGAAACCGTACGATTCTTTGACGGGCTGACAGAGCTGATGAAAGATAAAGCTTCCATTTTTGTAGAGGTCGGGCCTGGACGTGTACTGACCGTTTATGCAACACAGCACCCGGATAGAACTCCGGATCAGCTCGCTGTTAATCTTGTGCGTCACCCCAAAGAGAACGTATCTGATAACCGTTACCTTTTAAATAAAATTGGCCGGTTGTGGCTTTACGGGGGTGTCATCGACGGTCGAGCGTTTCATGAAGAAACACCGCGGAAACGCATCCCCTTGCCCACCTATCCCTTTGCCCGGCAAGCTTACTCCGCCGATGTTGATTTGTACAATATGAGCGGCGCACAATTTCCCGGGAAGTACCCGGCGGGAAAAAAAGCAGATATTGCCGATTGGCTCTATACCCCCTTGTGGGAGCAGTCACTGCTGCCGCAGCCAAAAGCAGACGTTTCATCGCAGCCGCAACCAGACCATTGGCTTATTTTTAGCGATCCCGATACCAACCAGGAAGGCCTGGAGGTTCAACTGGTGGATCGATTGAAACAGGAGGGATATCCGGTTGTGAAGGTGGAAATCGGTACCGGCTTCCGGGAGAACAGCAATGAAACCTTTGTGATAAATCTCCGACAGACCGGCGATTATGATTCCCTGTTTACACGGCTTGTGGAACTAAAAAAATCCCCCCGTCATATTCTTCATTTGTGGAATATTGCCAGACCCTCTCATACACCCCTGAGCCTGGAAGCCCTCGATCAATCCCAGGACATGGGCTTTTATAGTTTGCTGGCGATTGCCCGGGCTGTTGGCAAATGTAATATAAAAGAGGATATTGACATCACCGTGGTTACCAGCAATGTGTTTTGCGTGATAGGGGACGAAGAACTCTACCCGGAAAGAGCCACCCTGTTGGGTGCCCTGCGGGTGATTCCCAAAGAATACCCCAATATTTACTGCCGCTGTATCGATATCCTGCCGCCGCATCCGGGAACCCGGGAAGAGGAGTTACTGGTCAAGCAACTGATGGCAGAGGTGTTCGCCCACTCCCCTGACACCGATAACAACCAATTGGCAGCCTATCGCGGCAGTCGCCGCTGGGTACCGACGATCAAACCCGCCCTGTCTACCGGCACCGATGATCTGAATCAGCGGCTGAAAGAAAAAGGCGTTTACCTGGTGACCGGGGGATTGGGGGGAATCGGCATGACCCTGGCTGACGAACTGGCCCGGCGGTTCCAGGCCCGGTTGATATTAACCGGCCGTTCCTTTTTCCCGGAGCCGGAGGAGTGGGACCGGTGGATTGCCGATCACGGCGAACCTGATCCTGTGAGCCGTAAAATCCGGAAAATACAGGAATGGGAAGCAGCCGGGGCTGAGGTCATGACAGCAGCTGCCGATATCGCTGACCTCCAGCAAATGCATGGGGTAATTGCCCGGGTCAGAGAACGGTATGGGGAGATTAATGGTGTTATTCACAGTGCTGGAGTTCCTGATTTCGCCGGTGTTATCCAGCGGCGGACACGGGAAACCACAGAGCCAATCCTGGCTCCCAAAGTAAAAGGCACCCTGGTACTGGAGCGGTTGATTACTGAGGCAAACCTTAAACCGGATTTCCTGGTGCTTTGTTCATCGCTTAGTTCTGTGTTAGCACCCCTGGGGCAGGTGGGTTATTGTGCAGCCAATGCCTTCCTGGACAGTTATGCATTTTATAAAATGTCCAAAAACGGCTTATACACCGTATCTGTTAATTGGGATGCCTGGCAGCAAGTGGGAATGGCTGTGGAAGCGGTAGAACAATTGGCCGCCAGCGGTTCGGGACTGCTGGCAGGTGTTTCCGGCGCTCGTACTCCCTTGCCTGTCAAACCGGTTGTGCCAGAGGACCGCCTGGTTTCTCATCCTTTATTTCATCATTGGCAGGTAGACGAGGAAAATTCCAACACGTACAGGTATGTCTCTTATCTTAGTGCTGAAACCCATTGGGTCCTGGATGAGCACCGCATTATGGGAATGCCTACGCTGCCCGGGACCGCTTACCTGGAAATGGTACGAGCAACTGTTGACCATCACACCGGCAACTCCCACCTCCCCATCGAAATCCGCAATATTTCTTTTATATCACCCATCACTGCTGGCGATGGGGAAGTAAAAGAGGTCCATACCCTCCTGGAAGAGCGCGATGGAGGGTATACATTCACCATTGGTGGGCCATCATTATCTTCAGCGGGGGAAAGTAATCTGTTTGGGCACGTGTATGCTGCTGGAAATGCCGCCGTGATACAAGCAAAAACCAGGGAAAAATCACCGGGATCACTGGATATCCAGACCATTGAAGATGCTTGCCATAAAATGGAACTGCAGGTGAAAAATGAAGGCGATTCACTAATTGGGGCCGGATTGGTAACACCCGGACCCCGGTGGAATAACACCAAACAGATAAAATACGGTGAACACCAGGCAATGGCACGCCTGGAACTCCCAGGGGAATTTGCCGCTGATCTCCGGGACTTTCGCTTGCATCCTGCGGTGTTGGATACAGCCACTTCCATTTTGGTGGGGGCAGCCGAAGGCGAAAATACCTATCTCCCGTTTTCTTATCAACGGGCGGCCATTTACCAGCCATTGCCGGGTAAAGTGGTTGTCTATGCCCGGGATAAATCCCCGGAAAAATCCGGTTCCAATACGCTGTCGTTTGATGTTACCCTGGTGGACAACCAGGGGGCGGTGCTGGTGGAAATCGAGGCCTATACCCTGATGAAAGTAACAAAGGAAAAACAAGCTGCTGTGCAAACGCAGCCCGGCCTAAGGGATGCCCAGGGCAAGGAGTTTCTTAAAGACGCCATTACACCTGCAGAAGGGGTGGAGGTATTTCACCGCATTCTTTCTATTGATTTTCCCCAGGTGTTGGTGTCTACCGTTGACTTTGCGCAGCGTCTCCGGCAGGACCGGGAATTAAGTACGGCCTCGATTCAAGAAAAAGCCGCGGCACCGGGGAGGTTAATACCTGCCAGCCCCCGGCCGGAGTTAAGCACCCCTTATGCAGCACCGGAAACCCAAAATCAACAAATCCTGGCTGATATCTGGCAAGAAATCCTGGGGATCGAGGGAGTGGGCATCCGGGATGATTTCTTCGAATTGGGCGGCGATTCATTAAAAGCCATTACCATTACTGCCAGGATACAAAAAGAACTGCAGGTAGAAGTCCCATTGGCAGAGTTTTTCAATGCCCCTACCATCAGCGGCCTGGCCGAATATATCGAGGGCGCGAAAGAGTCTATCTATTCCTCCATCGCACCAGTGGAACAAAAGGAGTATTACCCCCTGTCATCCGCACAGAAGCGCTTGTTCATCCTGTGCCGCATGAATCCTGACAGCACGTTTTACAACCTGCCCCAGATCCTGAAAATGGAAGGCCAACTGGAAGTGGAGCGCTTTGATCGTGCTTTTGCTGCGCTTATTGGACGTCATGAAAGCTTGCGTACTTCTTTCCGGATGCTGGAAAATGAAAGTATCCAGGTGGTACAGCAGCCGGATGAGGTGGATTTTCAAGTGGAACATTATGAGAAAGACGTCAATGCTGAAGAAATCACTCAGCATTTCATCCGGCCCTTTGATTTGGACCGTGCCCCGCTGCTGCGTGTTACTATTATTGCCTTAGAAGATAACAAATATGTATGGATGATGGATATCCATCATATCGCCGCCGATGCCACGTCATTGGCTATATTGGAAAAAGATTTATTCAGGTTATATAATGACCAGGAGTTAACGCCGCTGCGATTACAATACAAAGACTTTTCCACCTGGCAGAACAACCTGGTTGAAAGCAGTGCCATACAAGAACACGAAGAGTACTGGTTGAATCTGTATTCCGATACCCCACAAATCCCGGAATTGCAACTGCCGTATGATTTTGAGCGGCCGGTGATTCGTCAATTCAAGGGGGACCGCTTTAACACTGCACTGGAAGCAGAGGACGCCAAAAAATTCATGGATTTGGCCGCTTCCATTCGGGGTACTTTTTTTATGAATGTCCTGGCTGCACTCAACGTGTTGTTTTCCAAATACTCCGGCCGGCCGGATATTATTATCGGCACTTCCATTGCCGGTCGACCCCATGCCGACCTCCAGGATATCCTGGGCATGTTTGTGAATATGCTGGCTGTCCGCAATTTCCCGGATGAAAACCTGACCTACATGGAATTCCTGCAAAAGGTCAAAACCAATGTCCTGGATGCTTTCGCCCACCAGGATATGCAGTTCGAGAAACTGGTGGATAAACTGGGATTGGGGAAAACCTCGGCAAGAAATCCTCTCTTTGAAGTGGCGCTGAATGTTCAAAACTACGAACAAGCCGCGATTCCTGCCAACGATTTGAAAATACTCCCCCATGAAATGGAATTCAAAACCGCCAAATTCGATCTACTGTTGTGGGCCAATGATATGGGTGCCGGTACAGCTGCCGATGCCAACAAGGGAATATTTTTTTCCTTTGAATATTCCACTGAAATGTTCAAACGCTCTACCGTTGAAGTCATAGCTAATCATTTGCTGGAAGTTATAAAACAAGTTGCGGAAAACCGGGACATCAAATTAAAGGATATTAAGCTGTCCCATCAACTGGTACGTTCAGAAGCCAGTGTGCCCCAGGTAGATTTTGAATTTTAGGTTGGCTTAATATACTATCCGGTGAACCGGAGGGAACTCATTTCCCTCCGGATTTCAAATTCTATCTAACCTCTTTTCAAAGGCGGAGTACTATATTATAATTAACCTTTGTATTTACGGATTGACAATGAACCCAAAATGAAAAAACCTCACGGACTTAATTTATTGGAAGGAAGCCTGGTTAAGAACATCATAAAACTGGGCTATCCCATGGCCCTGGGATCGTTGGCCCAGACATTGTACGACCTGGCCGATGCGTTCTGGCTGGGCAAGCTGGGAAAGGCTGCCCTGTCCGCTCCCACTATTTCTTTTTTTATCATATTTTTCTTAATATCCCTTGCCCTGGGGTTTTCTGTTTCCGGTACTTCGCTGGTTTCTCAATATATTGGCGCAAAGCAAAATGAGCAGGCCAACAAAGCAGCCGGGAATGTTTTATTTTACCTGATACTGCTTTCGCTTTTATTTGCCGGAGCGGGATTGCTGCTGGATAGACAACTGCTGGGACTCTTAAAAACCCCGGAAGATGCCTTTGATTTAACGCTTTCTTATTATAGAATCGTGATGGCGGGCATGCCCCTGGCTTTTCCCATTTTTGTGTACCAATCAGTCATGAACGGCTATGGTGACACCATATCACCGTTAAAAATATCATTGTTCACTGCCGGCGTAAATGTCATACTGGACCCTATCCTTATATTTGGCTGGCTGGGATTACCTGCCCTCGGGGTTGCCGGTGCCGCGTTAGCCACTGTTTTTACCAGGGGAATGGGCTCAGCCATTGGTTTGTACCTCTTTTTTTCCGGGAAAAAGGGGATTCACCTTAAACTTCGACACCTGAAGCCGGCAGCGAAGATGTCCGGGCTGGTTTTTAAGATCGGGGTGCCGTCAGCATTGGGATTTTCCGGGGCTTCGTTGGGATTTATTGTGTTGATGAGTATTGTCAATTTGTTTGGCACAATAGTGATTTCCGCTTACGGCATTGGCATGCGGGTGGTGCATTTATTTATGCTGCCAGCCATGGGAATATCCGCTGCTGTAACCGCTATTGTCGGTCAGAACCTTGGTGCAGGCAATACCCAGCGGGCCAAAAATACTGTTGGCAAAGGAATTATGTTGATGTGTATGGTGGTAATACCGGCCGTTATCCTTACGGCCATTTTCGGGAAACAGGTGACACAGGTTTTTATTCCCGGTGATTTCCTGATTCATCAGGTTGGTCAGACCATGTTTTATATTCTCCCGCTTTCTGTATTATTTTTTGGCCTTTCCACTGTTCTGCAAGGTGCTTTCCAGGGCTCCGGCGATACAGTACCGGTAATGGTCACCCAGATCTTACGCATATGGCTTTTCAGGATCCCGTTTGTTTATCTATTATCTATTGTTTTATTAAATGGTCCGGCGGATATCCATGCCTCCGTGGGTATCTGGTGGGGAATGGTGATTTCTAATATTGCTACCTTTTTCATGCTGTTTGCCTGGTATATGAGGGGCAAATGGGCTGTAGCCCGGATTAAGAAAGAGTAACCTTTTTTCTCTTTCACCACTTTGAAATAAGATTATCCAGTTCCTTTACAACCGGATGCCGGGTCAACCCACGAGAGATACGGTATTCGCCTATAAACACAATTTTAGCTCCAAATTCTGTGGGCTCCCGGAATCGAATCCAGATCAGTTCCGGGTTCATGAGAATACTTCCTGAAACAGATTCGATATCTCGCAGTGGTACCACGATTGTTTGCGAAAAGTTGGAAATCTGGAGTGCATCCGCCAGTAACTCCACCTTTTTTAGTCTCGGAAATACCCAGGAAATCAATACTGTGCCAACTGCTAGAGCCAGTATTACTATTAATCTTACTGTCTTTGCCTCTCCCCTGGTGTGGAATGAAGCGAGATTCGAGTGAACAAAAAAGATAATAGAACCGGCAAGTACGATCCAGAGTGGAGGCAATACAAACTTGTAAAAGATTGTCGCCTTTGAAGAGATCAGTTTCGCCATTATTATATCCTCATCATTACAGGTTACCAGATGGTTTTTATCTTTTTTGCTTGATTTAAGTTGTCATCCGCAGTGACCAAAGGAGCATTATTAATTATGGAATCTCCCAATCCCCTTCAACAGGTGACACCACATCCCCAACATAGGCTGTTTTTCGAAGTTCTTCAAGTGCCTTCCTGGCTTTTTCCATTTTATCGCCAGGAGGCACTAATTGCGCGACTTCATCACCCCTGGAAATGATCGTTATACTTTCCCCATTTTTAACTCTTTTCAAGATATGAGTGAGATTTTTTCTCAATACATTTACACCTACTGTTTCCATTTGGACCTCCTCTAATATTGTACTACATATTTTCAAATATTCAACTTTTAATTTTCAGATTAAGAATATCCCAGGTCTCACTGCCATCCTCTGAATCTTCATATCCACGGTACACATATTTCTATACGAAGCCCTTCTATCCCAGCTTGTTAAGCACTTTATAAAGTATGGCAAATACCCCATCCTTCTCTTCAGGCGGGCACGTCCTGTAGTAATCGATACTATCCAATATCAATTGCTGATCATAAGGTGCTTTTTTAAGATGGTAAGCCAATAACCGTGCCGGTGGGCAGACATCTTTATGATTGAAATCTTCAGTCTTAAAATATAATTTCCTACCTCTCTTACCAAGCCTTAAATAAAATCTTCCTTCTTTCGCAATAATCTTAGACACAGCCTTTGGATTGCAGGCAATATGGCTAAAAGTGAAACCATACCAATCCCTAAATCTGTAAATCTCCCCTGAACGATACGAACGAATGAACCTCTCAAAATCTTTATTCTTATCTCCAGAAGGTCCAAGCATGCTATGGATTTCTATTTCAACCACATCAATATCTTCATCCGATAAATCATTCCGTAATGCATTTAGAAATTGAGAAATTTCCTTTTCTGAAAAGACTTCCTTGTTTGATTTTAAACGCTTACTATTTAATTTTTTGAAATTGTTACTATAATAAAGAAAATGAAGTCCTTGAGTCTCTTCTCGAAAGATACTATAGATTAAACACCCTCTGAAATTAGTTAGTTTTATACCTTTGAAGTATCTACTCGTCTCTGGCATTATTTTTATTCTTGCTTTATCTAATAAATGGTATAAATTCTTTGCCAAATGACTGTCAGGATATTTTTTTGAGAATTCCTTCAAACTTTCTATTGAGAAAAAATGACTCATAGAATAGTATAAAAAATACTCAACTAATTTGAAAAAAAGCTGTTCAAAAACATCGGTACCATAAAAATAATCAAAAATTGCTTTCATATCCCACCAATCTATTTCATTTAATTCGATCCACCTTTCTTTGATTGTTACCGTTAAGAAAGATTCCGGTATATTCTTTACTAATCCATTGTTCTCCTTTAGTGATAATGATTTTAAAAATATTTGGAAGCTTTCCCGGAATGATTTCAAATTTTGAATGGGATAATCGTTCCAATTCGTAGAAAAAACTATTTTGCAAATCTCTACATTCTCTTCCGGGTTCTGCAATAGATGTGTAAGAAACTTGCAAATGGATTTCTCCCAAGTGTTCTCCATTAAAATATGGGCCAGATTTTTGGTAAGGGTGGAGTTGCTGGTGGAGGTTAATTCATTTTTAAACCTATTGATGAAAACATCTTTCTGGTCACTGTAAAGCAGTTCCTTGAATAGACGGGAAAATGAACCGATTAGCTCTTTACTTTCAGTATTTGAGCATACTTCAATTATCTTATCGAGAATTTCATTCAGGAATTCATCGGTAACGGCAACGTCATCTGAAAGTACAAGACATACCAGTTGCAACGGGCGGTAAGATTCAGGGAAGATATCACCCACTGACATCAAATCCTTTGCAAATTCCGCCGCCTTAGACCGCCCCATCTTTCCCTTGAAAGCAAAACGTATCTGTGCGGATGCCAGGCGGATAATTTCAACCCAACGGGAATTAAAGACGTATTCTTTGAGATCAATATTTCCTTCACACCACCGTTCCACTAAATGAATGGCTGCAAAGTATTCTTCAAAAGTTAAATGAATAAATCCAAACTGCGGTTGTCCGACCTCATCTTCCCCTTTTTCATAGAAAAATCCCGCCTCCTGCCTTAAAAAATCGATAAATTCCTTGTATTCTGTTTTTGCCATTTCAAGAGGGGCATTGGTGTGAATTTCTGTGTAATGCCTGAGAAAAGCTTCCCTGAACTCATTTTCTTCGATCACCCCATTGGACTTTGTTTTGTGAATCTCAAAGGCAATGGGGGCCATGATCTCAGTGATTTCGGACTTATCTTTCAATTGGCTGGTCTCAGTTAACCGAAGCTGCCTTCTTAGATTTACCCAGTGCTCCAGGAATGTTTCGGTGCTGATATCATACAACTCGATGCGCTTGTTGGGCAGCTTCTTTCCCCTGTAGTGAATCAGTGCGATAATAGTCATCAGCAGCGGATTGGAGGCCAATCTCGTGACCGATGGATTCCTGGATATTGAATCAATCAGGCTTTCAGCATGCTCCCCTGCATTGTCAAAATCCCGGTCTGTATGAGCAGCAATTGATCGGTACCACTGCCGGGAAAAAGTGGCGATTTCTTTTTTCTTAAAGGGCAGCAGTTCAAAATGTTTAAAACCTGCTCCCAACCTCGATTCCTGGTATCCCACAATCCTGGAAGTCACCACATAGTGATTATACGGATACCTGGCCATCAAATCCTCTACCTGCTCAGTGACCCTGATCCGTAAGGAAGTCTCTATTACCTCATCCAAACCATCCATAAAAAGAAGCAAATTGGAATATTCAAATCCTTCTTTAAATAGATGCTTGTATTGGATATCAAAATACTCGGTAATAAATTCATATAAGGTTTTCCCTTTCTTCTTCATGTAATCGGCAAATTCCGCTATCCGAAAATAGACAGGGATAATACAGCCGAAGGGATGATGGGAATCCCGGTTCCCGGCTGCCTTCACTGCCAGGTATTTTAAAAGCGTGGACTTCCCGGAACCCGGGTCACCCAAAATGACGATATTACTTTTTAAAAGAATATGAATGATCTCCTCCACTTTTGAGGGCTTTTCTTTTTCTTTGTCATCGTCACCACTTTCTTCATGAAGAAACATTGTGTCGGCGTCCTGCTCTTCTCTTTTAGCGGGTTTATCTGCCGTGATTTCCAGGGGTACAAAAATATCGTTCAGCTCCATTTGAATCTCTTTTCCCGAAACTTTTGGGGAAAAGCCTCTTAGTTCAATAAAACGGAATTTTTTCTTTATATACTCATCGTAATCTTCCAATTGCTTTTGAGCGGCAGGCTGCAGCACAAAGTAATTTCTATACACAATCATCTTTAATTCGTCAAATTCGGACCGCGGTACCAGTTTTGAGTCAATTCTTTTTAGGATTTCCAAAACACTGTCTATCTTCAAACACTCCTTGAGAATGGCCTGCAAGCCTTGCTTCTCACTCATCAGGTTAAAGAAAGCGTTCCTGTATAACGACAAACAATCTTCCAAAATTCCCGGGATTAGCTTAGGATAGCCACCCGTATCCAATGCATATTCTTTAACCATTTCTTTTGCAATTTTTGCTTGAAATTCTCCGCTTTTCAGTGAAGAAAGAAAATGATCAAACCCGCCGGAGTAACTGGAGAAAATTGATAGTAATTTGAATTCATCTTTCTTAACTGCTTCCCGGATGTCCTTAACAATTTCTTTTGCGGATTTATCATATAACTTTTCATGGTAATCCAGGGATTTGCAAAATGATCGCATAAACAGTTTTTTCAACGGCTCCCAATTGGCTTTTTTTGAACTTACCAGCTTTTTTACCATCGGTGTGGTTAAATTTGACATGACACTAAGGCCAAAGCTTATTAAAGCGGTTTCAATCCCCATCTTTTTTCCTCCCATTTATTTTCCCAAAATCACCTCTCATCCTATGAATCGAACATCACTCCGATTATTATTTATTCATCAGGTTGGTCTGAATCGGCTTTCTGCTTATCAATGCATTCTTCCAACACCTTAATATATTTTTCCGCTTTTCCAAGCCAATTCTTAACCTTCTCCTCTTCAAAGTAAATGAAATCATCATAATCCCCCTCTTGCCTGAAATCAAACATTTCAGAATAGAATTTTCCGATTTCAACCTTAACAATACCTGTTTTGACAAAATGTTGGTTAAATAGTGCCCTCACTCCGGTATGTTTAGATGAAGAAAGGCCTTTTGTGTGCAGCAATGCAATCACTTCATAAAACATAGCATAATATATCCGGTTGACAGCAGAAAAAAGTCGTTTTCTCTCAAATAGCATTTTAGCATCTTCAAGAGTTTCTGCGGCTTTTTCCCTTCGGTAGTTGATTATATCCTTTTTCCACGGCATTATATTTTTATACTCTCACCGCTTCTTGTTGAACATTCTGATGAAAAGGCATAACTGCTGCCTCTTCAGATGCCCAAAATTCTTTTGAACGAACCACGATGCCGAAAACCACATCGTACGTGAGTTCAATATCATAAGCTAAACCGATAACCTCTTCTTTCAGACTCGTGTCCACTTCACCGGGGATCAGTACCAGTATATCGATATCCGATTCAGGATCATAATCGTTTCGGGCCACAGAGCCGAAAAGATAAAGCTCTATTTCGTTACCGAAGCGGTTGGTCAACACTCTCTTCAATTCAGAAATCGAGCCTTTTATGTTTTCTTCATTCATTTCAAAACCTTGTCGAAGGTAATATAATACTTTATGATTCTTTTGTCAATTTATTTTTCTTGAATTTCCCATCTAAATAAAAGCTTTTGCAAGAGGGAAGAAAGGGGAAATGCAAGATATTATTTAATAATGATAAATTCTGATTCCTTACTTGGGTAAAATCCTTAGAAGTTTTCTTTGAATGGTACCAAATCCAATCACAATATCTTAATCTGTTTCGCCTCCCTCAGTTTATCATCCACAGTAATTAATGTCAGGTCGTATTCCCATGCAGTTGCTGCAATAAAGACTCCACAGCCATATATGAGTATCTAATAGATATCTCATTCTGATAAAACTTCCCAAACCTTCGGGTCTTCAACCGGAGAAACAATATCACCGACGATTTCACCGGTACCGTTCATACATCCCAACCAGGAATCTTGCTCAGAAGATGAAACCGGTACAATCTTTACCAGCAATTTTCCTTTATCGGTTATCAATATAGATTTATGTGAACGATTCACTGCCTCGATAATGGTCTGACAATTCTTTTGGAAATTAGAAAGTTGTATCTCTTCCATTTTTTCTTCTCACATTTTAAAGCAGCCAAACAATTAATATAGAAAGTTCGTCTTTATTAAACATCATTCTATTTATATCACAAATTAGAAAATTATACAATACTTCTCTTAAACCAGATTCTTCACTTACCGTAACGGAATAATATCAAGATTTAATTCTTTTTCGGTTTCCGGGGCTGCCTGCTTTTTACCTGCTTGATATGGTTGCTTCTATATCCGATGAAACGTTCTTCATTTTTACGGAATACATATCGACCATATTCACGAATCTCATCCACCGCCTCCTTCAAGTGGGTATAAGCCTGATCACGGATTTTTTTGGCTTCAATGCGTTCCTGTCCCGAACTATTGACTTCAGCCAGCAGCGCGGCCATTTCACTCGCCGTTCGAGCCGCTTCGTCAAGAAGGGAGATATCGAAATTAATGGCTTCAAGTAATTGTAGGTTGGCTTTTCCCACTACGCTCAGGTCGTTTAAGTCCTGGATCATATCCGCGTGACTTTTTCCCTTTGATATAGCCCTGATGGTTTTCACCAGGTCGGGATGATTCCGAAAGGCAAAACGAAAGTCACTCAACAGCCGGTCTCTTAATTCATAAGCCAGGGGAGACCGTTTGTTCCACTCCCAGGAACATTTTTTCTCGGCATTCTTCTGGGTCTGCCAGGATGCTTCGGTTTTAATTAACGCCTCGCAGCGAAGGGGAATATCCTCCACCAGTTCCCATGGCAACCCGGCAGCGGTCAGGGCCTCTTCATCCGCCAAAGCCCAATGATAAAGCGTATTTGCTTCCTGGATGTAGACAGCCACCGGGATGTGATGGGGGGTTTTTATTTGACTTTCCTCGATGGCGCTGATGAATTCCAGCTTCTTTTCATAATCTTCCTGGTTTCCCATTGTTGGCTCCTTTTACTATATCCTTCACAGCATAAGAGACGATTCTATAACATAAAGGCGTAATGTGTCAATAGATTATAAGGAAAAACAGCAATTCTAATTTTGGCATTTCATGAAGGGGCAAACACAAGGTTTGCCCCTACGATGGCGCGAAAATCGGCATCGGACGTAGGGGTGAACCTCGTGTTCACCCGTACAATTCGGTAAAATTAGAATTGCTGAAGGAAAAACCCTTTGCATGCGAGGCAAAGAAAGCCTTTTGGGGGATAATTTTTTATTTTTCCACCGCTTCCTGACCCCATTTCCACCGCTTTCTCATGCCATTTCCACCACTTCCTGGCACTATTTCCACCGCTTCCTCATATCATTTCCACCACTTCCTGACACCATTTCCACCGCTCAACTTTTGCCTCCTGCGGTCAGAAAGCCTATATATTAAGTTAAAGGAAATGCTTTTTTTTATTTTTATTTCCGTCCCGGCACTTTTTTTACCCTTCTTTTGCCATTGTCTTTTATCTCTTTTGTAGTTATAATTAGTTTTCAATTTTTTGGAGGTAAAATGAAAACGAAATATCTTAAATCAATTATTATCTTTGTTTCTCTCTTATTGATTATCTTTATACAGTTTCAACTTCAGCCCACCGGCAGCGATGTAACTGCCAAAAGCGATGAAATAGTGATTGCCATGTGCAGGCCCTCGGTGAGCCAGATAAAAAACATCGAACATATGTTCGAAAAAGACATCATACCGCTGCGGCAAATCAAACTGATGGGTGTGTATCATGAAAACGAAGTCACCGACTATGCACCGGCAAAAAAATACGTGGAAGAAAATAAGCTTTCCTGGGTGACGTTTCAAAGCATCAGCGGAGACGTTAACCAGGAAAACCTGTTCAAAAACAACCAGTGGACCGGGCAGTTTAAGAACATCTTCAGAAACAGTAACGGGATCATTTTTACCGGGGGCGCTGATATTCCGCCTGCGCTTTACGGAGACAACCAAAACCTACTGACTGAAGTCAAAACACCTACCCGGCATTTTTATGAACTCTCTTTTCTCTTTCACCTCCTGGGGGGCAGTCAAAATCCAGGGTTTGTTCCCTTCCTAGAATCCCGTAAGGATTACGTGGTGCTGGGAATCTGCCTGGGATGTCAAACCATGAATGTGGCCTGCGGGGGTACATTGTACCAGGATATTCCCTCCCAGGTTTACGGGTTCACAACAGTGGAACAGGTATTAAAATCGCCGCAAGATGCCATTCACAGTTCACGTTACCTGTATGACCTTCACCCACTGGAAAACGACCTGGCCCCGGCTTTTCATCGAATAAAAATCCAGGAAGATAGCATCTTCGTCAAACAAATGAAGATGAAGAAAACAGATACGCCTTTTATTTTAACGTCTCATCACCAGGCATTGAAAAAACTGGGAAAGGACCTGAAGGTGATTGCTGCCTCCCTGGACGAGAAGATCATCGAAGCGGTTGAACACAAAAAATATAAAAATGTCCTGGGTATCCAGTTTCACCCGGAGCCTTATATCTTGTATCTAAAAGGCAGGTATTTTAAAAAAGCACCGGCTGAGCCGATGGATTTTAATCTCCGCTCTTTTCTCGAAGACAATCCGCCCTCCATGGAATTCCACAAAAACCTGTGGCAGTGGTTTTCGGAAGCACTGAAGAAATAGATTTTTTTAGATTGGCCTTGATTTTAACCCTGTTTTTGTGTTATATATTAATCTAAAACTTTTAATTCAGGAGTCGAATATGAAAAAAGTTTTCGTATTCATTTTTACAGCGGTTATCCTGGTGTCATTCGTCTCTTCACAGGAAAATGATATCAGGCAGCTCAGATGGGGGATGTCTTTTGATGAGGTCCAAAAGATTGAAGAACTGGAAGATGTTTTCTATAAACAAGAGGAATTACTGGGCGTAAGCGTGGAAGTTATCTTTGGTATGGGCAGCAAAGGATTATACTCAGTTACATATTCCGCACGGGAAAGAGAATTTGCTGAGAAAGCAGGGGAACTGCTAAAGAAAAAATATGGGGATGCCAAAACCGATCTGGACTATTCCTATTTAATCAATTCAAAAAACATCCTCGCCCAACATCCTGATGTGGTCATACAAATCTATGAAAAGAATGATTTTTCCAAGCTGGACACCGTTAAAAGCACCGATGCCACTATAAATGTAAAAAAGATCATAAAAGCTGGTCTTTCGAAACGATCCATGTGGGAACACGGTAATACAGTGGCTTTGCTGTTAGACAGCCCGGAGGGCATTGTTTTGAGTTACTATTCCAAACCCTATCACTACGAAAATAAAAAGAAATTCAACACAATCCTTGCCGATTTAAAAAAGAAAGCCCAAAAAGAAGCTAAGAAAAAAGCCGCCGACGCGGATAAATTCTAACTCTAATTCCCAGGATACAGATACCATCTCTCATCGCTGACCTCAGGCTGAACGTTGAAGTCGAGCATACAAAACAGTGAAAAAATACATCTATAAACGCACTCTTCTACTTTTATTCTTATTGATTGCCGTGTCAACCGTGGTATTTTTTCTTATTCATTTTATACCCGGGGACCCTGTGGTGGGTATCCTGGGAGAAGGGGCCAGTATCGAAGATATTAACCGATTAAAACAGGATTTGAACCTGGATAAACCCCTTCTTTTTCAATACCTGGATTTCTCCAAAAACCTCTTCAATTTAAGCTTTGGGAAATCTCTTTTTAATCAGCAAACCGTGATCCGTAATATTTTAACGGTTCTTCCCAACACCCTTTACCTGGCCCTGGCATCCATGGTGTTAGCTCTCATTATATCTTTTCCCCTGGGCACCTGGGCTGCCATCAAAGGCGATACCCATACGGTAGTGGATACATCGGTAACATTGGTTAGTTCTGTGGGTCTTGCCATTCCTAATTTTGTCCTGGGTCCGCTGCTAATTATCATTTTTTCCATAAAATTGGGATGGTTTCCGGTTTCCGGTTCCCAGGGCTTCGCCTGCATTATCCTCCCGGCTTTGACCCTGGGGACCTCCATGAGTGCCTTTTTAACACGTATTATCAGGACTTCTATCGGAACTGAATTAAAGAAACCATATGTCCTGTTAGCCCGGGCAAAAGGATTAACCGGGTTCCAGATTTTTAAAAAACACCTGCTAAAAAATGCCTTGATTCCCATTGTGACAATTATCGGACTGCAAATGGGCGCACTGCTCACCGGCGCCATTATTACAGAAACTATTTTCTCCTGGCACGGTATTGGCAGTTTACTGGTTACCGCTATTAAACAACGAGATTATCCTATGGTACAGGGGATTATCGTTTTTATGACGTTTGTCTATTTAATCCTGAGTTTCCTGGTAGACTTATCCTATTTCCTTATTGACCCCAGGATACGCCATCAATACCAATACCAACACCATCAGCATAACCAATATCAGATATGAAATCAAAAACAAATACAGGCAAAGATTTCCAGCTTAGCATCGGCATTTTTTTATTGGGCGTGATTATCGTTTTCCTTATTGGTTTTGCACTTTCCCGGCCGATAGCCATCGATATTGACATGGACCACCGCATAGAGCCTCCTTCAGCTACCTACCTGCTGGGAACCGACGAACTGGGAAGGGATTTACTATCCTCTATCCTTTGCGGCGCAGGTATATCACTGCTGATTGGTACAGCAGCCGTGATATTATCCGCGTTAACCGGTGGGCTTTTGGGAATGATTTCTGGTCTTTCCGGCGGAGTGGTAGACAGCATTATTATGCGGCTCGTGGATATCTTCCTGGCGTTTCCCGGCATTCTTTTGGCCATTGCTGTGGCTGCTTTTTTTAGCCAGGGAATCCTTAACCTTATCCTGGTGTTGACCATCTCCGGGTGGGCGGGATATGCCAGGATTACCAGGGGAGAAGTTTTAAAATACAAACAGCATGAGTTTATATTGGCAGCCAGGAGTTACAATGCCTCTTTCGCAAGGATTATGTTCCATCACTTGCTTCCGTTGATACTCCCACTCCTGGTGGTCCAGGCATCAATGGGTATATCGGGTGTCATCATTGCCGAGTCCAGTTTAAATTTCCTGGGCATTGGTCTTGACCCTGAAATCCCGACCCTGGGTCAGTTGATTGATGCCGGCAGGGACTATATGTTTGACAACCCTACCCTGATTGTGGCCCCGGGCCTGGTTCTTTTCATTATTATCATTGCGTTTAACTTTATCGGCGAAGGACTGAGAAAGAAGAGTCAAATTTTATAAATCTTTACTTTTCAAAAGGGGCGTTAATCCAACAAAAGAAAATAAAAAAGGACAAGTATTGCAAATTTTGACCGGAATCCTGGCGAATAAGGTTATATTATAGCCGTAAAAAAGTTACCATAAAAAATTAAAAGTAAAATAGGAGGAAACGAATGAAAAGAAAAAAAATTGCCAGAAAAAGGTTAAATTTGAACAAGCGGACCGTTGTCAATTTGAGCAATGTGGAAATGGGTAATGCCGTGGGAGGAGAAAGCCTCCGCCAGTGTTCCGTGCCGGAAGAGCTCTGCGTCACCTTACCGATCAAAGAATGCTATTCCCTTGGTGACACCTGCCCTCCCTCTAACACTGCACTTTGTTACCCCACGTTTACCTGTCCAACCGACCAGGTAGGATGTGGATAGGTTCTGTAACTTCTGGAATTTCCGGGGTCAAATCTTGCTTTGCAGCATTCTTGTAACGCAAGATTTGGCCCCCCGCCGCGGGGCCGAAGGCAAATAATTAGTTTTCAAAAGGGATTTCTATCACTTTGTCGGTAATTTCTTTTTTTAATGCAGTGATTTCTGATTTGACAGTCTCCACGATTTTATCCAGGGGTACGATAGTAATCTCTTTAGCTGAGCGGCGTTTCAATTCGACTCCGCCTTTTTTCAAGGCGCGGCTGCTGACCGTCAAACGCAAAGGTAAGCCAATAAGGTCTGCATCGGTAAACTTCACACCGGGTTGTTCATAGCGGTCATCATACAACACCTCTACACCCTGTGCCTGGAGTTCGTTGTACAGTTTTTCCGCATTTTTGGTTGGTTCTTCTTCTTTCCCGATTAACACGATATGGACGTGGTAAGGGGCTGCTGTAATAGGCCAGATGAGGCCGTTTTCATCATTGTATTCTTCGGCGACGCTTGCCAGCAAACGGCCGCTGCCAATACCGTAAGAACCCATAACAATGGGTTTTTTCTTGCCGTCTTTATCCAGGAACATGCAGCCCATGGTTTCGCTGTACCGGGTACCCAGTTTGAAGATATTACCCAGTTCGATGCCGCGGGACATACGCATGGCCGCACCACACTGGGGACAATGAGAACCATCCTCAGCCGCTGCAATATCACAGACTATAGAAGGTTTAAAATCACGGTCCACATTGACATTTAGCAGGTGATACCCTTCCTCGTTGGCACCCCCCACCAGGTTGGGAGACTGCGGGATAATATCATCCACCACCACCAGGATGTCCTTCACTCCCACCGGCGAACCATATCCCGGTTCAATCCCCCTGGCACGGATTTCTTCATCTAAGGCAGGGACCAGGTTTTTGGCTTTTACGGCATTGGTCAGTTTGGTTTCATTTAACTCCATATCACCCCGCACAATAGCAAGGACGAATTTTTCCACATCTTGATCGTTCTCACTGACAGTCGCCATCATAAACAAGGCTTTGGCGGTTTTTTCTGGGGGAATATTCAAGAATTGGCAAAGCTCGTCAATAGTAGAGGCATCCGGAGTAGCAACTTTTTCCATGGGTTTCAATTCTTCTTTGGGGGGGACCGGTTTCTTGAACCGCGCAACCTGGCGATTGGCTTTGTAACCGCATTTATCGCAAAGCAGCAGCGAGTCTTCACCAATCGGCGTCAGGTACATAAACTCATGGGCCATGCTGCCCCCCATCATTCCTACATCAGAGCCTATAGCTATTACCGGGAGACCGCAGCGATGAAAAATATTAAAATAAGCCTGGTAATGAGCCCTGTACTGCTTGTCCAGTCCTTGTTCATCCGCATCCAGGGTGTAGCTGTCCTTCATGGTAAATTCCCGTACCCGGATCAACCCGGCCCTGGGACGCGGATCATCACGGAACTTGGTTTGAATATGGTAAATCAACTGCGGCAGTTGCCGATAGGAACGGATTTCTTTACGGGTCAGGTCCGATACCACCTCTTCGTGAGTCATAGCCAGCAGCATATCACGGTCGTTTCGGTCCTTAAACCGGGCCATCTCCCCGCCGATCTGGTACCAGCGCCGAGTCTCCTGCCAGATACTGGCCGGGTTGGTTACCGGCATGGTCATTTCCTGACCGCCAATCGCATTGATTTCTTCACGCATAATATTTTCGATTTTAGTTAATGACCGCTTCGCCAGCGGCATATATGAAAAAATTCCCGCTGCCAATTGACGAATAAATCCCGCCCGCTCTAATAACTGATGACTGATAATCTGGGCATCAGAAGGCGCCTCCCGCAGCGTCTGACTGAACATCTTACTCATTCGCATTGCCAATTCCTCCTCATAAGAACTTTCAGGTTTATTAAATACCTATTTTACCAACTTTTTATAGAAAAATATACCCTGGTGCCTAAGAAACTTGTTTTTCACCACAGAGCCACAGAGAACACAGAGATTTTATTATAAAATTTTCTCTATTTGCTCTCTGTGTCCTCTGTGGCTCTGTGGTTTAAATATAGAAATTAAAGCTTTTACACCAGTAAATTTTCAAATCCTTTGTATATCCGTCGGATTTCTTTTAATTCACTGTTGCCAATGGGAGAATCGATCCGTAAAATCGGTTTCTCTTCTAAAATATCCCTTCCCTTTTTCAGCAATAAAGATGTATAACGCAGCACCAGGTCACAATATTGTGGTTGGTAAAGATACGATTCCGCCGCACCCAGGTTTGCTGTCAAATGAAAAAACCGAACCGAGTATTTCTGCTGTGAGTCGATTTTAAAATGATGAATATGGTTAAAGTAGTGGTCTGGACAGTACAAGGAATCTGATATGCGCAAGATATCTTCTGTACGCGGTACCGACTCCAGGTCTATAACCACCTGGACCAATGTAAAGGGATTTGCCTCTTTAAGCCATTTTCCAAATTCCCTGAGTCGATTCATATCGGTATCCTGCCCAATGACAAGGGTTAAACTGTGCCCCACCCGTTCCGGGTACCGGGACAAAACATCCAACTGACATTCCGCTTTCTTTCTTAAGTCCAGGAAATGAAAATAACCAGGAAGTATGTTATGAAACCTGGGAATAATAGGCGGGAAAAACTCGATCTCCAATTTGTGCTCTATCATTTCTACTGCGGCTTTGATATCCTTTTCACCCATGTATTTCGTGGATAAAACCCAGTAAGGTGGATGCCGCATATACGTTAAGTCCAAGGATTCGGCTTCATCCCTTAATAGAGTTCCCGGTATCATAGAAAAAGGGTAAATCTCCATGGACTTTTGTAGGCTTAGATCCATTACAAAATCAAGGGTCCTTTCAAAATCTGTCAATTGATCATAAGGCAGCCCCAGGATCACGCCAGTTTTAACATCGATGCCGTGACGTTGAAGCAATTTAGCCCCTTGCACGAATTTATTCCGGTCCCAGGTTCTACCGATGGCTGCCAGGGATTTCTCATTCACCGACTGCAAACCGGCCTCAACCGATTTGAATCCTGCCTGCTGCATCAATTTTGCAATTCCCGGTGTTACTCCCTCCAGGCGAATCTCCGTGTGGATCGGTATGTGGGTGGTGTTACATTTCACCAGCAATTCCAATCGTTCTTTCAAACCCGGTGTAACATTAAACGATGGGTCCATCAAATAAATCTCAGGGACTCTATAATCCCGTGCCAGTTCAAACATCCGGGATAAATTCTCTTCGGGAAAAAATCGCAACCCCGAATAGGATTTTGAATAAAAACAATACTTACACTGATACGGACACCCCCTCATGGTCTCCAGGAAAATCGACTCGTTCTTATAGGGTACCAGGATTTTCTCCAGGTAGGGATTGGGAATGTCTGTTAAATCAACCGGGGCATCGGCCCGGTATACCCGTTTTATAGTGGCACCGGCTTTATAATCTTCCAGGAAATCCATAAAGGCCCGCTCCCCTTCCCCGATAATAACCGCATCGATATGATTTTCTTTCAACGCCCGGTGCCCATAGTTAATTTCAGGCCCCCCCAAAACCACAGTAATTCGAGGATTGATTTCTTTTATCTTTTGAGCCAGGTAGAGATTGCGATCGATGTTCCACATGTACGAGGTAAACCCTACAATCCCTGTTTTGCTTTCCTTTACCCATTTTAGAATCGCAGCATCCCCGGCATAATTGGCCAGGTCCCGGGCGATAACCTCTATTTCTTGTTCCTCTGCCGCACCGCTCTTAATGGCAAAAGACTTTAAATATCCGGCAGCCAACGGTATATTGCCTTCTTTATAGAGATCATGAACCTCAGGAATCGGCAATTGAACCAGTTTAATCGACAATTTTGTGCTCCCTTAAGCCGAAGGCTTCCCCCTCCGGTTGAAACAACGATTTCTTTTTCAATATTTGTAATTTTCAAAATTAGTCACCTGACCGGTTGGCTCAGGTAAGAAAGCCTTCTATATGGCCCGAAGGGCCTTCTGCGGCCCCCCTCGCCGAGGGGTGTACAGCATTGTACAAGGCTGAATAATCCATATCTGCATCGCCGTTTTCCATGGTTTTTAATATAATTTTCTTTACACCTTCCAGGGCGGCAATATTGATACCCGCATCCCCGAAATCACGTAGCATTAAATCAACATCTTTAAGCAAATGCTTAACCGGGAAATTGGGATTGCTAAAATCCCGCTGCATCATCCTGGCGAATTTCTTGTCAAACGTAGTGGCATACAGGGCACTATCTCTTAAAATCCCCATAAATTTATCGATATCCACTTGTTTTTCCCTTAGATAGCCCAGGCTCATGGAGAAGGCTGTGGTCAATGAAGCGATCAATTGATTAAGAGCCAGTTTGGCTGCTGAAGCCCGCCCCACAGCATTGAACATGATTAATTTGTCACCAAAGGTTTTAAGCAAGTCTTGCCATTTATCATACTGTTCTTGTGTGCCGCCGAATAGAACGAAAAGAGTGCGGCTTTTTGCCTGGGGAATGCTGCCCAGTACAGGCGCTTCCAGGTATTCTCCACCTGCTTCTTCCACCCGCTTCTTCAACAGCAAGCTCTCTTGTGGAGATATGGTGCTCATCTGGATCAGGGTTTTGCCCTTAAATGGAGGCGATGGTATGGAAAATAAGACCGCATCGACAGCCGGGTAATCCGCCAGCATGGTAATAAATACGTCAGCTTTTTTCATGGCTTCAAGAGGTGTCTGAGCCACGGCTGCGCCTTTGTTCTTAAGGGCTTCGCTTTTGGATACGGTCCGGTTGTACACCGTTACATCGTACCCTGCATCCACCAACTGGTGAGCCATAGGCTCACCCAACAAACCGGTTCCGAAAAATGCTATCTTCATCATGAACGCATTTTATATTAAAGTAACCCGCAAATCAAGAATAAACTTTTTAAACCACTTAACTTCTAAGTCTTCGGCCCCAGTTCCGGATTAATCCGACTCCAGCAATAAGGGATACGGCTGTGGTAATAATCGCTGTTGAATAATTGGCATAGAGCCAGTACCCGATAGAAAACAGGGCGCTGTACACGGCCGCGCAGCCCAGGAATACACATAATAAACTGCCCGGCACGTCCCATTTATGTGTTTGGGAAGTCAAATCTGCAACGGGTTTTCCTTCTAATTCCAGCCTCTCAAGGAATTTTTGCCATCCTGGTCCCCCGGGTTTAATGAGCCGGTAGAACTTAATCAGTGTTTCGCTGTCGGTGGGTTTAGTCAGGAAGGTGACGGTTATCCAGGCGGTAGTGGTGATACCGACACCGATGAGAAATTTTTGCCAGTCTTCAACCGGTAAAAACCCGATGGCTGTGTGGACAAATTCGAAATAGACCGCCACCAGGAAGGAGACAATCATAGCGGTAATTTCACTGATGGCACTGATGCGCCACCAGAACCACCGCAGGATAAACAGCAAACCCGTACCTGCCCCGATCTGGAGTAATATTTTAAACGCCTGCAAGGCGTTTTGAAGCAGAAGGGCAACAACACCGGAGATAATCATTAAGCACAGGGTTGAAATGCGTCCCGCCAGGACCAGCTCTTTTTCCGGGGCGTTTTTCCTGATAAATCGTTTGTAAAAATCATTAACAATGTAAGAGGACCCCCAGTTCAGGTGAGTTGAGATGGTAGACATATAAGCGGCGGTGAGAGAAGCCACCACCAGCCCCAGGAGGCCGTGGGGGAGAAAGGTTATCATGGCCGGGTATGCCAGGTCGTGGCCCAACTTATCCGCCGGAACATGGGGAAACGCTTGATGCAGTGCGTCAACATCCGGGAACACAATCAAAGAAGCTAACGCCACAATAATCCAGGGCCAGGGTCGGAGTGCATAGTGACTGATATTAAACAGCAGTGTTGCGCTCACGGCATTTTTTTCGTCTTTAGCCGCAAACATTCTCTGGGCTATATAGCCTCCGCCGCCTGGTTCGGACCCCGGGTACCAGGCCGCCCACCACTACACGGCAAGGGGAATAATAAATACCGCCACCGCTGCATTCATATCTGAGAAATCCGGGAATATGGATAACTTGCCTTTGACCGCTTTATTGGCTAAAAGATTCCCCAGACCCCCCACTTTCGGTAATCCCAGGGCCACCACCGCCACTGTCACAGCCCCGAACATCGCCATAAAGAATTGAAAAAGGTCGGTAATTAAAACACCCCGCAGTCCTCCCAACATGCTGTATATCACAACAATGGTACCGGAAATGATGATTGTTGCCGCTGGAGATATACCCAGTAACACACTGCCGATTTTTATGGCCGCCAGTGAAACGCTGGCCATTACCATAACGTTAAACAAAATACCCAGGTATAATGCCCGGAACCCCCGCAGGAATGTGGCGGTTTTACCGCTGTATCTAAGCTCATAGAATTCAATATCTGTCAGGACATCGGAACGTTTCCATAGTTTGGCATAAATAAACACCGTTACCATGCCGGTGATCAGGAAAGCAAACCAGAACCAGTTCCCGAATACACCGCTTTCGCGAACAATGTCTGTCACCAGGTTCGGGGTATCGGTGGAAAAGGTGGTCGCTACCATGGAAATACCCAATAACCACCAGGGCATGTTTTTGCCCCCGGCGAAATATTCCTCTGAGTTGGCGCCCGCGCGTTTCATTACTACAAGACCAATAACAAGAGACAAAACAAAAAAACCAATAATAAATATCCAATCACCATAATTTAAAAGCACGATGACCTCCTGGGGTAAGAGAGTATTGTACATTGTTTTTTTCTTATTGCCAATAGTGCATAATCATCAAATTTATCACGTTCCCGAGACCCAGGGAAATCCGAAATCCGAAATCCGAAATCCGAAACAAATTCAAATGACCAAAATTCAAATGACCAAAACGAAAAGAACCCGAAAGCATCGTAACATGCTGCTTTTGTTTTGGATTTTGAACATTTGAATTTTGGATTTGTTTCGAATTTCGTGCTTCGTGCTTCGAATTTGAGGCGACTTTAACGTCACCCTGGATTTGGGTCCCCCCCTTGTATTACAACTCAAAAAGGGGTAAAATGGGAATGCGATCCACTTTTTTGGCTGCAAAAAGTGGAATGCATTCCACTTTTTACCTTTCTTCTTTGCAGTAGATGATATCGCGACGGGATTCAAGCAAAGGATTCCCCTCTGGTTCTTCGGGTTTCTGTATTAAGCTCTCGGCGGTCAGGTTCCAATACTGTTTACTTAAGAAGTACATACTAATAAAAAGTTTTGCCGGGGATTCCAAAGGGGGCGGTTTTTCAAAAGAGCCCCCTTTGGCCGACAGCCACCTTTGAGGTAAAAAATAAAAAACGTCATAGGAAAAACTTGACAAAAGAAAAAATATATTATAAATTTATAAGATAACAAATTTGTTATATTAGATATTTATAATATAACCTATTGTTATGATAACGAAAAAATTAGACATTGAACATAAAACGCGGAGGTGAACGAATGAAAGAGGGGCCTAATATTCACATCGGTCCCCCCGCCTGGGGGCGTGACTTCTTCGACCGAAAAGAAATCATAGACCAGTGCTGGGATGCCCTGAAAAATTCAAGCCTTATTCTCAGTGCCCCAAGGCGCTACGGGAAATCCAGCGTCATGCTGCATTTAAGAAACAATCCCCAAGAAGAATTTTATCCTATTTACTTCGAACTGGAAGACCATTTCTCTTTGAATGGATTCATATGCGAATTTGTTTCCAAAGTAATAGAGAATGACAGGTCATTGATAAAGAAATTGAAAAAGATATTTTCAAAGGCTTTCGAAAAAATAAATATCGAAATATCCATCTGGGAATTCAAATTAAAGATGAAGAAAGCCATAGAGGAAGAGGGTGACTGGGAAGTATGGAAAGAGAGGATCGCTCGCCTGATGATTGAATTACTCAATAACAAAAAGCCCAGGAAATTGGTTTTCATCTTTGATGAGTTTCCGTTAATGCTGAGTAATTTCATCAATGAAGGCCAAAAAGGAAAAGATGAAGCCATAAAATTGCTCCAGTGGCTGCGAAAGCTAAGGCATGTATCTCCGTTCCTGGAGAATATCCGGTTTATCTTTGGCGGGTCCATCGGCATTGAAAAAGTGATATCTTATTTAAAGGCAACCCGAACCATAAACGATGTTAATAAAATCATTATCGGTCCTTTTGAACAAAAAGTGGCAGAGGATTTCATAACAAAGCTTTTCAAGGTAAAAGAAATCCCCATCGATAAGCAGGTCATTCAAAGGATTATGAAAGTAGTGGGAACCATGATTCCCATCTACTTGCAGATAATGATCGATTCCATTATTAAAGAATCCATGAACACCGGTCGCCCGATAACCCCGGATCTGGTAAACGAATGTTATGAAAAACGAGTCCATGGACCAGAATATAAGCGGTATTTTGAAGATTATTACGACCGCCTCTGGCGATACTATCCTGATGAAGATTCCAAAAGTGTTAAACGTATGTTACGAGAGCTGGCCCGGACCAGTGATGGTGTTTCGTGCAATTCACTTTTTTCCATATACCAGGAGGAGATGGGAAATAAGGGAGACAGGGAAAAATTTGAACTTTTACTAAGTGCCATTGAGAGTGATTTTTACATTGAGAGAAATATGGCAGAGGAAAAGGTTTATTTCCATAATAAGTGGTTAAAAGATTGGTGGAGGATATACCATGGAAGTTGAGCGGCGGCGAAAAGTCTCATTAAATCCCTTCTCGCCCTGGAGGAGCAGTGCGGAAAGTCTTAACCGCACCATAGTGGGAAGAGATCATATCATTAAAGATATTCTTGACAAAACCCAACGGTTTTGCCAGGGAGCACCACCCAAACATTGTTTGTTAATCGGCAGAAGAGGATTGGGCAAGACCCATATCCTGGCACTGCTTTACCATTATTATGAAAACAACTGTAGCATAACCGATTTTGAAACCATATCTTCTGATGTTCTGCCCGTCATTCTACTTGAAGAAGAGAGGTATTCCTTAAATTCATTGGCAATCTTTTTAATAAAAATTTTCATTAAATTCTGTGAAAAAGTACCGGGGGAGGCAAGATGGATAATCCCGGAACACCTGGAGTCAGATGAAGATGTCATTGAGTACTGTTTTGGAAATTTAAAAGAAATTTCCCAGTCTGAGAAAAAAAAGATCATTATACTTTGCGATAACCTGGAAGAGGTATTTAAACAGTGGCAGGAAAAGGAATATAAAATACTGCGTGCCTTTTTATCCGATCAACAAGCGGTTATGCTCATCGGAACGTCTGTAAAGATATTTAAAGAAATCATTAGCCCTGAACTGCCCTTTTATGAATTCTTTGAAACCGTTCCGCTGCCCGATTTGTCCGATTCCCAAATGCTGGAATTATTGAAAAAACGGTTTATTGAAGACCACATGGAAGAGGAGTTCAATCGTAAAGAGAAGCACTTGAAAGAAAAAATTGCTGCTACTGCCAAACTAACCGGCGGCAATCCCAGGCTGGTGGTATTTCTTTACGATATTGTCACGAAAAAAAATGTATTTGAGATCGAGAATGCCACAGAAGAATTGATGGAGAGCTTGAGTGAATATTTTCGCAATCGTTTTTCAGCGCTTGCCCCGCAAGAGAAGACAATTTTGGATGCCTTTGCGGACATGGAAGGGCCTGCCACACCAAAAGAGATTTCAAAGAAAACAAGAATAAAGGAAAATAGTACCTATGCCCATATTAAAAATTTAAAGCATGCCGGGTTTATAGATACGGTTGAATATGGAAAGCATAAAATATCAAAGTATGATGTAACGGAACGGCTGTTCCGGTTATGGCGGCAAACCGCAACCATTTCAGGCAAGAGGAAATTCCAGATTTTAATCAGATTCTTAAAATTGTATTTCACTCCTGAAGAAATAAAAGAAGATTTCCAGCGATCCCTAAAGCAATTGGACTCCGCCTTTCTAAAGAATAAATCAGAAGGTGTTGAAAAGTACATTCATTATCTTTCCTATTTACAGTATGCAGCAGAAGGCAGCCTAAAATACGAAATATTTGATAAACGAACGGATTTTCTATTTAAAATAGGTGATTATGATAAAGTCGAAGAAGAGATTCAAGCATTCAAGAGTGAAATGGGGGTAGAAAAAGCAGATTATGATTTGAAACCGGTCTACAAGAAATTGGTTAAATCCCATTTACAGCAGGAAAAATATGCTGAGGTAAGCAAAGATTTTGTTCAACTTTTAGAATATCCAATTTCAGAGGAAAAAGAGGAATATATTGAAATATTGGATAAAATCATCGATGAGTGCCCAGATGATGATCAGGCTTGGTATTCCAAAGGAAGAATTTTAGCGAGAGCAGAAGAATATGAAGATGCCTTAAAATATTTCGAGAAGGCCAGTGAATTAAAACCAAAAGAACCAAAATATTTTTATGTAAAAGCATTAGCACTACGCAAGCTGAATCGTCTAGAAGAAGCATTAACATTTATTGAAAAAGCCATTGAATTAGATGGAAATAATGCAAGATACTGGGTTGAAAAAGGAATAATTTCGACATTTTTTGGAAAAGGCAAGCAAGCTTTGCAATATTTTCAAAAAGCAAGTGAATTGGCACCAATGGAATCTTCATATTATGCTGCACAATCAATTCACTTACGCAATTTAAATCGTTTAGAAGACGCTTTGCCATTGATTGAAAAAGCAATTGAATTGGATGCAAATATTTCAAACTACTGGGGAGAAAAAGGAATAATTTTAGGCAATTCAGGAAAACTTGAAGAATCCCTGGAATGTTTTGCAAAAGCAAGTGATCTTGAACCTGAGAATCCCGAATACCATTACCGGAAGGCAATTGCACTTAGGAACTTAAATCGTTTAAATGAAGCTTTATCATTGGTTGATAAAGCAATTGAATTGAATGGAAATAATTCAATGTATTGGGGGGAAAAGGGAATAATTGTAGGCAATTCAGGAAAACATGAAGAAGCCCTGGAATGTTTCGGAAAAGCAAGCGACTTAGAGCCTGAGGAACCTGAATACCATTATAACCAGGCTGTTGCATTAAGGAATCTGAATCGCCTTGCAGAAGCCTTACCAATGATCGAAAAAGCAATCGAATTGAATAGAAATAATCCAAGCTTTTGGGGAGAAAAGGGGACAATTGTAGGCACTTTAGAAAAAAATGAAGATGCACTGGAATGTTTCAGGAAAGCAAGCGATCTAGAGCCTGATGAATCTGAATACCATTACCAGCAGGCAGTTGCATTAAGGAACTTGAATCGGTTGGAGGAAGCCCTAAAATCAATTGAGAAAGCTAACCAACTTGCTAAAGATCAACCGGAATACTTATATTCCCATGCATATTTATTAAGGAATCTGAATCGCTCTGAAGAAGCTTTACCCTTGATTGAAAAAGCGATATCATTTGATAAAAATGATATACGCTACTGGTATGAAAAGGGAAGAATTCTATATGATCTGGAAAGGTACGAAGAATCTTTACAATTTTCCCAAAAAGCCAGTGATTTGAAGCCAGAGGAACCAGAGTATTATCGTTTTTTATCAACAGCTTTAGGAAATTTGAATCGGATAGATGAAGCGTTGGTAATGATCGAAAAAGCCATTGAATTATGTAGTAGATGTGGAAAATGTTGGGAAGTAAAGGGAAAAATCCTCAGTTATACCGGGAAACATGAAGAAGCACTTAAAGCTTTCCAAAAAGCCACCGAATTGGAACCTGAACAATCTAAATACTATAACTCACAGGCGATCGCCTTACGCAATTTAAATCATCTCGAAGAAGCCTTACCAATGATTGATAAAGCAATCGAATTAGATGGAAATAACGCAAAGTACTGGGGGGAAAAGGGAATAATTGTAGGCAGTTTAAGGAAACATGAAGAAGCCTTGAAATGTTTCGGAAAAGCAAGCGATCTAGAACCTGAGGAACCTATGTACCATTACATCCAGGCAATTGTTTTGCGCAATTTAGACCGTTTAGAAGAAGCGTTTTCGTTGATTGAAAGAGCAATTGAGTTGGATGGCAATAATGCAAGCTACTGGGAAGAAAGGGGCATAATTGTTGGAAATATGGGAAAACTTGAAAAAGCCCTTCAAGCTCTCAAAAAAGCCAGTAAATTGCAACCGGAACGAGCTGAATACTATAGCTTACAAGCAATCTACTTACATAGATTAAATCGCCTCGAAGAAGCGTTAATATTAATTGAAAAAGCTATTGAATTGGATGGAAATAATGCTTCCTTCTGGGGGGAAAAGGGAATAATTTTTGATAAAATGGAAAGCTATGATAAAGCTTTAAAAGCAATTAATAAAGCAAGCGAAATCAAACCCAAAGAGAGGAAATATTATCTGTTAAAAACATACTTGTTAAAAAAAATGAGTCGCTTTAAAGAAGCTAAAATGATAATCGAAGAAGCATTAGAATTAGATGAGAAAAATTTATCTTTATGGGAAGAAAAATCACGAATCCTTGCAGAAACTGGCAAATATGAGGAGGCACGTCAATGCTATCGCGATTCCATTGAACTAAATCCAGAAGATATTAATCATAAACTAAGATTCCTGGGATTCTTAGTTTTTGATATAAAAGACCTGGAAGAAGCCGGTAATTACTTAAAGGAAATTGAGAAAACATCTTATGACAAGATTAAAGATAATTTAATCTATATCCATTATAAATCGGAATATTTGATTTTAATCTGCCAATTTGAGGAGGCGATTCCTTTGAGTGAAAAAAGGTTGAAGGAAGAGCCGGATGATTGGGATGCTAAAATTAGTCATTCAATTAATAGAGCTTGTTTGGGAGAATTTGGTGAACATATGGAGGGCTTATCTGGAAAGATTGCCAACGAAAAGCTGGTGGAATATCAGATTAAAGAAGTTACTCAATTTATGTTCCGAATTATGGAAAGATGTTTGTCCAAAGGAGATACACAGCGGTCAAATGGATTATACCTGACTTTGCTAAAATTAAAAGAATGGCATCACATCGATGAGGTTCAAAACAGTATCGCGCTATACATCCGTCAATTGGTTGACCTAAAAAACCGGGACCTTTTTGTTCAGGCTGTGAATCTAGCCAGGGAACATATTACCGATAAAAACCTTTTAGAATTACTTAAAGCCTTCATCTATGCCGCCAGGTACCTGCAAGAAGGCAATAAAGTCATCCTGGAAGAAGTCTTCCCGGAAATCCGGGAAATCATCTTCGATATTATCGAAAAATTTGAAGTTAGCCACAAAGATACACGAAAAGACACAAAGTGAAGAGGCAGAAATTAGTTCGCTTCGCTCACATAAGCTGGAAAAGGTATGTTATATTGTTCAGAGAGATTGGCTCCTATTCTTTTTGCGAATCTTTTTGGCTCGCTTCCTGAACTGACGCGCTTCCTTCTTCTTCCCAATTTCCTTACAAATCTCCGCCATGTTGTCAAACGCTGTTGCCATATAATAATGCTCCGCTCCTAACATGGTAATATATATCTTAACCGCCCGCCGGTAAAGCGGCTCTGCTTCTCCATACCTGCCCTGATCCTTATAAAACCCTACCATGTTTTCCAATACAATGGATACCTGTGGGTGCTCCATACCCAATGTCTTTTCCAATATTTGTAATGCCTCCTTATAAAAACGTTCCGCTTTTTGGGCTTCTCCTCGCTCATGATAAAACTGCGCCAGCACATCCTTTGAAATACCCACCTCCACGTGATTGCTGCCATACGCGGATTCATTGATGCGAAGACACCTTTTGTAAATGCTTTCGGCATTGTTAAATTTCCCGAACTTCTTATAAAAATCAGCCATATTGACTAATAAACCCACTACATTGGGATGATTTTTACCGTATGTCTCCTCGTACCCCTTTAACATGCGGTTGTAAATTGATTCTGCTTCGCTGAACTTGCCTTGCTCTTCATAAAAAACCATCAAGTAATTCAGGTTGTTGATCACGGTTCCCTGCGCCTCTCCCACAGATTGCTCAAGGATGTCCAATGCCTGCTTAAAAAGCGTCTCTGCCCGAATAAATGAAGCCTGCGAGTTTTGAAGCTGCGCGATCATCAGCGAAGGGGAAAAAGGCTCCATTTCCAATGAAGCATCTTTGGCTTTGTTAAAATAAAGATTGGCCAGGCTGCTCAAGGTATTGGAGATATCCGGGTGTTTGGGGTCCAGTGTTTTTTTACGGATTTGCAAAGCCCGTTGATACAAAGACTCTGCCAGGTTATATTTCTTCTGGTGATAATAAAGTTTTCCCAATTCATTCAAATCCGCGGCCACCCTGGGGTGTTCCGCCCCCAGGTGCTTTTCATCGATAGCAAGGGCCTGCCTGTAATAAGATTCTGCTTCTTTATATTTATTTCGCGTAAAATACAGGGCACCCAGGTTAGCCAGGTCCCGTGCGATATTGGGATGATCGTCCCCCAGGTTTTTCCTATCCATTTCCAGTGCCTGGTTGAAAAGCGGTTCAGCCATGTGATAAAACCCTTTTGAATAATACAGTGCACCAAGATTATTGAGGTTCACAGCAGCAGCGGCGTTGAGGGCAAGTTTTTTATTGAGTTCCAACGCCTGCTTGAACAGGTCTTCGGCTTTAAATCCCTTGCCCTGGTCATAGTACATTGTAGCCAGGTTGTTCAGGAGCCTGGCAATGTCCGGGTGATTCTCCCCATGAAGCTTTTTTTTCAGTTGCAGCGCCCGGCGGTAAAACTGCTCTGCCTGCGAATTTTTCTTCTGCACCTGGTAAATCTTTGCCATAGAACTTACCATTTCCGCAACCGCAGGATGGACGTTCTCTGTACCAAATACGTTCTCATAGATTTCAAGCGCCTGCCGGTAATACAACTCGGCAAGAGAATATCGCTTCTGCTGATAGTAAAGCATGGCAAGATTGTACATGTATTTGCCAACTTTAGAATGAATCCTTCCGAATAACTTTTCTTCTATCTTTAAGGCCCGTTTAAACAGGGGTTCAGCCTTAGTATATTGACCCTGGGCCCGGTAAATCTCCCCCAGGTTGTTCAATGAAACAGCTACATTCTCATGATTCGATCCGAAAATTTTCTCAGAGAGCATTAATACTTGCTCACCCAATTTAGCAGCTTCTGTAAATTTTTCTTGCTTGTACAACTCAATGGTTTTCCGGTTCTGCTTTTTCCAGGTATATTGATTGGACCCTAAGACAACGAATGAAACAAAAAACAAAAGAATGATTATTAATACCACCAATAATTTCTTCATTGTTTTTCCTCCTATTGCCTCCGGCGGCCAGGGGGCGCTTTTTATAAAAACTGCCCCCTGGACCCCCGCAAAAATTTTTGATACACGGTCAGCCTGTGTTACGATGCTTCAGTCACCTTACCCAATTAACGTCATTTTACTTCTTACCACGTAATACAGTATCTTAAACCGTAAGGTGTCCGAAACCTCTTGTTTGGAATTTTGGTCATTGTAATTTGGGATTTGTTTGTAATTTGGAATTTGTGATTTGTAATTTTCATATTTTTTCTTCCTGTTCATCAGTGTCTAATATAGCATAACCCGGCAGATCATTCGACCTGGATCATGATTCCGTACATGTCTCTTGATATATTTGTTTATTTGCTTTAAAATAGAGCTTTCAAGGAGGACAATGCTGTGAAACAAAAAAAAATAGTTTTTCCAGTATTCGGATACCTGTTCATTTTCTTTTTTTTCGGTTCTTTAGCTGTCAATGCGGCGGATGATATAAAGTTGCGTGTGCCTTTCCGGGTGACGGATAAGTTATACCGGTTCAAANNGGGCAGCCCGGGGAAATCGTAAACCTGGTGGAAAAGGAAAAATCCATTTCCTGGACGCCGGATTTGGGACGAAGTTTTGTTCTTTCCTTTCACATCAACGAATACAGCAAAAAAATCGCCGATGCGGTGTCTTACTTTGCCACGGATGTATTAATCTATTCAGACATGCTATTTATTGTGACGCCTCTCAGTGTTTACCGGGTTACCGTATCCCGAAATAAATTAAAGCTGATAAGAAATATTGAAGAATTGGTGAAAAAGGATTGTGAGAGTTTTAATACTAAGAAAATACAGGCGGAGAAAAACCTGGAAAATATGATAAATACAGTGAGAAGTGCTCTTATAAACCCTTATTTTATCAGCGTGTACGTTGAGACTTCCAATTTTCTCAAACTTTTTCCTTCTGAATTTATGAATTTTAATCACCGCTTTTTGCTGCCGGATATCGGCAAATACCGGAAGGTGAACGAATTCCTGGGAGTCAGAGAAGGGGAACGGTGGTGTATTCATTTCCAGCAGCGGGAGATGTATTCCATCCTCTTTAAAACCATTCAATTTTTTCGCAGGTTGAAACAGATTTATGCACAGGTTATATCGATGCGATCTCCAATTACCAGTTACTTTTCCATGTTCGAAAGAGAGTTAGCGCGTTTGGATTCCTACTCGGCCCGGCCTTTGCTGGATATCATTCTAGAGGGTAACATCAACTTTAACTGCGTTTTTTTCGGCAGTATAAGTGAAAGACGAAGCAATGAGGGGCAAATAGCAGCGCCTTACCTGGAGGAGATTCTTAAAGAAACCGCTCTTGCCAGCGGCGGAAAAGCTGTCGAGACTACCAATCCCCTGGCAGGGGTTCGGGATATTGTCCGGCACCAGGACCATTATTACGAAGTGGTTTTTGATTTTGACGGAAAAATCGAAGAAAAACATATGCAGATCATTTTAGAAGGCAGTCGAACCAAACCCAGCTTTAAAGAAAAATTCGGAAAAGAGGAACTGCAATCATTCATTCACTATCTATCTACAGAAAAGGTAACGATCAAAGATTTTACCTCGGATAGTAGTACGATAACCTTTATTATTACGTCATTTGAGCTCCAGGAGCGGGATGAAGAACCCTTCGAGCCCTTTGGTATATTGAGGGTTCGCATTCAATTGCATAACGAAGAGGGAGAGCGGGTTTATACATCCAAGCGAATATTACGGACCCATGAAACCGAAGATGAACTGATCGATGAGAATACAGTTCGTATTACTAACATATTCCCTGCACAACATAAGGGTAAATTTTTAGTGATCATTGCGGTAACGGATTTAATTCGCAACAGTTTCACCTCTGCCGCGCACAATATTGAATTGAAATAGTTGAAGTAGTTGAGTAAGGTGAATTTTTTTCTTGTCTCTTGATTTAACCGTTAAAATATTATAATATGTATGATGTACATTTTGAAAGGAAATAATGGAATGATGACACAACTTGAACGTGCAAAAAAAGGTATTATTACCAAAGAGATGAAAATCGCAGCTGCTGCAGAATCTATAGATGAAGAAAAATTAAGACAATTAGTCGCAGAAGGAAAAGTGGTTATCCCTTGCAATAAAAATCATAAAAACCTGGTTCCTATTGGAATCGGAAAAGGTCTAAGGACCAAGATTAATGCCAATATTGGAACATCCGGCGATTACGATAAACTCGAGGATGAATTGAAAAAGGTGGACATGGTGATCAAGTACAAATCCGATACTGTTATGGACCTCAGTACTGGAGGAGATGTATCAAAAATAAGACGGGCATTGATCGAACGGTCCACTATCCCTTTTGGCAATGTACCGGTCTACCAGATGGCAAAAGATGTAGCAGCCAGAGGTGGTACGTTTGTACAAATGACATTTGACGAGATGCTGGAATACATCGAAACCCAGGCAGATGATGGTGTGGATTTCATGACTATCCATGCCGGGTTGACCAGGAGAGGTCTTGAAAAACTAAAACAGCAGCAGCGAAGAGCTGGGATCGTATCCAGGGGTGGTTCCATCACTACCGGCTGGATGCTTCACAATAATAAAGAAAACCCCTTTTACGAAAACTTTGACAGGATCCTGGAAGTCGCCAGTAAGTATGATGTAACCATGTCGTTGGGTGATGGACTGCGGCCGGGATGCCTGTCGGACGGCAGTGACTGGGGCCAGATGGAGGAACTGCTCACCCTGGGTGAACTGGTAAAAAGATGCCGGGAAGGTGGCGTCCAGGCAATGGTAGAGGGTCCGGGTCATCTTCCCTTTGGCCAGATTGAAATGAATATAAAAATCCAGAAATCCATCTGTAATGAGGCACCTTTTTATGTGCTGGGTCCCATTGTCACCGACATCGCACCGGGTTACGATCATATTACCGCAGCCATGGGCGGTGCCATTGCTGCAGCCGCTGGAGCAGATTACCTCTGCTACGTCACCCCCACCGAACACCTGGGGCTGCCAGATGAAGAAGACGTCAAAGAAGGCATCATTGCATCGCGAATCGCCGCCCATGTAGGGGATATTGCTAAAGGAATACCCGGTGCAATCGACAGGGACAACCAAATGGCAGAAGCCAGGCGAAACCTGGATTGGGACCTCCAGGAAAAAATATGCCTGGACCCGGAAAAATTCAGGAAAATCCGCAGCGAAAGAAGCAGTGCCACCAACGCATGCTCCATGTGCGGTGAACTATGTGTCTACAAAATCCTGGAAAATAGTTTTTGATTTTAATGCAGGACATTAAACTGATTTTTTATGGTGTGAGAGGTAGCTACCCGGTTCCGGACAAAAACGTCATTAAATACGGAGGTAATACCGCATCAATACTGGTTGAAGTAGACCACCAACCGCTGATACTGGATGCCGGAACCGGCATCATCAGCATCGGAACCTATTTAAAAACGAACAGACCCCACCTGAAAGAAATCGATATCTTTTTAACTCATCTTCACATCGATCACATCCAGGGAATTCCTTTTTTCGATCCCGTGTTTGACCCGGAATTCCAGATCAACATCTACTGCAATGAAAACCCGGAGATACGCCTGGAAGAAACCATTTACGGATTGTTTAATCAACCACTCTCTCCCATTGGCAACGAGGGAATAAAAGCACGAATCAATTTTAAAATCCTGGATTTAAACCATAAAGAAACCATTACCATTGGCAATACAATAGCCATTGATTATATCAAGGAAACGCACCCGGTATCCGGTGTATTGACCTACCGTCTCACCATTGGTGATAAACGCATTGTTTATGCCACGGATGTAGAGTCTCCCGGGGGATTTTCAGAAGACACCATTGCCTTCATAAAGGGTGCGGACATCTTGATCCATGATTCCATGTACTTTGATTGGGACTATTATTCACCGGAGCATCCCAAAAAGGGATTCGGTCACAGTACGGTTTCCATGGCTGTTGAGAATGCCATAAAAGGAGAAGTCAAAAAATTATTTTTATTTCATTATAATCCCAATTACTCTGACGAAGAGATCGAAAAGATGGTTCAAGAAGCAAAAGAAAAATTTAAAGATACCTATTTGTCAGAGGAATTGAAAAATTTTCGTTTAAGGAGATAAATCATGTCAGGACATTCAAAATGGCATTCTATAAAACATAAGAAAGCAGCAGCAGATGCGAAGCGAGGCAAGACGTTTACCCGTCATATTCGTGAACTTACTTATGCTGCGAAAGTCGGCGGCGGCGACCCGGACACCAATTCCGCGCTGCGGCATGCCATCGACGCTGCCAAAGCCGTTAATATGCCGGCTGATAACATCAAAAAGGCCATCCAGCGCGGAACCGGTGAATTGGAAGGCGTCAGCTATGAATCCATCGCCTATGAAGGCTACGGCCCTGGTGGTGTCGCAATAATGGTGGAATGCCTTACCGACAATAAAAACCGAACAGTCGCCGATGTACGCCATGTTTTCTCAAAGTACAACGGTAACCTGGGAGAAAGTGGATGCGTCTCCTGGATGTTTACCAAAAAGGGCATGCTCATCATACCCACCAGTGCCATCGAAGAAGATGAATTAATGGAAATCGTCCTGGACAACGGTGCCGAGGATATGAAAACCGAAGGTGAAAATTATGAAGTCATCACAGCGGTGGAAGATTTCGATAATGTTCTTCAGGCTGTAAAAGCCAAAGAGATTGAAATGGTATCCGCCGAAATCGCCAGGATTCCCTCCACTCTTGTGAAACTGCAAGGCAAACAAGCAGAACAGATGTTAAAACTAGCGGAAAAACTCGAAGAACTGGATGACATCCAGAATGTCTGGTCCAACTTCGACATCCCCGACGAAGAAATCGAAGCCTACAGCAAAAACAATTGATGCTGGTTATTGGATTTGACCCCGGGTCTATCAGTTTTGGCGTTGGCATCTTGAAAAAGGAAAACAACCGGATCAGCTTCATCCATTCGGAAGAGATCAAATTAAAAGAAAAGGAGTTTAACCGGAAGATGAAAACCCTGTGGCAGAAGTTAGAAACCCTTTATAAAGAATATCCTATTGACACCGCTGCTATTGAGGAGGGTTACTTAGGCAAGAATGTCAAAGCCATGAATGTACTTTCCAAAGTAAGGGGAGTGGTGCTGGGTTCTCTCATTGCTGCAGGTATTGATCTGCATTACTATTCCCCCAGGCAAATCAAACAAGCCCTTACCGGCAGCGGCAGTGCGTTAAAACCCCAGGTAGCCAGGATGGTCAAAACCCTCCTAAACATAAAAGAAAAAAAACTGGGCAGCGATGAAAGCGATGCACTGGCCGTGGCATATTGCCACATCCTGAGTGTGAAATGATGAATGATGAATGATGAATGATGAATTCTAAAGAGGAAGGAATAAAATGATTTCAGCAATTAAAGGGCGTGTATTTACTATTACTCCGGGCCAGGTGGAAGTGGAAACCGGCAGTGGGGTGATTCATCAGGTATTGATACCGGTTTCACATTACCCCAAATTAAAAAATGAAAAAGAAATCTTACTGTATACGGTGCTGCGGGTCAAAGAGGATCAGATGATCCTCTATGGTTTTTTAACCATCAAAGAAAAGGCATTTTTTGAAAAATTTACTTCTGTCTCGGGTGTGGGAGGCAAAACCGCGCTTTCGTTGATATCCGCCTTCTCTGCCAGCGAACTGGTGGAAGCCATCAACAATGGGGATACCGGGAAAATCAGTTCCATTCCTGGCATCGGTAAAAAGACTGCCCAGCGAATCATCCTGGAGTTGACCGGCAAACTGGAATTGGAAGAAGAGCAGGTGGGAGAGACTGTGCAGTTGCGGGATGATTTGATCTCCGGGTTGGTGAACCTGGGCTACCCGGTTAAATCTGTCACCGAGTATGTTAATAAAACCCTCAAAGAGCATCCGGATATCACATCTTTTGAAGAACTCTTCAAATTACTATTGAAAAAAATCAGTAAATTGTAGATAATAGATTATGGCAGCAAATACGGAGGAATCGGAAAAGACAACGGCTGACAGCCAGGAGGACTTGAAATTTGAGAGGAATCTCCGGCCTTCTTTTTTTGATGAATTCATTGGTCAGAAGCAGCGGGTAGAGAATCTTAAAACCTATGTCCAGGGAGCGAAGCAGCGAAATGAATCCCTGGATCATGTGCTTTTGCACGGCCCTCCCGGTTTGGGCAAAACCACTATAGCTCACATCATTGCAAAAGAAATCGGGGTGAACATCAGGTCAACCTCCGGTCCTATTTTGGAGAGGAAAGGAGATTTGACTGCTATTCTCACGGACCTGGAGCCGCATGATGTATTGTTTATCGATGAAATTCACCGGTTGAAAACATCTCTTGAAGAAATACTGTACAAAGCCATGGAGGATTTTCAGCTGGATATTATTATCGGTCAGGGAGTTGGGGCAAAGAACATATCCATTGACATCAATCACTTTACCTTAATTGGTGCCACTACACGAGCCGGGTTATTGTCGTCGCCTTTACGGGACCGGTTTGGGATAATGATGCACCTGGATTTTTATAATGTTGATGAATTGATACAAGTATTGATCCGCAGTGCCGGGATCTTAAAAATTAAAATATATCCCAAAGCCGCTGAATCTATCGCGCGTCGGTCCAGGGGAACGCCGCGAGTTGCCAACAAGTTGCTTAAGCGGGTCAGGGATTTTGCCCAGGTGGAAGGAGAAGGTGTGATTGATCCCAAAATCACTGATTTGGCGTTTAGGGCGTTGGAAGTAGATGAAGAAGGTTTTGATCAGACGGACCGCAAAATTCTTTTGACTATTATCGATCATTTTGCTGGGGGGCCGGTGGGATTATCCACTTTATCTACTTCGATCCAGGAGGAGAAGGACACGTTATTGGATGTATATGAGCCGTATTTGATCCAGCAGGGGTTTTTAAAGATCACGCCTCGGGGTCGAGTAGCCACAGAGAAAGCGTTTAAGTATTTCAAACGTGAACTCCCGGACCTTTCCGGCAGTCAGAGATCGTTATTTTGATGAGCCACAAAGGGACACGAAGAAGCACAAAGATGACACACCCCGCCCTTCGGGCACCCCTCTCAAGAGGGGATTTTTTGGGCTGAATGTGGCACAATGACTAAATGAAGCACAATGATTGACCGTGTATGAAAAGTTTTTGGAGGTCCAGGAACCTTTTTTCAAAAAGGTTCTTGGTCGCCGAAGGCAAAAAGTTCTTATAGAGTTCTAATAGCAGTTCAGGATGGACAGTCTTAAGGTTTCTAAAGTCTTTTTATCATCTGTCCATCCTGCAGATAAAAATAGGGTTCAGTATATCCGCACGGAGGGCAGCAGTTTTTTTAGAGTGCCCGTGCGGTACGAGAGTTGAAAAAAAGTCAAATGAATATTATAATAATGAGGAAAGGAGAAGTTAAATGACTGGACTTGAAGCCGCAGAGAAGCTGTCGAAGAAATATTCCATGACCATGGATGATTTCGTAAAAACAGGAACCTCTTCCATGCTCATGGAGAAGAAGAGAAAATTTCAGAGCGAACGGCTTGAAATTCTTTCACGATATGGGGTGACTACAATTGATGAGCTTAAAGAGAAAATAGAAAGTGGGGAAATCCAGGAACATCCTGGTTGGGAAGATTTGATTGAACTGAGAAACATTGAAGCTGAGATTAAGGAAATAGATAGTGATATACGAGATTTACAGACAGCTTAAGTCTATTGCTGAAAATGAATTTGGTGATATTGTTACAACCACTGAAATCATTTCTTCTTTCTCCGGGAGAGCCCGAAAATTAAGGATAAACATAATTGATGGTACATTTGTAGACATTTGGTATTCGGTTGAGGAGGAGTATTCATTTCATTGGGAACAGCGTGGAGTTAGAGATGCTGTTTATCGGCATGACAATGCACCTCATCGGAAATGGTCTGCGATCAAAACTTTTCCCAAACACTGCCATAATGGTACTGAGCAAAATGTCTCAGAAAGTTATATTTCAGATGAACCTGAAAAAGCGGTAAGGGAATTTCTTAAGATTGTTAGGGAGAAGTTATTAAAATTGGAAATATATTCAAAATAATTTGTAAGGAGACATGGTGAATTTGAGAGGGTATTGAAAAAATGCCTCACTCGAGGCTTTTTCGTTAGAAATTAATTTAAAAAAAATTTAAAAAAAATGAAACTTTTTGCCCCTAACTTGCGTCTATATAGTTGAATAGATGGCCTCGAAAAAACAAAAGGAAATAAAACATGTAAAAGAGGTTAAAAAACATGACAATGGAATGTTGGAAGCATGGAATAATGAGAAAAAAAGGCAGAGCAGGCAGCAGGGCGGTAAAAGCGCGTACGGATACAGATAGGAAGATAGATGATGCAGTGGTTCGAGTTTTCCCTCATCTTCCATGCCTTCCTTCATTCCATTACTCATCCATCCCCCACGTTTCATATTGTCTATAACTTTTAGTCTCTCGGTTATACCATGTCCTGGGAAGAGCTTAGAAAACAGATTGCAGGGAAAAGGAATTATCCTCTGTTCATTTTCTTAGTCTTATCAGCAGCACTGAACCTGGCTTTTTTTCACTGGCTGCTGCAGACAAAAATCCCGCTTGTTGAATTTAAGAAAGAAAAAATCATCGAAGTCATTCCTGTTTCAGCGGAGAAGCTGGTGTTTACCGGTGAACCGGCGCCCTCACCAATCTCCTCACTAACCCCCGGGCCAACATCCGCAAAACCTGCGGCTGCCGCCCACTCATTAAGCAGTCAAGCTCCCCCTTCCGGGAAAGTCTCCACCGGGAATCAATATACTGTATCTCCGGGAAAAAGAACTCCATCGCCTGTATCGAAATTAAAAGCACCTCCCGTTGATTCGCCATTACCATCTCTACCGGACTTATCCATATATTCCGAAAATATGCAGCGTCTTTTACGAAATTTCGATCAACGGAGAATTGGAACGAGCGAGGCAGGAGCACAAGGAGTATCCGGCATCAGGAGCAGCGTGGAAATGGGAAGTGAAAATGTGTCGGGCGAGGGAGGCGAAGGCCAGGGATTTTTCAATGTGAGAAATTATAACCTGGGACCATGGGCCAAACAAGCACTCTCCAGGATTCAAGAAAAGTGGAACATTCCTTTTATTACAAAACAAAACACCGAGGACCATGTGGAAATTACAGTAGTAATTGAGAAAGATGGCAGGATTTCCTCCATGCAAATAAAAAAATCCTCCACCGTGGAAACCCTGGATCAGGCAGCCATCAATGCCCTCCGGCTCAGTTCCCCCCTACCCCAATTGCCACAAGACTTCCCCATTGAAAACCTTAAAGCCTCCCTCAAGTTTAATTACAGGTGGCCCTCCGGGGGCCAAAACCCTTTTTGAAAAAAGGGTTCTGGACTCCCAAAAACTTTTCATACACGGTCAGTCATCGTACCATGCTTTATAAAGGTATTTCCCATTGATATCATTTTCTTTTCTTCGTGTAACTTCGTGTACCTTCGTGGCTAAAAATAAAAAGAACAAAAATCTTGGTGTGCCTTCGCGGCTAAAATTCCTACAATTTTAAATTTACCAGAATATCTGATATAATAAAATATGCGAAAATTAATGGAAACCGCTGCCTTGTTTATTCAGTCGATGCGAATTTATCAATGGGTGAAAAATATATTCATCTTTGCCCCCCTGGTATTTGCCTGGCTTGACCTGAAATCGCTGCTGTTGAACCATGTAAAAAACAGCCTGCTGGCATTTCTACTATTCAGCCTGGTAGCCAGTTCCATCTATATATTTAACGATTGCTTCGATAAAGAAAAAGACCGCCTGCACCCAGAGAAAAAAAAGAGACCCATTGCCTCCGGTGCACTCTCCATTAAAACCGCCGCACCAATCGCCGGGATTATTCTTATGATATCGTTAATTGCTGTATTCCAGTTCAATCGATACTTTTTCTACATTGCCGTTGGATATATTGTCTTAAACATTTTATACTCATATTTTCTTAAAAAAATCGTGATCCTCGATGTGATGATTATTGCCGTGGGCTTTGTGTTCCGCGTAGAAATCGGGGGAGTGATCAACAATATTAAACTTTCCCCCTGGATATTGATTATTACCTTTTTACTGGCTCTCTTCCTGGGGCTGGTAAAACGGCGGCAAGAACTGATCAAAATCAATGCCTCCGGCATCAACGGTGAACCGGAAACACGAAAAACCTTGAAAGAATACAACATCTCCCTACTGGACCAATTGATCTCTATCACCACCGCCACTACGTTAATCTCCTATATTATCTACGTTACCAATCCCGATATCCAACAGAAATTCGGTACAAACGTATTATATTTAACCGTGCCTTTCGTGGTTTTTGGTATTTTCCGCTACCTTTATTTAACCTATGTGAAGGGAAAAGGAGAGAACACAGCAGAGATTATCTTTTCCGACATTCCCTTCACAGCCAATGGCATTATATGGGTGTTGGTTTTTATTTTGTTGATATTTTCTAAATAACAAAAAAAATGGAAAAAGAAAATGAACTGGATCTCCTGAAAAAACTCCACCGTGGAACCTTTTCAGAAGCAGAACTGATAGACATCTTCTATCAGAATAGAGATCGGTACCGCATCTTGTTAAGCCTTGTCCAACAACCAAGATTCCCTGAAAAACACGCGTTAAATATTATCTCGAAATTGTTCCCCATGGACCTAATAAGGGTAATCAAAAACAAACGCACCACCCCAGCCATCAGGAAACGGGCGGAGATGGAGTTTGTCAATAAATATAATAAATACCCGCTGGGGGAGAAACTCTCCTATATGAAAACCGCTCCCAATTCTCTATTAGAATATTTTATCGAAGAAAAGGATAAACAGGTCCTGTCGGCAATACTCAACAATCCTTACTGTACGGAAGAACTGGTGTTAAAGTTCGTTAATCGTACCTCTGAACGGTTTGCCCTTTACGAGGTACTAGCCGATACCGAATGGTACAAACGTCTCCAGGTGGCTTACGCTGTATCCCTCGACGCCTCTGCCCCCATCAAAATGATGGTTTTGATTATTCCCTATTTAAACGTAAGACAACTGGAACGATTGTATAATGATGAAAACACTCACCAAATTGTAAAAAATAACATCATTCAATACATGGAACAAAGAAGAAAAACACAGTCTTGAAACAAACCGCCCCACTATTGTTAATAAAAAAATTTTTTTTTAAAAAAAGATTTGACTTTTTTCTCTTTTTACGATATTTTATAGGTATGAAAGCAATTTTGCAATTGCCTGGAATCGAAGCGAAAAACACACATCAGGTATAAACATAAATAAGGAGTAATATATGCTAACAGAAGTCCCAGGAAAAAAAGTTTGGAAACGAACCACCCATTTTATTACCCTTGAGCCCGTTGATGCTGTGGTTAGAGAAATCGTACAAGAAACCTCGTGGACTGAAGAATGCATCTGTGAAAAGTTGTTTGGAGAGAAAATCCTGATTCGTATCCCGGGCGCAAGGTACCACATTTACCGCGATTGTTTAGGGTGATTTAAATCCCTGCACACGCCTGCAAAAGTAAAATAATTCAACAGGTGGACGGCGTCTACATCATATAAAGGTTGTTCATGACGATTGAAAGGTACCAACCGGAAAAACGTTGTTTTTTTTAATAAAAAGTTTTTCGGGGGGTCCAGGGGGGCGGTTTTACAAAAAAGCCCCCCTGGTCGCCGAAGGCAAAAAAACTCTTATGAGAGATCAGGATGGGCAGGCTTAACGTTTTTTGAGCTTAAAGATATTACTGCCCATCCTGGAGAAAAAATGCCTGGTAGTATATCCGCACGGAGGGCAATAGATTTTTCAGAGTGCCCGTGCGGTAGGAGAGATAAGGTGCCCTGCGGGCAAGTTTAAATCGCCTGCGGCAAGAATAAAGTACCTGGCACCTTCTATTATATCAAAACGAAAATTGGCAGTTGAAGAGGGCAAAGAGTTAGAGACTTATAAAAAAACGAATCCAGATTACTACGAAGGGGTAAAAAATGGTTGGAGTATTCTATTTTTAGGTAGAGACGGCAAAGTAGTTATTGCACCGGGAATAAGAACAAGAGATTATATGGTGGGGAAGATAAAAAAAGAATTCTGGGAAAAAAATAGCGACATTGAATTTAAATTTTTAGATGGAACAAAGGTCCTCCGGCCTAAACTGGATTCAAAATTACCTCCCCCTGTGCCGCCTGATTGAGTAATTCTGTGAATACCAATTTTATTATCGGAAAAAAGGGGGGGGGCCATTCACTGCTGTCCAAACTAAACGACATTTCAGAATTGTAGTCCATCACTAAAGGCTTTTGGAACAAGAATTGTTAAACTGAAAACCTGGTTTAATAATTTAAACTGTTATTTCCTCCTTTTTCTCCTTTTTTTTATTATATTCCATGATGCTGTCTAAATCCGGGAAAGGTAATAATGATAGCTCGCATTGACGATTATCTGGAAGCGTATTAAAAGGGTCATCCAAAAATCTGCACGATTCATGAAAATCTGACTTTTTTGATGCATCCTTATCCGTATGACAAAAAAAGTTAACCTCCGCCCCAAGGGCGCCTTTCTAATTGCCAATAGTCAATTATTAATTGTTAATTATTAATGGTATATAAATGCCCGAAGGGCGCCTTATTGTTTGTACCCCTTTGGGATCTTGATTATCTTTCTTTCCTGGCTTCTTTTTCTTTTTCCTTCTTGAAATTCGTGTAATTCGTGGGCTCACCACATAACCTTTTATTTTCCTTTCCACCTGCCAACTACTCTGTGCTCCCCGCTCTACGCCCTACGCTCTTTTCCTGATCTCTTCCAGGTTTTGTTTTGCTTTATCCAAATTGGGGTGCCCATTGGGGAAGAGGTATTGAAGAATAGCCACGGCTTTTTGGGCGTATTCAAGGGCGGTTGAATACTGTTTCATGTTGAGGTAAAGTGTAGATAAATTATGGTAAGAGGTGGCTAATGAGGGATGATTTTTATCCAATACCGCTTCTTTTATTTTTAACGTTTTCTTTTGAAACTCCAGCGCTGGTTCCAGTTGGCCCAAGTCCTTATATATCGATGATAAATTACTGTAAGAGGTGGCTAATGAGGGATGATTTTTATCCAATACCGCTTCTTTTATTTTTAACGTTT
>WVZO01000342.1:0-11815 GCA_011772425.1 Candidatus Aminicenantota bacterium
AACTTCTTAACTTCTTCTCTTCTTTGTGCTCTTCGTGCCCTTCGTGGCTTTTCCTAATAGACTTCCCTCCCGCGGGGTTGACATTCCCTGGTTTATGTTCTATAACTATCCAATCATGAAATGGACAGACAGTATTAAAAGAAGGTCAAAACGCCACGCGCATCATGTGATTTTCGGGGTGTCCATCCTGTCACTGGCCTTGTTGGCAACCTGGTGGTCAGTGTTTATTAACCGGTCCATTAATGAGCGGCGGGCACTGCACAAACAAAACCTGGAATCCACACTGGGGCTTTTATCCTGGCATCTTGGCAGGGATAAAAATAATCAGCCCAAGCCGGGAATATTCAAATCAGACAACCGGTTTGAGATTGTTCCTTGCAGCGCCGACACCCTGCAATTTTCCAGACCGCTTCTGCCCCATTGGCCCCAATTGTGCCTCAGGGTGAGAGAACCGGAGTTAAAATCCATTGAAGAGGATTTTAAACAAAAAAAAGTAATGGTGATAGGGGAATCCAGCCTCCTGGTGTTAATAATTCTCCTGGGGAGCATTTTGCTCTACAAGTTTATTCAACTGGAAAGACGGTCGGCCCGGGAAGTGGAAGAATTCTGGGGGCGGGTGACCCATGAGATCAAAACCCCTATCACTGGTATTAAAGCTTTTTTACAAAGCCTTAAGAATCAATCCCTGGACCCGGCTCAACTGCCCCAGTTTGTGGATATGGCATTGAACCAGGTGGAAAAACAGGAACAGTTGGCAGAAAATATCCTGGCCGGCTGCGGCTTGCGATACCCAAAAACCGATCACACTCCACTTATGGAAGATTTAAATCTCAATGAATGTATTCAAGCCTACTTTGACAACCATATGATTCTTCTCACCGATACCAAACTCTCTTTCCATTTTGATAGGGATTCCCTTATGGTTCGCGCCGATTGCCATATTCTCCGTTTGATCCTGGATAATATTGTTGAAAATGCCTTAAAGTATTGCTCACCGGGACTTGTGTTGACAGTCAACGTATATCTACAAAACAAAAGCAAAAAAGCAGTGGTAACCATTCGAGACAATGGTCCCGGATTCAAGCCTGAATTTTCCCAAAGAATATTTGAAGCCTATCGCTACCTGGATGGAGAGCTGCCTGGCACATTACACGGGCACGGTTCCGGCATGGGATTGTATATCTCCAGGCAGCTGGCTGAAAAAATGGGAGGATACCTGGAAGCCTCCAGCACAGGAGAAGGCCGGGGGGCTGAATTCCGGCTTTACCTAAACCTCTCCAAAGCACAAAAAGACGAAACAATCCAGGACTAAGAAAATGAAATATAAAGTTGCCGTTTTAGAAGATAATGAGTTGATCCGTAATATGATCAAAATTAACCTGGAACAGGGTAACTACCAAGTGCAGTGTTTTACCAATGGTGAATCGCTGCTGGAGCACACCCAGCAAGAGCTCTTTGACCTGTTTATACTGGATATTCTCTTGCCGGGCATTTCCGGCATGAAGGTACTGGACGAGCTGAGAAAAAGCAGCATTCATGAACACACACCGATACTGATGCTGACGGTGCAGCGTCAAATTCAAGATAAAATTAGTGCCTTAAACACCGGCGCTGATGATTACCTGGTGAAACCTTTTAATATGGAAGAATTACTGGCCCGCGTTAATGCCTTGATTCGCCGCAGCCAGGGGAAACGCAGTATTCCCTCCAGCCAGCTGCTGATTATTAATGGGCACAAAATCAACCTCTCCACACGGGAATGTGAAAGCAATAAAGGAACCGTGGTGCTGTCAGAAAAAGAAATCAACCTCCTGGCCTATTTTTCCCTGCACCCGGGAGAAACGCTGCGCCGGGCAGATATCCTTGAAGACGTATGGGGAATGGATGTTTCCCCTACCCCGCGCACCATCGATAACTTCATTTTAAAATTCAGAAAATTGTTCGAAACCAACCCGGAACAACCCCAACACTTTATCTCTGTCAGAAACGAAGGCTACCGTTTTGAAAAAGAGTGAATTCGGGCGAATACAAAATCCCGACCGAGCCCTTACAAAGGGTTTCCAGGCGGACGTAGGGGTGAACCTCGTGTTCATCCCCTATTTTGACACAGCCTCTAAATCTAACCCCTACGGCTGTATTTAATTCTCGGGCAGCCTCCTGGAATTGACAATAAGTAGACAATTAGGTACCATATTATCTAAACCCTAGAAGGAAAGCACGAATGAAACTTTTTCCGCATATCTTAATACGGGTCAGCGGCGGAGGGTTCGAACAACTGGAAACCCTTAACGCTAAAGACTCCTTTCACCAGGTGAAGGAAATTCTCCAAATAAAAGAACAATTAAAAAAAATCAAAGAAAAAATCTCCGACGAACTTTACCAACTTATCCCTCAAGAAAAAGACCACAACGTACAAAACCTTTTGCTTAATTGCCGGCGGGATATCTTTAATGAACGGGATATACCCACAGATAAACTGGACAATATTATCGCCCATTTGCCGAAATCCATAAATGAAGACCTGAAAAATTACCTGAGAATAAAAAAGACCATGGATCGCTTGTGTGCCGAAGGTGAAAAGATTTTTTCCCAGGAGGTTACCCACCTGAGGGAAAATCTCCATGCCCTGGCCCGGGAAGATACCCTGCAAAAGGGTTTGCTGCTGGGCAGCCAGTCGCTGCTAAAACGAATCCCGGCTTATGCTGCCAAAAAATCCGGGTTGAATAAAAAGGATTTCCAAACGGAACGGGGCTTGATTAAATACATCTCCCGCATGTATGGCAAAACATCCCCCTTCAGCACCTTTACTAACCTGGTGATGGGAAAACCGGTACCCTCAGCACAAGCACCGGCCGAGGAAGGAAACGGCAAAAACCCGTTTTTATGGCTTCCTGCGGACGTAAAAGAGAAAAAAGTCATCTGTCATATCCGCTTAAATAATTTCCTCTACAGTTACTTGAAAATCTTGCTTTGCAAAAACCCGGAGATTTACCGGCATTTTTTAATCCGGCCCAATCCCACGTTAAAACAAGGCGAAGACCATTACCTCTTTCTTACCAACAACGATAATATCGAAGCGTTTCAACGAATTCCTGCCAACCCGGTGTTGGAGGTATTCCGGTATTTGACGGCAGAGAAGAAAGAAGGTATTCCCATGCGGGAATTGATCCGGTCAATCATCGCAAACGAGTACATCGATGCACCGGCAGAAGAACTGGAAGCCTATATTGTTCAATTGATCGAATACGGTTTCCTGGAATACAACATTGGCGTATCCGGCATTGACCCGGACTGGGATATCAAACTGAGAAAAGTTCTTGCTAACATTATTTCCGCTGCTCCTGATACGGAGATTCCCCTCCTGGGGGAATTGTCGGAAACGTTAAAGAACATCCGTACATTGGCCGACCAATACGGTGAAGCACCTTGCGACAAACGAAACCAAATCCTGGAAGAAGCGTTTCAACAATGCCGGACAATCTGTATGAAACTGCACGAAGCCGCCGGACTCCCGGAAGAAGAACGAAAAACCCCGGAAGAACGCATGAAAGCCATGAAAGAAGAAAAAAAGCAAGCAGAACAAGAAAAAGATCCCGGTAAAAGCGAGGAAGAGGACCAACAAAAACAGGAAAGCGAGGAAAAAAAAGAAGATACAGAAGAAGTTTTTAAACACCAGTCCAGCACGTATTTTTATTTCAAACCGGAACAGATGTTCTACGAAGACGCCACCGTGGACATCACTCTCCAGGTGGATGAAACCAGCCTGATGGAATTTCTTGGTGAGCTTCATAAGCTGCTGCAGTTGATGAAGCATTACGAAGGTATGCAGGACGAACGGGAAAAAATGCTGTACTTTTTTACACACCAGTATGACGAAAACGCGTCCATTCCTTTGATGACGTTTTATGAAGAATATTACCGTGAATTTAAAAAACCGGAGGCAGAACTGCAAAGAAAACAAGAGGCAATGCAGCGGCAGCAGCAGCAAAAACAAGAGGAGCAGCAAAAAGAGACTCCAAAAAAAGAAGGTGATGAAGCCGAAGAGATAAAGTTAACCGAAGAAGAGGAGAAAAAGGCGGCGTTCCTGGCTGTGCCGTCTATAAAAGAAAGACAGGAGAGAAACAGGCAGTGGACGGATCATTACAAAGAAATACTAAAAAAAGAAATCACCCCGGATCCCGATTTTATTTTCCTGTCACCCCTCCAGGTGGAACAGGCCCACCGCGAATACGACACAGGTATTTCCCGGGCGGATGGGGATCGTTCCTACGGCAGTTTTATTCAATTCTACAAAGAGAAAAAACCAGGGGGCGAAGAAAAATTAATGGGTGTGTTAAATGCGTCGTTTCCAGGTTTTGGTAAACTTTTCAGCCGGTTTTTGCATATTTTCGACGACAGTATTACCGGAGATATGCGCAAGTGGAATGAAACCTGCCAGGGCGATGCCCTGATGGCAGAGGACACGGATGCGTCTTATTTCAATGCTAATTTACACCCGCCGCTGCTGCCTTATGAAGTTCGCATACCGGGTGGACATAATACCCTGCCATCGAAAAAACAAATCCCTATTACCGAACTGCTGGTAAAATTGGATGAAACAGGAAAACGGCTGCAATTGATTCATGAACCCTCCCAAAAACGGGTCTATGTTATTGACCTGGGTTTCCAGGGGCATAAAGGGCGGTCACAGTTGTTCCAACTGCTGGAAAAATTCTCCAAAGCAGAATACCTGTTCCCCATGCCGCTGGTCAATGCGGCAATGAGTATTGCCCGGCCGGAGCAAAAACCAGGAGATGAGAAAAAAGAACAAACTCCCGGTATTAATGTTAGCCCCAGGGTGGTCTATGATAACCGGATTGTGCTGCAGCGGAAAAGTTGGCAAATCCCGGTAGAACACTTGCCCTTCAAAGAACCTGGTGAGAGTTCCTGGGCATATTTTGCCCGTGTGAACCAATGGCGGCATGAACTGCAAATGCCGGACGAAGTTTTTGTCCACGTGGTGGAGCGCATGCCGGGGCCAATACCGCCAAAAGCCAAACCCAAAGCAAAACAAAATCCTACCCGGGATGATTACAAACCCCAATATATTTCTTTTAAAAATCCATTCTTGATAGACCTGTTTGAAAAATTAATCAAGCGGGTGGCCTACAGTTTGAGAGTGGTGGAAATGCTGCCCGATTCTCAGTACCTGTTGAAAGTTGGTGACAGCAGGCACATTACGGAATTTACGGTGCAGTGGTATACCTATGCACAGTCGGAATAATGAATGATGAAAACCGGAGTAAAATGATGAGTGAAGGTGTAATCGACGAGACCTGGTTGGCGGCTTATTTGTATTATGCGGAACCCTGGGAGGAATTTTTGATCCGGGGTGTGCAGCCGTTTATACGGTCTGTAATGGAAAAAAACCAGGCAGACCAATTTTTTTTCATCCGTTACTGGGAACGGGGCCCCCACATAAGGCTTCGTTTCAAAGGCGATCCCGGACAAATGGCAGCGGATATCAAACCCCGGTTGGAATCCCATTTTTATGACTATTTCAAACAAAATCCCTCCAAACGCGAAGACCCGGAATATGTAAAGAATTTACCCGAAGAGCACCGCTGGTTTCCCAACAATACTGTCCAGTATATTCCTTATGAACCCGAAGTGGAACGGTACGGCGGGCCAACAGGTATCATCATTGCCGAAAAACAGTTCCAGGTTTCAGCCAATGCTGTTTTAGCCATCATCGAGGAGAGTGATCATTGGGATTATGACCGGGCATTGGGAGCTGCGATTCAAATGCATCTGGGTTTTGCCTTTGCCCTGGGCATGGATTTAACCGAGACCACTGCATTTTATTCCCATATCTCCAGGATGTGGTTTGCCAGGTCTTACGGGTATGAAGAAAATATCCCGGAAGAGGAACTAAAAAAACGCCAGGATATCACCTGGAAAGCGTTTAAAGAGAATTTCGATAAACAAAAAGCCATGCTGGTTCCATATCACGAAACCTTGTGGAATGCGTTTACCGAGGGCGTTGAATTTGAACAGGAATGGCTTAACCGCTGGGTCGCAGGCATGGCGGTTATCCGGGATCAATTAAAAAAAGCCCAGACCGACGGGACGTTGATCATTCCCGAATGGTATAAGCCTCAACCGCTGGAGAATATCCTGGAGTCCAACCAGCAATTGTGGGCGATCCTGGAAAGTTACGTACATATGACCAACAACCGTCTGGGAATTTTAAACCGCGATGAAGCCTATTTGGGTTATTTAATCAGAGAAAGCCTGATTTCAGTAGGCAGTGGGCAGTAGGCAGTTGGCAAAAGAGGAAACGAAGAAGAGAAGATGACACACCGCCATTACGACCGCTTCGCGGCCACCCCTCTCAAGAGGGGATTTTTTGGACTGAATGGGGCACGATGATTGAAGCATAGTAACACAGGCTGACCGTGTATGAAAAGTTTTTGCGGGGTCCAGGGGCGGTTTTTAAAAAAAGAGCCCCTGGTCGCCGAAGGCAGAAAAAATGGATAAACAATTAAATATTGACATGGCATTGATTGCCAGGCAATTTCAACCGGGGGGTGAATGTTTGGATGCGCGGTCTTATGGGACCGGGCATATTCATGATACTTACCTGGTAAATATTCGTCAGAAAGGCCGTTGTGTGCCTTATATTTTTCAGCGAATCAATCGCTATGTTTTTCCTGATCCGCCTGGGGTGATGGAAAATATCGTGCGAGTGACCCGGCATATTCGCCAGAAACTGGAAACTCAGGGTATTTCGGAAGGGGAGATTGACCGCCGGGTGCTGAGGGTTATTCCTACCCACGACGGAGGCAGTTATTATCTTGATCCTGAAAATAATTACTGGAGAGCGTATGTGTTTATTAGAGGGGCCAGGACGTATGATGTACTGTCATCCAATGAGCAACTTTTCCAGGTGGCATATATGTTCGGAAGATTCATGGCAATGCTGGAGGACCTTGCAGGTCCGCCGCTGCACGAAACCATCCCGGATTTTCATAATGGTCGCAAACGATTAAAGGACTTTCAAGAGGCCCTGGCATCGGATTCCCACAACCGTGCTGCAGCAGCCAAATCAGAGATTGATTTTCTACTGGACCGGGCCTCGATGTTTGATATTTTACCGGGTTTGGTTCAAGAGGGTAAAATCCCGGTGCGAATAACCCACAACGATACCAAGGTGAACAATATTATGTTAGATGACATCACTGGAGAAGGGGTCTGTGTTATTGATCTGGATACGGTGATGTCGGGATTGTCGCTTTACGATTTTGGCGACCTGGGCCGTACGACTCTCAGTCCAATGGCAGAAGACGAGCGGGATTTATCCGGGGTGTCTGTGGAACTATCCAGGTTTGAAACCATACTAAACGGGTTCCTGGTTGGTGTGGGTGGGAGTTTGAATCGGGTTGAGAGGAATTACCTGGTCTTCAGTATCAAACTGATGACCTTGCTGATAGGCATGCGTTTTTTAACCGACTATTTGCAAGGTGATCCGTATTATAAAGTTCATCGGGAAGGTCATAATCTGGACCGCTGCCGGCGGCAGTTTAGACTGGTGCAATCCATCACAGACTGCGAGGAGGAAATGAACGCCATTGTGGAGAGGCAGCATAATGGCTAAAATCATAAGTCACAAATAAAAAAAGGGTTTTTGACTGTTTTTTTTAACAAAAATTTTTGCGGGGTCCAGGGGCGGTTTTTATAAAAAGAGCCCCTGGCCGCCGGAGGCATAGGAGTTCAGGATGGACATACTTAAAGTTTTTAAGTTTTATTTAGTTTTTATGTCCATCCTGTAGAAAAAAATAGGGGTTAGTAGATTCGCACTGAGGGCAGCAGTTTTTTCAGAGTGCCTGTGCGGTACGAGAGATAAGGTGCCAGATAAGTTATTTCTTTTGCCCTACAGGTTTAGGAATATCCGCACCGACATTCAAATTTTTTTAGAGATATTTTTGAAAAACTCTGAGTTATTCTAAAATATCTCAGAGAAATAATATTTTATCTCTGAGATATTGAAAAAAAATTCAGAGGTAAATTGCCATCTCTTACCGCGTCGGAAATAATAGGCCCTTGTTCTATCAGGAATCCCGGCAGCTTTTATTTTTTGCCGGTATCCTGTCGAGTATTGAAAGTAAGAATAAAGTACCTGGCACCTTAATCACTCTCAAAAAAGGTCGCAAAATTGCAATGTTATGCATAAGCAAATATATCCATAGAAACCGATCTTTTAGGTTTTGCTTCTCCATGGACCATTCGCCGAATTCTTTCCGTAGTCTCGCGACTAAACGTTTCCTCCCCACAACGATCACAAATGGTTGCAGGAATGTTCTCCACCATTACTGGTTTACCGTCAATATTAAAAATTTCAGTGACAAAATCTTCTTTTTTCTTTGTTGAACCACATACATTGCAGCGGAACATAATTACCTCCTTTTGGAGTAGTTAATCCACTCCATTTCGTCTGGCTCATAAAGTGTGATGATTTTTGCGAGGTTTGAATCATCACGCGATACTTGTATATGTAACGGGCGGTTTGATTTAGTAAACCCTAACAACAAGCAACTTGGAGAATATTTATCATCAGGATAGTTTTCAATTATCTCTGCATTCGCTCCAGCCTGTTTTATCTCCAATTCCCCGATGTTACGCTCAACTGTCCGCTTAAAACCATGTCTGCTAAATTCGAACTTACCTTGCGATAATTGTCTCTGAATTTCTTTCAGCGTTTTCATTCATTCAAAATACGAGTCACGTCTTAATTGCTTTGTCGGCCAGGCTATCATCCTATTAATTGTCATTACAGCCATCACAAGAACAATCTTAGTCTATTATAATCTGAAAGTCAACAAAATTTTAAAGAAAAACTTAAGAAAGAGGATATTGAGAAATTGCAAAACCTCGTGGAATACTGAAGTAATAGAATATTAGAAATTATTTTCTTCTGCTGACAGTTGTTATTTACTCCAATTTATGGTATTTAATGGCTTTAAGTGAGGTAAATTGCATGCCAAAAGGGAAAAAGGCTTTAAGGGAAATTATCAAGGGCGACTTACTCATCCAGTTAAATGAAGTCTGGAGAAAAGGTGAGTCATACCAGGACAACCAAAAAGGAGATAATATCCAGGGTACATTGCATTGTAAAGCTGTGGAAACGAATTTGTGCAAATTGATCCCAGATGACAAGAAAGAAAAAGAATTAAGCCAAACCGAATTATTCGTTCTATCCGCAGCCGCATGTTTACATGATATTGGGAAAGTAGTTATTGATGATGCAAAAGGATGGAAAAGTGATCACGGAAAGCGTTCGATGGAGATTATTCTGAAAGAATATGATAAATTGGGTCTTGATAAAGGGCAGGCCATTGCAGTAGGCTATGTGGTGAGTGTTCACGGTGATGGTAGATTGGATGAATTACCTCCCAAATTAGCAATAGGCAGTGAAGAGATAAGTCTTATCGGACTTGCTGCCATATTCCGTTTGGCAGATATGCTGGACACCAACTATCAAAGAGTACCGGAAATTTTAAGAATAATTAAATTCCCTGAAGGGGATGTACCTTCAAAGTGGAAGGGAAGACCGGCAATTACCGGTTGGTACCTGGATGAAAAAGACAGGATTATTCTTCAAGCAGTGCCTAAAAAAGATGAAATTGATTCCGTATATACTCTTAAAGCCATGATGAATGAGGACCTTGCTCAAATATCTCCCTACCTAAAACTTTATGAATATCCGTTTGAGCTGGGCGAACTTGATTTAGGCGATGTTTTTATTAAAGCTGAGTTAAAAAAGAAAGCGGTGATTAAACGACCATTTCCCGGTATGGCTTTCTATACCAAAGATGATGCTAAAATATTCAAAGGTAGAGACAAAGAAATTGAGGATTTACTATCTATTGTGAGCAATTGGCCCATTACCTTATTAATCGGTGAATCCGGAGCAGGTAAAACATCACTGATTCATGCCGGGCTTTTTCCAAAATTGGATGCAATGTCGTGGAGATATGTCTGTACAAGACCTTTTGATAATCCTGAAGAAAATATTAAGAAGATGCTCTGGTCAGCTTTTTTTGAAGGAAATATTGATCCGACAATGAATCTTCTGGACGTAATGAAAAATGCGGCAGAGAAGATTAAGCCAAAAAAATTATTGGTGGTTATGGATCAGTTTGAAGATATATTAAATTGCGGTGTAAAGGAGATACTGGATGATTTTTGCTTACGTCTTACAGCAGTTCAAACCGGGACCATTATACCCAATCTCAGGATATTGATATCTTTTCGTGAGGATGCGTTAGTAAAGATTAATTCAAGGCTATTAAAGAAGATCACTGGTTCGGCTTACCAACTCCCAAGTGTTGAATTGGAGCGGTTGACAAGGGAAGGAGCAACAAAAGCATTATTAGCCGGGCTGGAGAATGCACACATCGGTCTAGATCCGCGGCAAGAAAAGGGGCAGAAATCATTAATTGAAATCATTCTCGATGATATCCAGAAAGGAGATGATCGGCTCTACCCCCCATATATCCAGATGGTGGCTGAGACATTGTGCGCGAAGGTAGACCCCACTAATCCAATCATCACCATAGAGATTTATCTGGACCAATTAAAAGGTGCAGATAATATCATTGCCCGCTATCTAATGGAACGGCTGAAAGAATTCGGCTCCCAGAAAGATAAAGCAGAGAGAGTTCTGGCCTTCCTAACATCTTCAACCGGTAAAAAAGCCCAAAAGAATTTGAAAGAATTAAGTAGAGCAACAGAAATAGAGATGGATGTGTTGAAAGAAATCGTAAATAAAATGGTTGATCTTCGAATGGTAAGTGCTGCCAGTAAAGATGAATTTGAAATCATTCACGATTACCTGGGAAAAATTGTTGATGAAGAATTGGTCAAGGAAGAAGATCGAACAATTAAGTTTTTGGAAGAACAATTAGATTCGTTTTATCAAAATTATAACGTGCATGGGACACCAATTATGGATCCCATTTTTATGGTTAACTTATATAGAAATAGGATGAAGATCAAAATAACCGACGAAAAATACCCGCTCATTTTATGCACTTGTCTTTACAAAAAAGTGGGATTAGGCTGGTATTGGTTAAAAGATTTAAACACAAGTAAAATAGTTGAGATGAAAAAAGAGCACCAATCACATGGATTTATTATTAAAGAAGATGAGACTATTTCTGAATTGAAACATTGGGATGAGGAAGATAGGATAGTGCTCAGTAGTGCTACTGGCGGTATATTGGATCGCATAAGGATACATAATGAATTTCTGGAGAGATTTTATCCTGGAGGTATGGATAAAATACTCGAATTGTTGAAGTCTGAAAAGAGAAAATTTAGATATTTTGCACTAGATGAATTTTTAAAGATAGCCAAACCTGGGGATTTGGACAAAATAATTGAGGTGTTACTCGATGAAGACTATTTTGCTCGGGATGCTGCAATAGATGCATTTATAAAGATAGCAACTTCTGATGATATAGATAAGATACTCGAGATGTTACACCACCAATTTAGTGGTGTTCGACGTGCTTCGGTAAAGGCATTGAAAAAATTTGCAAAACTTGAAGATGCTGAATATTTATTAGATCTGATAGCTGAGGAATCTCAAGGTTGGAATGATAAACAACAGGATTTTTTTTACGCATTAAGAGAGCTGGACAAGAAATTTTATTGCCCATATTATGAAGAAGAAGAGAAGTGAAGAATTTGACAATGTGTCAGCAAGACAGGCGAGCTTAAAAGATGGAAATCAATTCATGGGATAAGGAAATTTGCCCAAAGGCTTCAATAG
>WVZO01000342.1:11857-12050 GCA_011772425.1 Candidatus Aminicenantota bacterium
TTGCCTTCGGCGACCAGGGGGCTCTTTTGAAAAACTGCCCCCTGGACCCCCGCAAAACTTTTTATTAAAAAGAGTTTTTGTTATTTTATTTTCTTCGTGTTTCTTTGTGTACCTTCGTGGCTAAAAACTATTCGCCTCTACGGTAAACAATAGAAACCAACGTCTTATCATCACCACCCATGTTGACGGATAA
>WVZO01000342.1:12077-13008 GCA_011772425.1 Candidatus Aminicenantota bacterium
TGTCCCCAGCCGATCAATCCCCCGGTTGTATTAAAGGGGATTTGACCATCCCTGGCCGTATTACCTGCCAACACAAAATCAGCACCTTCTCCAGGCTTTGCAAACCCAATGGCCTCAGTGGCCAGGATTCCGGCAATGGTAAAACAATCATGGATTTCAACCGTTGCCAGGTCATCTATAGTAATCCCGGCAACTTCCAGAGCCTTCTTTACGGCAACTTCAGTGGTTTTTAACCGGGTTAAATCCGTTGGCGGTTTTGTGATATCATCTTCCACATGAGCAAATCCCATGACCTCCACGGCTTCACTCTTTGGGATACCGATGCGTTCCAATCCCTCTTCCGAAACAACAGCAATAGCAGACGCACCATCCGATACCTTGGAACAATCTAACGGGGTAAGATGATCTAAAAAGACTTTGGGATTGGGTTCGACCATGGCAGGAGTTTCCAGGTCTTTGGTTGTGTTGTGATATTCCTGGGCGGTGGGGCAGAGACGTGCGTTTTCAACGGCATTGCGATACCAGCGGGCAAAGGCTTTACGGGTCTTTTCCCTGCCGTATTTTTCATAATACGCACCGGCACGGTTGCTGAATTGACCCGGGAAGTAATACGCATGACCGGTTTTCCGCTCCTGGAACCAACCTGCCCCCGCCAGTATGTCGGCTCCGTAAATGGCCTTGACGGTATTTTGTACTTCAAAACCAACCGCCAGGACCACGTCCGCGGTTTCAGCCAGTACGGATTTGATGGCTGAGATTAATGCCAGTCCACCGGAGGCACATGCCCCTTCTACGGCAATGGCAGGTTTATAAAGCAAACCCTCGTCGATCATGGGAAAAAAGGAAGGAAGATTGGCCTGCTTATTAAACCGCGCAGCCATGAAATTGCCGATGACACATTCATCCACATTCTGAGCACCGCCAATTATTT
>WVZO01000278.1:0-761 GCA_011772425.1 Candidatus Aminicenantota bacterium
AGGGAAAAGTCAACCAGGAATAGTGAAGATCAAGGGTGCGTCAAAGTCTTAAAAAACATGGCGCACCCTTGAAAATTCGAAGCACGAAGTACGAGATCCGAAACAAATTCGAATGTCCGAAAAAAGAAAATTCCAAAACCCCTGTCTAAAAAAAAGGCAGGGACCTTCAATTCAAGATTACAAATTACAATGACAAAACAAAACCTCAACTATCTGAGGGAATAAAGTACCTGGAACCTTCGATTGATAAGGAAACATGAAAAACGACAGTAGATTCTCTCTACATCCAGGCGCTATCGTNNTTATCTACCGTAGAAAAATAATTTTCTACGGTAGAAAAGTTTTTTTCTACGGTAGAAAAAAGTCGATCTAGGATACAAAGCGAAACGGTTATTTATTAGTCAAAAAACAATTTTTAAAAATGGTCTGCCGCCATTTGGTAAATGGTTCACACCTATTCTGGTAGACTACCTACCCGGCGCCCCGCCTGAATTCACCGCCAACTATTAAAAAACTGACGGAACTTTGGTGTACGTTACGTGTTCAACTGCCGGCGATCAGTGATAACCTGTCTCTAATGCTTATTAACAAAGCGTCTCGCGGGATATTAACGTCGTCTCGCGAGACGCTTTTTCAACAGGTTACCCTTATTTTTCAGCCGAAATTAAATCTTTTTGGTCTGAGGAGACATCTTTTTGGTCTGAGAAGACATCTTTTTGGTCTTAGGAGACATCTTTTTGGTCTGACGTCAAATCTATTTT
>WVZO01000278.1:805-32539 GCA_011772425.1 Candidatus Aminicenantota bacterium
TTTAATCTTACCTAAGAGCTTTTTGATCTTAATTCACATCTTTTTAATCTTACGTCAAAGCTCTTTTGATCTGGATCCAGAGCTTTTTGATATTAATTTACAGCGTTTTTATCTTGCCTCAGAGCGTTTTAATTTTGCCTCAGAGCTTTCTGATATTACGTCAGAGCTTTTTTATTTAACAATCGGTCACTTTTACACCATCCGGTTAGTGGGAATAAAGTTCCAGGTAAATAATTTTCAAATGACCAAAATAATGCTCCTGTACTATCGGTGGAATCGCCGCAGGCGTTTTAAATACGTCCGAAGGACGCCCCTTTGTTTGTAATTTGGTATTTGGGATTTGTAATTTCCCCTTTGGGGGCTTGATCTCTCCTACCGCACGGGCACTCTGAAAAAACTAATGCCCTCCGTGCGGATATACTGTCCAGTATTTTTATCTATAGGATGGGCAGAAAATCGAAAAAAAATTATAAAACTTTCTGCCTGCCCATCCTGAACTTCTATAAAACTCTATCAGAACTTTTCTATGCCTTCGGCGACCAGGGGCTCTTTTTATAAAAACGCGCAGAGAACCCCCTGAGACCCCACAAAACTTTTGTTTAGAAAAAAAAAGCTGGAAAGTTAATTAAGTTAAAGGCTTCCCCAAACGTTTGAAACAACTTCCGTTTTATTAATACATGAAAATCCCTTTAGTTGTTACCTGTATGTCTGATTCTGGTAAGGAAGCCTTTATATGGCGCGTATGCGCCTTCTATGGCTGCCCTCGCCGAGGGCTATTTAAAATTTTCTTTTTCAACCGTCTGATGTAAATAGTCCAGCCGTTTTTGATGCCTGCCGCCTTCAAATTCCGTATTTAACCAAACTTCAACTATCTTCAGTGCTTTTTCCTTATCGATCACCCGTGCGCCCATATTCAATACATTGGCGTTATTGTGTTTCCGGCTCATTTCTGCTGCGTATTCATCGTTGCACAGAGCAGCTCGCACATTTCTAAACTTATTGGAAACCATAGACATCCCGATACCGGAACCGCAAATAATAATTCCTCTTGCATTTTCCGGGTCTTCAGAGACCTTTTTTGCTGCTTTTGCCCCATATTCCGCCCAGTTCACCGATTCCGCCGAACCGGTTCCCATATCTTCAACAGTGAAATTCTTATTAAGCAGGTATTGTTTGACTTCCTCTTTTAACTCGAAACCGGCATGATCAGAAGCAAGAAATATTTGCATTTTACCATTCCCTCCACTAATTCTTGATTTCGACACCTCCAAAGACGGCGCTGGCGTTGATAATCAATCGTTTGCCGGTGCTGCCCCGGGTATTGGAGCATTTGTAGTCGACACCAGCGAAAATGGCTGATGAACGGTCTTCAATGACCCAGGAATCAGGAATGCGTAACTCTACACCGCCAAAAACAGCGGAGACATCTAATACCCCGCCTTTTTCCGATAATTTTGCATCCCGTAAATCGATCTCCAAACCACCAAATACAGCAGAAATATTGCCTCCTCTGAAGTTCTTGGTGGTGACCCGCTTGCTCCAACCTCCGAAAAAAGAAGATTCATGGATGCGCTCTTCGTCGGAAGACGGCGTTTCATCCGGGTCATAATCATATTTTCTGCGTTTTTTAAATTTTACTCCCTGGAAAACAATGGAGAGTCCAACAAGTATCAAGATCACAGGCCAGTATCTCCAGACTTCATGCCAATGGAGAACACCGTTTTCAACCAGCAGGAAGACAACACCAAGACCAATAAACAACCAGCCGGCGAAATCAAAAAACCGCCGGCGATTGAACAAATGAACCAACCCGATGGCAATTAAAATTAACGGCCACCACTCTTTGATTTCAAAATCAATAACATTCGTATTATTCAGTACCCATAAGGCACCTAATACAATTAGAAGTAGTCCAATAAGTAATGAACCACTGATTCTTCTTTTATTATCACCCATTATTCACCTCCTATTTACTTCTTACTTCCTACTGATCGTCTAGTACTCAGCTTCACGTTGTTCCTCTTCGGCCGTATTAAGAATACCAGGCTCATCAATCCGGGGGCATACATTTTCGCATATACCACAACCGATGCACAAATCCGGGACCACATATATCTGTTTGACCTTTACCAGTTTGCCTTCAAAATTCCAGGTATCCACCTCCCGGAAGCGAATGGCTTTCTCAGGTACAGGACAGTGTTCTTCACATACCGCGCAGTTGTAGCCGTCCGCAAAGGTATAACACCGGTTCCGGTCCACCACAGCTATACCGATTTTGAATTGTTTCTTCTGTTCCAGGGTCAATCTTTCAATCGCCCTGGTGGGGCAGACCTGGGTACATTTGTTGCATTCGTATTCGCAATACCCGGCCTGTGGATTCAATATTGGTGTCCATATGCCTTCCAGACCGGCTTCAAACAATGCCGGTTGGATGAAATTGGTAGGACACACCTGCATGCACTGACCACAGCGCACACATTTGGCAAGAAATTCTGTTTCCTTTACCGAACCCGGCGGACGCTCAAACCGGTGGATCTTAGACCTGCTGTGAATATACGCCCTGGGCAGCGCCGCCACCACCAAACCGGAAACCGCAGAACCGATAAGTTTTCGCCTTCCCAGGTCGATAGGGGCAAGGTCGGGCGTTTTGGGAAAGTCAAACCCAACATCCACTGCATCCGTAGGACAATCCGTGGTGCAATTAAAGCAAGTCATGCACTCGGCTTTCATGTAATCCTGGTAAGGACTGCCATTATAAGTGCAATTTTTAGCACATACATTACAAGACGTGCAGCTCGTATTGGTTTTCAGGTTGAACAAACCAAACCGGGCAACCAACCCGTACAATGCACCCAACGGACAGAGGTAGTTACAAAAAAACCGGCGTTTGTACAGGTTCATCACAAGTAATAAGACCAACAGCAAGCCAATAAGAACCGACTGGGTGTATACGCGCTGTTTTTGAGTGAGCACATTCTTCCTGGCAAATTTGTAAACCGGTTTTAAACCTTTGGCTACAATGCCGGTATCTTTGGCACCTGCTTTCACCGTCTGATGCACCAGGTGATTGACCGAAGGATTCACCGCAACCGCAGCACTGCGGGTCAACAGGGAAAAAGGGTCCAACCATCCACCAAGATGCGTGCCCATAATCGCAGACACAAGAACAACCACCAACACCAGGTATTTTAATTTTAACAGTCTCTTATCTACGCCTTTCTTCTCCTTTTTGGATTTCCTGAAAAGCCAGGAGAAAAATTGGTTGATGGCCCCAAAAGGACATACCCATCCACAAAAAAACCTGCCAAATATCAGCGTCAAGAACAGGGGAATCAGGGAAAGTAGAAAAATTGCCAGCACCTTACCCGTGGCCAGGAAATTTAATATCAACAACAACGGGTCAAAATAGAAGAATGTATCGGTATAAGTAAAGGTTTCCGTCCGAGCACTGCCAGAATGCAGCAGCAGGTAAAAGAAAAGAAAAGTAAAAATAATCTGGGCGATGATGCGAATACGCTGGATTGTTTTGCCTGTCTTTGCTTTCATGAGTTTTCTATTTTATCCTTACTAAACATTAAATTTTTAAGGTTTTCAAGTTGATTTTGTTAATATCGGTGTTTCCCATATTTTTTTGGGCAGCCATCCTGATAAAGTCGTGTCTCATGGGATCGTCACCGAACACATGCGCTGCCACCACATCAGCTTCAAAGATATTGGGGGAAGCGATGACAGTTTTTTTCAATTCTACATCGCTGAGTCTGCCTCCAATAGGGCCATTGCGTTTTAACACCCGAAAAGCATCCACAATCGTGAGGTGGGTCTTGAATCCATGACCCAGGTCGGCAATACTCATGCCCATATTACGATGGAGCTTTCCCCTGTTACCACCCAGGATGCCATACAGATTTTTCATGCCGATAGTTAATCCGGAACTGCCGTGGTGCTTCAAGATAGGAACATTAATGAAGGTATCCACTTCCAGGAAGTCTTTAAACATCGGCCAACGCTTTACTTGCTCGCCTTTAAAGTCATGGATTACCAGGCGGTTTTCATCGGCATAACGAACCTCGGCCCCGGCTTCTTTGGCAGCCGCCTCAATGCCGCTGCGCTTATAAGTATCCGCAGCCTTGTGACAGGAATGGTCCATCACAATAACCTTTTTGGCCCCGGCATTCAAAGCCATTTCCACCACGGCCTTAACAACCTCCGGGTTGGTAGTAGCACCCTGTTCAATGCTCCGGTTCCACCCGATATTGGGTTTAACCATGACAATAGCCTGTTTGGCAACAAATTTTCCCATACCACCCAGCGCTTCCACGGCTTTTTTGGTAATCGCATAAGGGGATTCCCCCTCAACCTTTACCACCAAATTCCCGGTAGATTCGGCCATACCAACAAGGCCAGGAAGATATATGGATGATGTCACAATCGCTGACTTTTTTATAAAATCTCGTCGTTTCATTTTAAGCTCCTCACTGTTTTTTTAGCCACACTTCTATTTGCCTGCGGCCCGGATAAACATTATTTAATAACAATAAAGCAAGTTATTGTCAATAGATGTGCTGTTTTTTCGATGGATTTTTCTTCAAGATTGAAAAATGTGACGTTCTATATTACAATATCGTCGAAGAGAAAAAGATAAGGAGCACGGAATGCTGGCACCGCTTGATAATGGGACGATTTTTAAGACTGCCTTCACGGATAAAACCGTTTTTACGGCATTTGTCAAGGATATCTTGGGCGAAAAAATTGAAGTGGATAAAATTGAGACCGAGAAGAAATTTGAACTCAAAGTAGGCAATATCGATATCATTTTCGATATTTTCGCCGAATCCACGGACCGGCGTGTGATTATCGAAATACAGAGAATCGATTACGATAATAATTTCGACCGGTTTCTTCATTATTTTATGATGGCCATCGCCCAATTGCAGAGAAGTGCCGAAGAATACAAACTCGATCAAACCGTATATGCCATCGTCGTTTTGACAGCTCCCTATAAGATCGATCAAAAAAACAAAAGGCCCATAAAAGACAAAGTAATGATTACCTCTCTGGACCCCAGGAACCTGGAAGATGAGGTGGTCGAGATTTACGGTCATAAATTGATATTTTTGAATCATTGTTACAGGCGTGAAAATACGCCCCCCAATTACCGTGACTGGCTGGATTTATTTTATGAGTCCATCCATAACCCTGAAAATTTTCGCGTCAACCTGGATAATAATGGCATCCGAAAGGCGGTGGAACTGATCGACACGGATAAATTGGACCCGGAAAAAATTCACTACATGAAGGTGGATGCACAACGCAAAGTGGTGCGAAAGCTTGCCGAAGAAGAGGGAGTTGAACGGAGAAACAGGGAAATTGCCAGGGAAATGAAGAAAGACGGTGAGTCTATCGAAAAAATCACAAAATATACAGGTCTTTCGAAAGACGAAATCGAGAAACTCTAACAACAAGGAACGGGTTTATATCTTTACCGGTTGGATCTCTACATCATTCTTGCCGGTCAACAGGTCCGTCACCTGGACCACGATATCATATTTTCCCTTTTTCAACGCCGGGGGCTTCATCCGCAGCACAAAATTTCTTTCTTTGCATTTAAAGGCCTTTTCAACGTTGTTCACTTCTTTGGATTCACTGTCCAGGATTTTGATCAACAAATGGATTTTCCCTTTCTCCCCGGTTTCTCCTTCCAGTTGTCCCATCTTGATCCCGGAAATCCTAACGCTAAGAATACCCCGGTTATAAGACAGGTTTTTAATGGCAATCCCCGCAGCTTCTTCCTGTTGGATTTTTTTTATGGCCCGCTTCATATACCAGGGGCGGCGCTGATTGTCGTAAACAACATCGTAGTTTTTGCCGCTGTCATCTGTTACTGTGACGTTTATTTTTGATTTTTTATCACCAGGGTTGTAGGTCAATACATAGTAAACATCTTCTTTTTCGCATATCTTATCGAGAAATTTCTGGACATTGTTGGACCCCATCTCCTCGCCGCCGGTCATCCTGGTGAGCCGGCGCATCATGATCTCCGCCTCGGTGGCAATGGGTTTGTAATCGTAATATTCCAGGTAAACGTTACTGAATCCTTTCATTAAAATAGTATGGAACGTGACTTCAGAATTCAAAAAGTACTTGCTGTATTCCTTGACCATGTTACCTTCGGCCACAGCGAAAATCGTATCCAGTTCAAACAGGTCCATACGTAACCAGGGTTTCCTCCGGCTCAATTCTTCCAATTTTCCTCTTAACCCGCCATCACTTTCATCGCGCCCGGATTTCATCTGGGGAAACATGCCTACTTGATGAAAATTAATCACCCATTTTTTCATATCTTTGTCTTTCAAATAATTGGCCATGCGGATGCTCTGGGTTTTTATGATATTGGCGTAACGTTTTTTATAGTTATCCAGGGCATCTTTATACTTGATATTGAAATCCCGCATCAATGTTTGGGGATGAACACCCATGTCGCCATCGGCCACTTGCCAGATAAATTCCTCGGCAAGAGTTTTCATCTCGTACTCAACCCGCTTCATTTCCTGCCTGGTTCGAGTGGTTTCAATCCGCAGCAACTGCTTTATTTTCGCTTTTTCCTGTTTTTTGTTTTTAACCGGCCAGTCGGTTAAGAAGAAGCTATTGGAAACGATCATCAAGCGGTCCCCGGGCCGGATGATCTTCTCGAATATGGTATCCACGTGCTGCGTCAAATTCATGTTGTAGTCGTTGATATTAAAGACCAGCACAAACAAACGGGGCTCCGGTTTTGTTCCCTGCCGGTCCCTCACCGCTATTTTCTGCCGCTTTTCCTCAAAACTGGTGATAGGAACATCTTTGCCGTTGATGCTGATTTTAAAGTTTTCTTTTGTCAAGCCTTTAACCGGATCGCCGTTGTGGAAAACCCTCACCGGAACTACTACATTCACCACCTCTACTTTTTCCACGATTTTGCCGTGTTCCTGGGAAAAACAAAAACCCACACACAGCGATAAAAACAAAAAAAATACCACTATTAACTTGTTATACATTCTCATACTGCCTCCTTTATATTTTTAATAAGGTGCCGCGCCAGAAAAAAAGACAACTACCTACTTCCTACTTCTTACTTCTTACTTCTTACTTCTTACTTCTTACTTCCTACTTCTTCTCTTTTTTCATTTTCTCGATGGCTTCGTCCTCGAAATGGTGTTTGGCTTCTTCTTCGGTAATGTAACCGGTGATCCAGGATGTGTTCATGGGGTACTCTTCCGGATGGAAAATAGTATGATAACCGTGCCAGATAATAATGGCCAAAGTGGCTAACAAAGCTTCATAATAGTGAAACACACGGGCCACATTGATCGCCCACGACGGCCAGGTTACCGGAAGGGCCTTGGGAAACCAGAGAATCAAACCGGACAACACCATGATAATGGTGCCCCAGACCAGGGCCCAGAATTCAAACTTCTCCACGAAACTGAATATCCCATATTTGGGGCGCCGCTCTTCTTTGGACGTTCCCAGGTAGAATTTTAGGGATTTAGTGAAGTCGGAGAAATCACGTTTCCTGGGCAGGAGCTCCCTGAACAAGTCCCTGCCCCGTTTGCGTAAAACCATATAGAAACCAAAGAAAATAAGGTTGAAGGTCATCACCACGGCAGCAAACCGGTGAATAAAAGCCCGGACCGGTTCGGTCATTCCCAGGACAAACAGCCACCTGGCCCAGAAAGCTTCAGGGAACTTGAGAGCAAACCCGGTAATCACCAACAGCGAGATGGTGATAAATAAAATCATGTGACTGGTGCGCTCGTAGGGGCTCATTCGGAAGACTTGTTTTTTGTCTCGCTGCATTTTAAATTTTCTGCGAACCGACCACAGCCACACGATGAAATTATATCCAAACATTCCTAATACAGAGCAGACGATTATAATAATATATAGTGTACGGATAATATTTTCCACTTTGACCCCGGGTATTTCCATGGCTTTGCGGTGGGTAAAACTCATGGCAAAGGTCTCTGTAACTTTACCGTGACATCTGCCGCAGGCAGCACCCCGGTTGGAGATATGCATACGGGAACTGGGGTGGTCCGCGGGCAGTGCATGGTGGGCGTCATGGCAGTCGGAGCAGGTAGCACTGGCTCCCATGGTGCCCCTCTGGGTCAAACCGTGAAAATCCTTCATGTAACTCTGGACCGGGATGGTATCCAATCCATACCGGGCCATCATTCGGGCATTGTTATGGCACCAGATGCAAACCTGGGTAGACGCCCACTGTTTAGCATCTCCCACTCGTGTCTTCAGCGAAGCCATGTCGTGGTCGCCGTGACAGATGGTGCAATTGGGCACATCATTATTTCCATGCGCCAGGGTACGACCATGAGGACCATCTTTGTAGGTTCTCACCTGGTTGGGATGACATGTATGACACACATCCATAATCGTGGTTCGCGCTACCCAGGAACCCGGTTCCGCCGATGATAGAATATTGTGGTGACTGTGACAATCCGTACAGGAAGCCCCATTTTTCCCCTCCAGGATTGCCCGATAGTGCACACTCTCTTTATAACGGGTGATTAGATTCCGCTTGGTGATATTGTCTTCCAGGTTGAGTTCTTCCTGGCCGTGACACTGACCGCAGTCGTCAGCCATGTTTTTTTTAGACATTCGGCTCTGGGGGGAGGAGAGTGGAAGAATGTCATGGCCACCGTGGCAGTGACTACAATAGGGTGCCCGTGGATTCCCCGCATGATAGGCACGACCGTGAATATCCGTTTTGATAAATCTTCCATAAATATAATCATGACATTCCGCACAATCAATTCTTACTGGTTTCTCTTTAGTGCCGTGGGGTACGTCTTCGAAAACACTGTCACTTTCCGCTTTGTGACAATCCGTACAGGATAAGTCTTCGTGGGCACTTCCTTTTAAAGCATCCTCTGGTACAAATAGCTTTAAGGTTTTTCCTCTTTCGGTTTCCGCTTCCAGGTCTTTGTCCGAATGACATGCCAGGCAGTCCTCATTGGTGACCTCTGCCCACACCGGAAACGGCGAAAAACAGACAAACATCAGTAGTATTGTCAGGAAAACAGTCGTTTGCTTTATACTTAAATCAATTGCCGGATTAGGTTTCAATATGTTATTGCCCATTTTTATCCCCTTTTACTGCCGCATCTTTGTATATTGTACGATGTATATCGTATCGCGTACATTGGTGGCAGTGATTTTGTGATTTTTTTGTTGTATTTAAACTGTCTATGATTGATCGTCATTTAACGAGATAACCTTAATGTAAAAAATCAGCATATTTTGTACTTCCACAAGGGTCCCGGAAAAATGCCCGAGAAAAGATAATATTATAAAATAAAAAACATTGGAAATCAATCAAAAGGGTGTATCATTTTATTTTTTTCCACAACTAACCTTGACACCGGGGGCAGAAATAGGAGCTGCGGCCGTTGATGCGAGTACGAAGGATTTCGGTTCCGCAGGTATAGCAGGGCAATCCTTCTCTGCCGTACACCTTTAAAAAATGCTGGTGATCTCCGGCACCAGAGTCGGGCGTTTGATAATCGGAAAGTGTGGTACCTTTATTTTTAATGGCTCGTTTTAAAATCCGGGGTAAAACCTGACTTAATCGCTTTATGGCTGCATCTTCAATGCGGCAGAGCTGGGTTTGCGGATGGATGCCTCCCAGGAACAAGGCTTCATCGGCATAGATATTTCCCACCCCTGCCAGCGCATGCTGGTCCAGGAGTATGGTTTTGACGACCCGTGTGGTTTTTGTTTTCAGGGATATTAACACCTTAAACACAGTAGGAGAATCGAGGGGTTCAGGCCCCAGGGCCGGCAATAAAACGTCTTTCTCAGGCCATAACTTCAGCTTGCCAAATTTACGGATATCCACAAAATAGAGGGCGAATTTCTTATCAAACACAAGTTTCACTCTCAGGTATTTTTTATCCTTTTTACCCGGTTTTTGCAGCAGTTTTCCTGTCATTCTCAGGTGGATGGTCAGGTGAGAACCGTTTATCAGGGAAAAACACAGATATTTTCCTCTTCTAAATAGTTTTGTGATTTTATTATTTTTCAGGGCTGCGGTGAATTCCCTGGGGTTTCCGTCAATACTGCGGGTCTCGAATATTTTGATTGATTGGAAGGATTTCCCTTCCACCAGGGGTTTTAGCTCGTTAACGATTGTTTCCACTTCGGGTAATTCAGGCATCAGGTAACCTCAGTTCATTTCAAAAGACAGAAATTTTTTAATGAGCAATAATAGCAGACATAAGATAAGAAGGCAAGGGAGCGATATATAAATTATTTCGCCTAACCCCCTTTTTTGATAATCTAAACATCTATTTTATTTTATCATGATAATCTAAAGGAGTGTTTTGGATTATCATGATAATCTAAAACAAGTGTATCCCTTTCCTATTATTTTGTCAACCTTTTTTACTTTTCCCCTTTACGTGACTTCATATAATTTAAGTTCTGGAATAAATTTGAAATCTTTACTTTAAACGAGTCGATAATCACATTTGTATCAACCAGGATCATCTATCTTACCTTCCAGGCCTTTTTTCGAATCGTTTCCAGGTCGATATCGCGATCTTTCCATATTCCAAACAATTCTGTAAAGCTTTCTTTTTCTTTTGATTTTGCTTTTTTAGCAGGGGGTTCTTCTACTTCGATGAATTCAATCTGTTTCAGAAAGTCCAACAGAAATCTTCCTTTCTCTTCATTTTTTATATTCAAAACTACAACGCTCATTTCTTCGTCCTCCAAGAGCATTTTAGCACAAATTCAATTTATCTGCAAAATCAATTTAGGAAGATTTTTTGCACGGGAACTTTTTCCCCTTTCAGTGCCAGGCAAAAAAATTTGAGGAATTTAACCTGAATTGATTGTTTCATATGATTTTTTAAAGAAAGACTTGATAATTCCGCTAAGAAGGGTTAAAATTTAACCTTAAGATAAGGAGAGGCTCATGAAGAGAGAAACAGCCGAACGTATTACAAAAGCAATACCGTCAATGTTTAAGAATGTACTGGCATATACCAAAGACAATTTTGATAAAAAAGGCCAGGAAATCCTTAAAGGTGCCACCGGCACCATCGGTGTTTTAAACTTCATTTAACCAAATAAAAATAAGAGAATATTTTGGACTCGATCTTTGTACAATTGAACAAGGTGTACATATCCCATACAAACTTTGTAGGTTATTAAAAGAAGGTGGTGGAGGATTGGCCAATCTTGGCTCAGATTATTGCTATATAAAAGCGTTTGATATTACTGATTCTATTTTCAAGACTCTAAAAGGATTATTAGTATACGGCCTTCAAAACCAATTATTTACTGTAGCAGAAATCAAAACATGGTTTCAATTCGAGTCGGAAGACATGAAAAAAATATTCTTTCAAAAGATTGATGAGTTGAAGAAGTTTGAAGTGAAAAAGACATAGAGAGCAAAGCGCAGGGCGCAGGGTGCATAGAGCAGATGGTTAGTTGGGAGAAAACGGGAACTGTGCTACCGGGCGTTGATTTAAAAAAGAGTTATAAAAGAGTTACGAAAGAGTTATAAAAAAGCCAGGAAGCACTTATAATCAGAGTTTGCTTTATTTACACAAGAGTTATAAAAGAGTAATAAGGTCTTCTTATCCCTAATGTTTTACTTACGTCTTCCAGTTGCGCCATCGTGAGCCGGAGTTGTTGCAATAGTTAATAAAAGTCAATAACTAGTTAATAAAAACCATGAAATGCAGACATATAAAGGATTTCGTTCTAGTTAAAAAAGTTAAAAAGTCCGCTTCCTTCGCCGTCAGGCGTTAAAAAAAACCTGGCCGAAGGCCGCCGCTTCGGGACATTAACCGGATTTAAATCAATCATCGGGACCAGGTCCCTGTGATAGTTTCAATTTCGGACTATCATCGGTACCAGGTTCCTGTCATAGTTTCGATTTCAAACCATCATTGAGACATGGTTGCACAGACAGGACTGCGTCGTAACAGGGTCGCATCTTGCAGTGCAATATTTGCTGAATAAGAGAGAGATTTGGGATTTGGGGGATTCTTTTCTAACCCATCTTTTCGGGGAGCATCGGCAATCACCTGCTGGAAACTCTCTGAATTTAATGACGGAAAGGTGGAAGATGAGAAGTTGAAAAAAGAAGCCAGGGGAAATTTTTTAAATTGACAAATACGTACAAAAGGAATATATATTATACGTATAACAAAAAATGGAGGCCTCTTATGGAGGCAAAGCTGACGTTAAAGCTTGATAAAAATGTTATCGAAGAAGCCAGGAAATACGCCAGGAATAGTAATATTAGTCTATCCAGGTTGGTGGAGAGATATTTTAGATTACTGACAGCAAGCAAACAGGAAAATAAAATTGAAAAGAAGTATTCTCCCCTGGTTGAAGAGTTGTCCGGGATTATAAAAATAGATATCGATTTTGATTTCAAAAAGGAATACACAGACTATTTGATTGAAAAATATCAGTAACGGGTAATGAAAAGATAATCGAATTGGCTTTTGCTACTAAACCATATTTTTATCTACAGGATGGGCAGAAACTCGAAAAAAAAATTATATAGCTTTCAGCCTGCCCATCCTGAACTCTTATTAGAAATCTATAAGAACTTTCTTTTGTCTCCGACGGCCAGGGGGCTCTTTTCGAGAAAACTGCCCCCCTGGACCCCCCGCAAAAGCTTTTCATACACGGTCAAACATCGTACTTTGCTGCCATTTTCTCTGTGCTTCCCAACCTGGCACCGGTTTTCAGCACCATTAGCGTTATAACAACAAACAACAGCTCAAAGGCGATAAAAATAAAAAGTGCATTGGCCACACCGGAAGTGAATCCATACGAGTGAAGCCCAACACCCAGTAAATTAACCCCAAACCAGGCCAAAACCACGGCGATTATACCAATCACACTTCCCAATGCAAAACCAATCTCTTTGATCCATCCGGCTAACCTGGCATGAAAAAGAATCGCCGACCACAACAAAATCAATAAGGCACCGTTCTCTTTGGGGTCCCATCCCCAAAAGCGTCCCCAACTCTGGTCCGCCCAGATACCACCCAGTACAGTACCCAGGAAAGTAAAAATAATCCCAAACGCCTGGATGGAATAAACCCCCTGGAACGTGTTTTTTAAAAGCTCTTCTTTATGGGGTTTGAATATACGTTGAATCACATAAACATGACCGATAAAACCGGAAAGCAACACACCTGCATATCCCAGGATAATAGTCGTCACATGGGCGGCCAGCCAGAAATTGGAATCCAATACCGCCACCAGCATGCCCATGGTGTCGCCCTCCAGGGCATACTTGCCGGCAATCATCAACATAACCAGACCTGCCAGGCCGCCAGTGGCAACCCCAAGGTATTTCTTCTTAAAGAATTCCAGGATCAAACCCAGTAAAACAGCAATTAACCCGGTAAACAAAAACGTTTCGTACAGGTTGGTTACCGGCGGACGCAGCCGAATATACATCCGCCATACCATACCGAACAAATGAAGCCCAAAACCTGCCAATAGCAAAACAAAAGCAAACCTGTAAAGCCATTTCTGCAAGACCAAAAAGGAAAGCAGCAAGAACAACACGGAAAAGCCATAGAAAAATTTCGCTTTGTAAAAGGGGTCCACTTTATTGTAAAAAACTTCACGGGAGATGGCTTTTGGCCGGATACGGTCCCCGGCTTGCTCCAGGATTGACCGGTTGAATCCCGTCACTGCCGTATCAAACGCAGCCTGGTCACCGTTTTTAAACGCATAAACAAAATCCCGTACCAGGAATAAATAGTTGGGTACGGCAGCATTGGGGTCAAGGCTAATGGATTTGGCAATATCCCAGGGACTCAGCCATTTTTCTTCTTTTTCCGTTTCTTTATCTTTAACAACAGAAGGAATAACGGTTAACGGCAGTTCGCCGTAAAACCTTGCCCAATGCTTCAACCGCTGGGAAAGCCCGACAATCTCCTTCTCCGCTGCTGTCCATTCATCCTGGTTTTTATCCCTAAGGGAAGTCATCACTTCACGGATTTTGCTCTTCCTTTCAGCCAGGTCAAGGTAACTGAAATGTTTTTTATCACCGGGAAGTTCAAGAATGCTGCGAGTTTCTTCAGCCGTGACGGCAAAATTAGGGTGAGGCAAAAGAAAATCAAAACTGGCCGTCAACTGCTGGTAAATATAGAGTTTGTTGTAAAGGGCAATAATCTCATTTTCGATAAATGAGCGGTCTTTATCCTGGATCCGGGAGGCCCTGACAGCCAATTGCCGGAGTTTTACCAGCCCCTGCCGTAATTGGGAAAAACCGTACCGGTCCCTGGCTTTTCCCTGTCGCTCCACCCCAATGGAATCCAATACCTCCGGGTTGGTGATAAGAAATACCTTATCATCATAAGAATTCTCCGGGGTAAACAACACCCGTGCCAACCATTGAATGGCCGGTTTTTTTTGAAACTGGCTGCGACCTGAAAATTGTTTGAGTATATTCTCAGCATAAGTATCCAGGGGTTTCTTTCGCCCATTTTCCATAATCACCAATCGACGAAAGTTTTCCAAAGAGTCGACCTGGCCGTAAAGCATAGGGTTTCCCGCAGAAACCAGGAGTCCCAAACCCATGACCAACATCACTGTCAACCAAATAGAAGTGGGTTTATTTTTACTGTTCATTGTATGTCCTATTTCTATTAATTTTTATGCTGCTTTTTTCTTTTTCCTGCGTCTAAACAGCATCATGAGGAAATGAATGAGCAATCCCATGAAAATGGTAATACTGGAGTAATAGGGCAGCAGGCGCCCCACGTTTTTAACCACTGCCAGGATAGTGTATTCGGTTCCATCCGGGGCGATATAATAGGAGGATTGGAAAAAGGCGTAATTTTTAAATCGCAGGGGTTTGTTCATGGATATCACCACATCCCGTTCAAGCCCTTGTTCTGCCCGTATGGATACCCTGCTTTCATAGCTTTTGGGAATAGTGGAATTGGGATAAAATTTCACCTTAAAGTCCTGAAGATTTATATAAAGAGGAAGTGCGATGGTTTTCCGCCTGATGGAGAAGAAGAAATTCCCACCCTCCACGGTTACCCGTGTCGGCGAATTATCCTGGCCATAGAGAAGGAGCGACTGATTTATTGGGGAGTCAGGATTAACAATAAATACCCCTCCGGCGATATTTTCTGCTAATTCTCTTGAAAGAGGTTTTTCTTTCAGCAATTGAATACCGGAAGAATTCAGTACCGGTTGGGAATCGGAACCGGGAGAAGAGATATTTGCGGTATAGGCATTGCAATTGGCATAATATTCTTTTATCTTCAATTCAAGGTTCAGGTCATGGAAACGGATGGTTTCGCCGGGACGAAACCCGGCGGTATCTATCGCGTAAATGTCCCTGTCTCCTGCTTTGGCTTCCCATACGGCTAACTCCCACAGGTGGCGCGAAGAGGACATATCGCTGCCTTCTCCTTCTCTCAGCATCAGGGAAGATTCCTCGGAAAAATAAAACGTTAAAAATCCACCCACCAGGAGGATAAGGATGCCCAGGTGAGTAATGATATTCCCGATCTTTGCAAGCCGGAAACCGATGCGGAAAAACAGGGCCGCCACCAGGTTGAAAAACAGCACAAACATGACCAGTACCGTACCCGGGAAGGGAATGACTCCCCCGATCCAGAAAACCCAGGAGTGAAAGAATTTCTGCTGGGCCTGGTACAACCCGTGCTCTGCCTGGTACACGGTTCCCCATACCACCAGGACAGTCAGGATGACCAAACAAACCACTGTCACTTTGAGTGACGCAGCCAGCCTGAATATGTTTATATGTTTAGTTTTACTTTTATTCTCATTTACGGATGAGGATGATTGGTTGGTTGTATTTGTATTGGTATTCGTTTTTATTTTCATGATTTATGTTCCTGATTTTCATTTTGGCTTTGACGTTGACGTAATAGTAAAGGATTGACAAAGTGCCTTGAATTTCTTTTTGTTTTCCATGAGATGGGATTTTTCTCCCATCATCTTGATAAAAATGCTGTTCCCATTCACCGTAATCACTGAAACAAGGATTGATTTATCCGACGGAAGGGGTGTCACCGGGGTATAATCGATCAATACGGCAGGAAATTGCCCTTTGGTGAGGAATTTTTCCCGGGATTTTAATAACGTTTCAACCGTATGGCTTGACAGCTGCATGGTTGTTGTTATCTGTCCCAGCCAACGGGTCACATTGGCTTTCAAACCCCCGGCCTCTCCCCGCAAAGGAATAATCGTGCAAATAGACTCTTTATTATTGGATTTAATAGTAAACGCTGCCAACCGCATGCCGGAAGCAGCGCGGTTTTCATTCCACCCTTCCGGTGTTTCCCACTGGAAATGAGCACCAGCCTGCTGACCTGTCGGGGCCGTTGGTCGGGGTGTCGCCGGTGTTGGCGTTACCGGCTTAACAGTTGGGTTTTTTTCCTTGTATTTACGAACTTTGCTGCTGCCGCTGTCACAGGAGATTCCCACTAACACCAGCATCAACACCAGGAAAAAAAATATATTCTCAGCTTTTTGCTTTATCTTCATGCTCTAAACCTCTAAGCGGGGGCAGGGAGCACAGATGCAGCCGCATCTGCGGGTATCCACTGCCCCCGCTTTAAACGTGTAATACCAAATACCTTATGTACTACTTTTTCGTGTACTTATGATCAATCTTTTTTGCATATTTTGCAAAATCGAAACCTTTAAAAGTTGGGCTTTTCTCATTATGGCATTTCTTACATACGGCTTCATCGGGTATGATCAGGCCGTTTTCCTTGGATTTGTTTAGGTCTTTCATGATGCTCATTTTTTTGTACTCGGAACCCGGACCGTGGCAGGATTCGCATCCGACGCCTTCAAATTTTGCGGCATTGGCATCGCCGACTTTGTAACCGCCAGCGTTAAAACCTGTCACATGGCATTCCAGGCATTTGGGATTTTTCTCTTCGCCTTTGGCCTTTAAGGTTTCAAACGCTTTGGCATGGGAACCTTTTTCCCACTTCTCATAAACTTCACCTTTCTTTGGTCCTTTGTGGCACATCTTGCACTTCTTTGCACCAATATAGGTAAAATCTCCAGCATAAACCAGGGATAAAGCAACCAAAACACATACTGTAACTAAAATTACTCGTTTCATGATACCTCCATAATAATTTGTAAGTGTAAGTTATAAATGATTATTAAGTAAAAGTCAAATATTTTTAACAATTTAACGATATTGACTTTAAATCGATTTAGTGGTATTTTTTTCCCAATGTAAAAACGCGAAAGTGGCGGAATTGGCAGACGCGCCAGATTTAGGTTCTGGTGCCGCAAGGTGTGGGGGTTCGAGTCCCCCCTTTCGCACTTTAACAATTAACCATCAAATATTGAATATTAAACATTATGAAAAGGAGGTCATATGGAATTTAAAAATTTATTTGTAGATTTCTCAGATTATGTATATAACGAAGACAAAACCACTGAAGTGCTAAAGTTGCTGGTAAGAAGGGATTCAATTGAAGGGGTAAAAATTCAGCGTGCAACAGAAACCTCCTCAAAGGAGGTTTTCATATTCACCAAAGAAAGGCAAAATCCCATCAGTTTTAAATCACTTATCGATGACAGTATGCTAGAGAAAATGCTGCAAGATATTTCGGGAAAAGGCAAAGAGATCGGGTTTTCCCCGTAATGATGACCTTGACCCCGGCTGCCCACGGGTGGCCGCGGAACAGCAGAGGGAAGGTAAAATTACACAATATGAGGAAGATAGAGAATATAAAGTTTTCAACCCCCAGTATAATAATCCTTACGCCTCTTTCTATCCTGGTACTGGTACTTCTTATTTCCAACTGCGCCGTGCGGACCGAACCGGAAAAAGCATGGAACCTGAGGGATAAGATAGTAATTCTAACAGAAAGTTTGATCGGTCTTCCTTACAAATTCGGGGGACATGAAATAGATGGGTTTGATTGCAGTGGGTTGGTTAGCTATGTGTTTGATTGCTATGGAATCCCGCTCCCCAGGACCGCCAAAAAGCAGGCGAAGCTGAAAGAGAAAATCAAGTTAAGGCAGGCAAAACCGGCGGATATCCTGGTATTTAAGCTTAAGCGCCGGTGGCATACGGCCATTTATACAGGTGATGGATATTTTATTCATGCTCCCAATCGCAGGGAAGTGGTGCGAAAAGAGCGGCTAAACAAGTTCTGGAAAAAACGGTTAAAATACGTCATCCGCATTATTCACGAATGATATTTTGATTGCAGCGGTGAGATTAAAAAGTTAGTTCCCAGGCAACAACTTCAAAAACGATATATTAACAAAATATATCTTAACATATATCAAAAAAAATAGGAAAATATTTTAAAAATAGTTGACAAATATATAATAATATATTATATATGTGGACATAAAAAAGATGCGTTTTGGAGGTAAAACCATGAATGAGGAGGAAAAGAAAGAACGAATTAAAGCCAGGAACCGTGAACGCTTTGTAAGGATAGTTGAAAACAGGGTAAACAAGATCTTAGGTGACCTGGAAAGCCTGGGTAACTGTTCCAACCGCAGGAATTATGAATATACCAATGAAGATGTCAAAAAAATCTTTACAGAAATCGAAGAAAAGGTCAAAGAGATACGATCCATGTTCCAGGAATCCTCAACCAGCAAGAAAAGATTCAAGCTTTAAAGTGGACGGCGTCCACACCCTATAGGAGTGGCTCATGACGTTTGAAAGATGCCAATCGGAAAAACATTGTTTTTTTAAGGCACTTTTACAAGGTATTAATATAATAGAACTAAACAAGCAGGGGTGAACAAAGTGGCGTTAAACGGGTAAAGGGGTAATGGGCACGGGGTATTTATCCGTTTACGCTTCACCCCTGCGATTTAAATGTAAGAGGCGGTTATAATTTGTCGATATGGATGCTGCCGCCGGAGGTCCTGAGGTACAATTCTGGTCCGCCGCCGTTGATTTCGGCTTTTAGGTGTCGTTTGCTTATGACGCCCCGTATGGTTACGGGAAAATCAGTATAAACCCTGCCGCCGCTGGTTTTGGCATCTAAATCTACCTTGATATCTTCTGCCAGGTAGACTGTAACCGAGCCGCCGGAAGTAGTTAAGCGGCAGTCACCTTTGGGTTGTTTTGAGATGGAAGCTGAGACCGAACCCCCGGAGGTCCTGGCATTAATGGTGCCCATTACTTCTTCTACCTTGATGCTGCCGCCGGAGGTAATGGCAGTGACTTCGCCGTGTACTTTACCGATGCGGATGCCGCCGCCGGAGGTTTTTACATCGGCGTTTCCCTCGCAGCCCTCCAGGGTAATGCTGCCGCCGGAGGTCCTGGCCCAGACCGGCCCTTTGACATGGGCAAATTTCAAACTGCCGCCAGAGGTTTTTGCCTTGACATCCCCTGCGATTTCATCTACGGAAATACTGCCGCCGCTGGTTTTCAAGTTCAGGTTATACGTTTGTGGGACTGTAACCATAAACCGGATTCTTAAATATCTTCCCATCCCGGAAAATATGCGGCTGCCCCGATCGTATTCGGCTTCGATGGTCACATCTTTCCCGGAATGGTTAAAATCAATCTCATACTCGTCAAAAATCTCTTTGGCCTTGCTTTCGTTGGAGGTCTTTGCTGTCCGGATCACCTTGACTTTGACCACATTTCCCTTTCCTGTATCTACTTCGATGGAGGCGCCGTGCACATCCATTGTTAACGTTCCCCCTTCCCCTACGTCAAAGGAACGGGTAAGCACATCCTCCGTACTTGCCACTGCTTCTTCCAAACAGCCCGACAATCCCAACGTTAAACCCAAAATAATTGTGATATACACACATTTTTTTAACGATTCAACTCTCATATTACTCTCCTTTTGCTGCAAATTCTTTTTAATTATCTCTAAAATAGTTATAACGGAGAAAAGGAGAAAAAGGTTCTAGTTCATTTAAAAAAAATTCTGCCTTTTATTCCTTCTTCTCCTTCTCCGCCAACTCTACATCTGAGATATACTTTCCGGCAAGATAACCAAGTATAGCACCCATTGCTGCCAGCGAGCCAATGATGGGGATGAGTAAATCTTGTGCCAAACGAGGAGCAAAAATCACGATAAGTGCGACGATCCCCACGGACACACCGCCTATGATTCCAGCTATACCCAGGTAAACGATCAAAAGCTTGTCCCTTAAATCAGCCATCTTATCACCTCTTTTACAATTTTTTTTTATGAACCAACAGGAATAACCTTTTGGTTTTTCCAGGTATCATAAGAGAATGTGATATACACACATTTTTTTAACGATTCAACTCTCATATTACTTTCCTTTTGCTGCAAATTCTTTCTAATTATCTCTAAAATAGTTATAACGAAGAAAAGGAGAAAAAAGTTCTACTTCATTTAAAAAAAATTCTGCCTTTTCTTCCTTCTTGTCCTTCTCCGCAATCTCTACATCTGAGATATACTTTCCAGCAAGATAACCAAGCCTGACACCCATAACCAACAGGAATAACCTTTTGGCTTTTCTAGGTATCATAAGAGAATTCTAAAGAAAATGTTTAAAGATTTCAATATATGTGTTTGATTTTTTCTTTTTTTTGTTGACAAATTTTTGGTTTGGTAATATAGTATACTATTCGATAGGTGAGAAGATGGGCACCTTAACGGATAGAATGTTTAAAATTATGTGCCTGCAGCGGTATAGCCAGATGTACCAAAAAAACAAAAAATAAATTAAAAGGGGTGTGCTAATGAAAAAATTAGTTTCGGTGTTCGGCTTAATGGTTTTGGGTCTTGGGCTTTTGGTGGCCGTGAATTTTATGGTAACCACTCAAGTGGCTGCTGATGCCCAGGAAGCCGAAAAAGGCTGGTGTTGTGTAAAGGGCCAGGTGGTCCCTGCCACCATTGAAGAGTGCAGGAAAAAAGAAGGTCGTTTTTTCCGCACTCGTGAAGAAGCAGAGAAATATTGCCGTACAATGTGTTGGTGCTGCATTGAGGGAAAAGTGGTTTATATCCCGGCAATAGACTGCAAGAGAAAAGGGGGTCGCTGTTTCCCAACAAAGGAAGAAGCAGAAAGATACTGCCGTCAAAAAATGTGTTGGTGCTGCATCGATGGAAAAGTGGTTTATATCCCGGCCATAGAGTGCGAGAAAAAAAGAGGCCGCTGCTTCAGAACCAAAGAAGAAGCAGAAAGATTTTGCCGCCAGGTTGTGGCAATGTGTTGGTGCTGCATCGAGGGGAAAGTGGTTCATATCCCGGTGGAAGATTGCAAAAAGAAAGGGGGCCGCTGCTTCAGAACCAAAGAGGAAGCAGAAAGATTCTGCCGCCAGGTTGTGGCAATGTGTTGGTGCTGCATCAATGGGAGAGTGTTTCATATCCCGGTGGAAGAATGCAAAAAGAAAGAGGGCCGCTGCTTCAGGACCAAAGAAGAAGCAGTAAAATACTGCCGTCAAAAAATGTGTTGGTGCTGTATAAAGGGAAAAGTGGTTCAAATCCCGGTGGAAGAGTGCAAAAAGAAAGGGGGCCGCTGCTTCAGAACCAAAGATGAAGCCATCAAATATTGTCGCAAGTAATTAGGCACTTACTGCTTGCTGCGTAAACCGGGCAGGCCGGATAAAAACTGCAACAGGGTTATGACATTCTGGCCTGCCCCTTTCCCATTTTTAAAAAATTTGATATATTATATATACCATGTATATATTAGGAATTGAATCATCCTGTGATGAAACCGCTGTGGCTGTTGTGGAACGTGAAGAACACAACCGTGTCATTGAAGAGCAAATCAAATCCCAGGTTCCTTTGCACGCCAAATACGGTGGAGTCGTACCGGAAATCGCTTCTCGAAACCATTATGAAGTTATCGATTACCTGGCCCAGTCCGTATTGGAAAAAGCCGGATTAACCATCCACGCCATTGACCTGATCGCTGTGACCCAGGGACCGGGTTTGATGGGTTCCCTGCTGGTGGGGCTCTCCTTTGCCAAAGGTTTGGCGTTTGCCCATAAAATCCCCTTAGCAGCCGTGGACCACATCCATGCCCATATCGAATCTGCTTTTATCGATAACCCGGATATCCGGTATCCCCTGGTGGCATTGGTGGTATCCGGCGGGCATACCACCCTGTTTTACCAGGAATCCAGGTTCAATATCCAGGTCTTGTCTAAAACCCGTGACGATGCCGTGGGTGAAGTACTGGACAAAGTGGCTAAATTCTACGGCCTGGGATACCCTGGCGGTCCCATACTGGATGAACTCTCCAAAAAAGGAGACAAAGACCGCTTTAAATTCACGTTTCCCAGGATGACCGACGGTTCTGACGATTTCTCTTTTTCCGGTTATAAAACCGCAGCCATCCGTCACCCGGCTGCCGCGGGCAAATCCGTTGACATTAATCCCGGTGATCAAACCTTTAAAGACCTGATGGCATCTTTTTTCAATTCCATGGTGGATTACCTGCTGATCAAAACCCGGGCAGCAGTAGAAAAGACGACCCCCAAATCTCTCATTGTCGCAGGAGGGGTCAGCCGCAGTTCTTTGCTGAGAGAAAAATTTACCCAGGCATTCAAGGATACACCGGTTGAGTTGTATCTTTCTTCACCGGGCTATTGTACGGATAATGCTGCCATGATAGCCTGGCTGGGATACGAAAAGTTCCGTGCCATGCCTAATATCAATTACTTTGACAGTCATTTGAACTCCTACTCCCGCGCCCTGTTCAAACGCAGAATATAAAAAAATCTGCGTAATCTGTGTAATCTGTGGTTTCCCCTTTTTCATTTTATTGTAAATTCGTAATGGTTTTTTGCCGGGGGGACAAAACTGTGTTCCACAAAGGTAACATGATTATCATTATCCACCAGTACCACTGTGGATGAGCGTGTGCCATATTCCGGGGTCTTGATGAACAACGGAGAAAGGACCCGTTCAATCTCGATACCGACACCGGTATCCGGCAGTTTATCATCCGGCGCGATTTCCCTATCGTTAAGAATCGAGAAGATTGTTTCCACTGGAACTTCCGGGTGATTTAAAACGTGTTGTTCCAGCATTTGTTTGCCTCTGACTATTTTGGGCCAGGGAGTGTCCAGGAAGGCGTTACTCAAACCGTATATCCCGGGTTTCAAACAACTTATTCCACTATTCTTTTCATTCCTTTTCATATTGGAATAATAATAGAGGTTATCCATATCTCCCATAATCACATTGAATCCATTGTAGTCCGAACCTTTTGAACAAAGGTTTTCAAGATATTTTCCAGGAGAAACCTCTGACAGTAAATATTGACTCACCAGTGTGCCCCTGGAGAGGGCGTCTTCCCGAAGGGGTTCGGTTCCCCGGTAGTTTGTAACCGCAGCGATTTTCCCGTTTTTTGTTATGCCCATCCAGGTCCCCCCGGCTTTTAGGTCTTTGCCGGCCAGGAGGGAAGGGTTATTCTCCCACCACTGGGCGGGAGTAGACGGGCGATTATAATATTCATCGCGATTAGCTGCCAGGATCAGCTTATAACGAGGATGGAATTTATAAACGAATAGTATCAAGCACATTGGTAAAAAAGCTCCTTTAAGAGTAGGGAAACAGAAAGATACCATTATTTACTCAAAACTGCAACAGTTTATTCTAATTTTAGCCACGAAGGCATTTACAATGCGGTAAAAAGCACAAAGAAACACAAAGAAGAAAAGATTGGAAGGTAGGTGACCATTTTCATCAGCAAATCTCGAAATATATTTATCAAATATAGAAAGTGGGCGCTTTAATTATATTTTTCGTTCTGAAAAAGCGAATTGTCTTACTTAAAAATCGAAACATAGACACTTTTAGCTCTTTTTTGGTTCTTAAATATCAAAAACTAGTTCTTGCATATTGAAATCTAGACGTTGCAGATTCATTTTTGCTTATTACAAATCGAAATCTAGATGCTGCAGATCGATTTTTGCTTCCCGCAAACCGAAATCTGAATCCTACATATTGAAATCTAGATGCTGAAGATTCATTTTTGCTTCTTACATACCGAAATTTAGGCGCTGCAGGTTCATTTCTAGTTCCTACATATCAAAATCTAGCACCTAAATACTGAAATCTAGATGCCGCAGTTCCATTTCTAGTTCCTGAATGCCGAAATCTGGCTGTCACTTATCGAATTCCAGGCGTCTCGCCATGATTTTTTCGCCTTGATTTTTTCGCCTGGCCCCTTAAACCTAACTTTTAGGTCCATAATCAGCTTTTTTTGATGCGATCATATGAGAAAATTTGCCGGTCCTTTTTTTTCTGCCTGCTGTCTTTCCTCAATCTTTGTCAAAGAATTCTTGAATTGAGTGCCTTTTTTTTATACAATATCACTGATGAAACGATTAAACAAACCCTATTTGCTCGAATTCATAGCCTGCCTGGCGGATAAGGGGGTGGAATTTATTATCTGCGGTGGAATGGCAGTGGTATACCATGGTATTGAACGAATGACAATGGACCTGGATATAGCCATTAATATGGCACCGGATAATGTGAAGAAATTCCTTGCCGCAGTTAAAGATTTGGGACTTACTCCCAGGGTACCTGTTCCCCCGGAATCGCTGCTGGATAAAAAAATGGTAGATTTTTTCATTCGAGAGAAAAATGCAATTGTGTTTACCTTTTGGGATACAGACAGCCCCTACAGGCAAATCGATATTTTCCTGACCAAAGACAAATCCTATGATGTGTTGATAGAATACACGGTTGACGCTGCCGTAGGGGATCATATCGTAAAAATTATATCTATCGAGAAATTACTTGAAATGAAATTGGCAATTCAACCCCCACGGGATAAAGATAAAATGGATATTGCCGCATTAAAGAAAATAATAGAGCAGGAGAGAAGGGGTAAAGGATGACAGATCAAACAAAAATTGTTAATAAAAAGCCCATTAATTTTGAACGGTTAAAGGAAGAACTCCATGAATCTGATTTTGACGGTCATACAGCCTTTCAAGCCATGACCTTTACCCAGAAGCTGGCCTGGTTATCCGAAGCGGTGGTCAGCATATATTTACTTGCCAAAGACAATCCCAGTGCAGGGTGTAATGCTTTTTTCAATAAGAAAGAAACGCATCAGTGATAATCCGTGTAAATCCATCGAAAAAAATTATTCTAAAAAAACCTCTCCAAAATCAAACGCGAAAGAGCAAGGCCCTAAATCAAATACTATTTTCCCATCACGAAAGTTTTCCTTTTCCCCATATTGTTCTTTTGAACATAATCATCATACGTATAATGGGGCAAGTCTTCTATTTTCAATGCCGTCAGGCTCATATGTCAACTCCGTCTTACTATGTTACTACTATGCAACATTTCCTTCTTTTTACTAATATTCTGTAAAAACGCGCAAAAAAAACAAAGTTTTTCCGGATGGTACCCTTCAAATTTCATGAACGACTCCTATAGGGTGGGGACGCCGTCCCCTTTTTGTCAATATCCTGTAAATTAGCCTATTATTTCGCTTCTACTAATTTCCCACTTATGAATTTATGCAATATACTTGAGATAAGCGCCTGATATGTCAGGCCTTCTTCGATTGCTTTTCTTTTAAGTTCTTCCAGGTCTCTTCCCGGGATGCGAATATTTATTTGTTCATCTTTAAGGGTTGCGGCTGCATACGCTTCATATTTTAATTTCTCTTCTTCAAAGTTTTCTATTTCTACCCACTCTTCATTTTCAATGGAGTCCATTAAATCTTTTTCTTTCATATATAGAATATACTTGAATCTAAAGCTTTTGTCAATTTTAAAGGCTCATTTTGAGAAGGAAATATTTACTTTTTTCTCGCTTTTTCCAACAGGGAGCGTAACGCTTTCCGGGTTTCTTCGCCGGCGTCGGATTTTTCGCCTAGCCCCTTAAACCTATCCAGGAAAAAAAGCTGAAGAAGATTGTATAAAAATAAACAAAGTATTTCAATTTAAGGCGAATTGCTTTAAAATATAGCCTTACAGGTATTTAACCGGTATTGGATGAACAGGTATTTCATTCGATTACCCCAGTTCATGGAGGCAGAATTATGACGCATAAACAACTCAGGAAGTTGTTAGACGAGCTGAGACGCTTACCCGCAGAAACCGAATGGCTGGAGTTCAAACAAGCGAGCAACAGCTTTGATTTCAATAAATCAGGCAAGTATTTTTCCGCATTAAGCAATGAGGCCAACCTGAAGAACAAACCCTGCGGCTGGTTAATCTTTGGAGTGGAAGATAAAAACAGGCGCATTGTCGGCACAAAATACCGGCAAGATAAGGCGGCATTAGATAAATTAAAATCAGAAATAGCAGAAAAAACAAACGGGCGTATTACATTTATAGAAATTTATGAACTACCGGAACCGGAAGGACGGGTCATTATGTTCCAGATTCCTCCTGCCCCGCAAGGAATTCCAACCTCCTGGGAAGGCCATTACTATGGAAGAGATGGCGAAGCCCTCAACGCATTAAATATCCATGAAATAGAACAAATTCGTGGGCAAATCAAACAATACGATTGGTCTTCTCAGATTTGCGAAGGGTCAACCATCGATGACCTGGATGAAGATGCTCTTGCACTTGCGAAAAAGAAATTCAAAGAAAAAAATGAAGACCAATCTTTTGCTGACGAGATTGATAAATGGGATTTCGCAACTTTTTTAGACAAAGCCAGGATTACAAAAAGCGGGAAAATAACCAATACAGCTATTCTTTTATTAGGCAAACCGGAAGCAAGTCATTATCTATCTCCTGCGGCAGCTCGTATTACCTGGAAACTGGATGGCCCGGAACAAGCATATGGACATTTTGATCCTCCTTTCTTTCTAAATACCAACAAGGTCTATCAAAAAATCAGGAATACAAAGTATAGACTGCTGCCGGGGAATACGCTTTTTCCAATTGAAGTCGATAAATACGAACCGTGGGTAATACTGGAAGCTTTGCACAACTGTATTGCTCACCAGGATTACACGCTTCAATCGCGGATAATTGTAATAGAGAAAATTGATGAATTGCTTTTTATCAATGCGGGGAACTTTTATGAGGGTACAGTTGATGATTATACCCTGGGTAACAAAATGCCGGAGAAATACCGTAATCTCTTCCTGGCCCAGGCAATGGCAAACCTGGGTATGATCGAAACCATGGGGTACGGCATAAAGAAAATGTACCTTGAGCAGAGAAAAAGGTTTTTTCCTCTTCCTCAATATGATCTGACCAGCCCGGAGCGAGTCAAATTGAAAATTATTGGAAAAGTAATCGATGGAAATTATACCCGGTTATTGATGAATAAAACAGATATGGATTTGAATACGGTAATTCTATTGGATAAAGTGCAGAAAAAGCAACCTCTCTCTGAAAAAGAAATCAGAAAGTTGAAAAGAAAAAAATTAGTGGAGGGAAGAAAACCGAATTTGTTTGTTTCGTCAAAAATTGCTGCTATAACGGAAAAGAAGTCTGCTTATATAAAAAATCGTGCATTTGATAGTGAACACTACAAGCAGATGATAATTTCATACATCAAAGAGTTTGGGTCCGCAGATAGGCAGGAGATAAATAATCTATTGATCGACAAACTATCTGATGCTTTAAGCGAAGAACAAAAAATCATGAAAATAAATAACTTACTTCAAAATATGGCTAAGAAAGATCGAACTATTGTAAATAAAGGGCCAAGAAAAAAACCAAAATGGGTACTGGCCGAATTTATCTGAGACTTATTTTTATTAATTAGAAAGTGTCAAAAAAGTTCCATAAAAGTCGACAAAATAGGAATAAACTATTAATAAAAAAATCGAAAAGCCTTATTGGAAGCGGCATAAAGATTCTGGGATAAAGGGGAATTTTTTGACCATTTATTAATAAAAAATTAATAAAACAATCCAATGCCTATTTCACCTGAGATACTCCTGCCCAATTTCGCGGCTGAAAATTTCCTGGTTCGGGCAGTATCGATTTTTTTGTGCCCTTCGGGCATATTTTTGACGCCTTCGGCGAAAAGAAAAAGAGTTTCAAAGGGCTGATTTTTGCTTGATTCTTTTTATCAGGATAAATTCAACTTTTCAAACACCGAGTCAGCATTGAGTCAGCATTAAGTCTGTTTTGGATAGGTTTCCCAATCACACTATCACTCCGAATGAACAAAGAACTGATTTTGTGATCCTGCAATATGCAATGGGCAAATTGTTTGTAATTTGTCTTTTTTTCGGCACTGCACCTGCCCTTTTTTTGGACAGGCGCATTGTTTGTAATTTGGAATTTGTGATTTGGAATTTTTAATTTTCATGTCTTCTTCTTTTCTTCTCTGACCGTCTGAGTTCTCTCCTTCTCATCTTTTTCTCTTCTTACCTTCTCCAGCAGCGAGCGTAACGCTTTCCGGGTTTCTTCGCCGACCTCGAGACAGTCGATGGCTGCCGACGCATCCCAGCCCTCCTGCGCCAGCACACGGGAAAGGTTTCCAATTACTTTTTTTAAATTAAATTCGTCTTTATATTCATGAAAAATTTCCAGGGCCGCGGCATAATAGCCCAGGGATGAGGAATAATCGTTTTCTGCGTGTGCCACCATGCCCAATTGGTGAAAGGTGCTGCCCTGTCTGTACCGCTCATTGAATTCCTGGAAAATTTTAAACGCTTCCCGGTAATTGCGTTTGGCTTCCTCAAAGTCCTGCTCTTCCTGGGCTACCCATCCCAATTGGTGAAAGGTGCTAGCCTGGAGGTACCGTTCATTGAATTCCTGATAAATCTTCAACGCTTCCCGGTAATATCGTTTGGCCTCCTCCCAGTTCCGCTCTCCAAGGGCCACTGAGCCCAATTGGTGGTAAACCGATGCTGACTCATGTCTTTTGCCTGATTTTTGAAGAAGTTCCAATGACTTCTTATAATTTTTTATCGCTTGTGAAAAGTTCTTAATTTTTTGGTAGTTGGTCCCCAGGTTTCCCACCACATATCCATATCTGGCTAAAAATTTCCCGCCCTTTTTCGTATACCGGTCCAGCTTCTCTACCACTTCTTCCAAAAATTTAATGGCTTCCTGGAAAATGGGGTGATTATGATAAAAAAAACCAAAAATATCATATAGCGGATAAAAATCGCCTTCATTGTCAAGGACCCGGTGCAGAGCTTTGGCCAGGTTTTCCCGGTCCAGCTCGAAAAGCATGAACCCCATCTGCTTCTGCCCTGCTTCCTTTGATTTCATAAGGGCAAAATACTCGTTTGCAAGAACCGACATATAGTGGCAAAAAGCCTTTTCCAGGGTTGCTTTGCCCGCTTCATCAATAACCTGCTCCACCTGCTGTCCCAGGAAAAACGGGAACACCGGCTGGATGGAATAGTGTTCAGGAAAAACCGCTTTCAACAGCCCCTGCTTCTCTCCCTGGCTCAGCGCATCCTCCATGTCTCCTTTGGTCAGGTGCGAAAACGCCGGAGCAGCCTGGAGTTCTTTTAAATAAACCTCCAATCCCTTCATATTTAAAAAAGAAGTAAAGGGCGCAAAGACCAAAACAGCCTGTTTGGCCCGGGAACTGAGCAGCGAAAAGGAAATGTTGATGCATTTGAAAATTTCTTCGGAATCCTTTTCCCCTTTAAGATCGATGCCGGCACCGGTCAGCATCTCGCGCAGCTCCTTGGCCCGGCGCTGACCCAGTTTGGGCAATATGATTTCCATGGCCAGCGGGTAACCCGCCAGGATTTCCATTAAATGATTGTATTCATCCCTGTCATCCGCGGTAATGGAAATACTTTCCAGGATACTTTCCGCAAGATAGGACCGGGAAACCCGGTCTAACCCTTCCAGAACATAGATGCTATCTTTAAAAGTATGCTTCCCCAGCCACGCCTCATCCGCGCGGGACCCCAACAGGATTTTAATGCCGGAGCGCACCAGGGTTTTAAGCACCTGCGCCAGTTTATCCTGCTCTTTCTTTTCAAGGCGGCTGCCCACGGCCTGCTCCGTCCCGGTAATGGATTCCATGTTATCCAGAATCAACAGCACCGCCGGCGTGTCCTTGCTGTCTTGCAAAAATTTTGCCAGGTCCAGGGCTTTTGTTTCTATATCCGGGATTACCAGGAACCTGTCGAAATCGCCGCGGGGCATGGCAACTTCCGCGGTGGTATTCAATATCTCTTCGGCATGATAGGGTTTGCGGTCATAACCGAAATAAACCACATGGCCCACCCAGCCTGTTTTCATCCACCATTCCGCCATATGCCCCAACAACGTTGTCTTACCGGTTCCTCCCATGCCCTTTACCAGCAGGATATTTTTTTTCATCAAAAACGTTTCAATGCTGAGAATATCCACATCCCTGCCCAGGAAACCATATTGGCCTTTTGTTTTCACCCCTTCCAGTTCTTTTTGCTTTTGCCGGTCCTGTTCCAGGTAGGTAAGTTCTTCTTCCAAGTGGGCTTTTTCCAGGCGCAGGGAAAAATCTCCTTTTCCCCATACCACAGGCAGGAGCCAGTCTTCCAGCACCAGGCGGATGCCTTTTTCCAGGAACGTCATGGCCAGCGACGCATCCAATACCAGGGAGCCTGATCCTTCTGCTTTTTGGGTTGCCATCCCGGATTGGCAAGCATTGAGAAAACAAACCGGTATATGCGCCTCTTTGAGAAGCTCGGCAATATCATCGGCCAACACTAAATCATCGCCCCCATGCTCACCCACCAGGTCGATAAAGGCCCGCGTTCCTTCGTAAGACCCTAAATCCCTGCGAACATCGCTGTGTTTACGTTTTTCCATGACACGTTTATACGCCTTATAACCCCGCACACAGCCGTGCACATCAAAATGGACAATGTGGTAAACCCCTTTTTTATGCTTCAGGTGTTCCTGGAGTTGGCGAAATGTGGGCGGCCGCAGCAGGTGAATCCTCACCCGCATGCGCTTGGCTTCGATGGTTTCCACTACCGGCCGGGCAATGGTCCGGTATTCGATGTCATCTTTGCCTCCGGGCCGGGCCGTTACCATTAACAGGTTCAAACACGTACCCGGATGAACCACCAGTTCCGGTGTGGGCACCCCGGAAGTGCGGATAAATTCCACGCCTTTTAAACAATAGGGTTTCGATTCTTTTGGGTCTTTTAACGCTTCCCAGTGAAGCGCCTGGAATTCCGAATCCGTCGAATACACCTGGACCTGGATTTTATCCAGCCCGTTCACCAGGTTTTGCCACTCCACCAGGGCCTGGTCCTTGCTGAACAAGTGGGAAAACATTGACTCACCGTAAAACGCAATGCTGTCGGCGGCTCGTTTGGCTTTTTCCCTGCCCGTATACGGTGAAGCCAGGTGCTCTTCAAAATACCAGCGCAGCCGCTCTTCCTGGTGGGCTTCGATTTCCCCCGGCTCCAGGAACGGGTCTTTTACTTCGACGCTGTAACAATTTTCCGAAGGAAAAACCACGTCTGCCTGGAAAATCCCGTCCCCGGTTTTTCCCCTATCATTGATCCTCAGAGTTTTTATTCCCATGTATAAAATTTACCACACCAGTCAGAAAGAATCAACCCCGCAACGCGGCGCACAGTGTCACGAATCCTATGCCTCCGGCGGCCAGGGGCGCTTTTTAAAAAAACTGCCCCTGGACCCCGCAAAAATTTTTGTTTAAGTTTTTTTGATGGTTCAGGTGATTTTTTCTCTGACCCTCTTTTTCTTTACCCTCTCTAAATAAAAGCTTTTACGGGGGGTCCAGGGGGGCGGTTTTCTCGAAAAGAGCCCCCCTGGCCGCCGGAGGCAAAAAAAAGTTCTGATAGAGT
>WVZO01000578.1 GCA_011772425.1 Candidatus Aminicenantota bacterium
ATCGATTACCATCAGGCCGAAATTTTAGGAGTAGGAGAATAAAGGTGGAAAAACGAAGATTTATTTGTTTATTCCTGGTTGGGGTTGTATTTCTCTTTTCCATACAACTCATGGGCGAAGAGGTCACGATTACCAAAGTAGGGGAGTGGTGCGCAGCAAGTTACCATGATGTTCTTATCGAAGGAAATTATGCATACTGTGCCGCAGGGTATGCAGGTCTTGATATAATCGATATCAGTCAACCAGCCAATCCCCAAAAGACAGGAAATATTGCTGCACCGGCGAAAGTGAGAAAGATACATAAAATCGGACCATACATTTATCTAACGGTAGAAGACGTGGGATTATGGATAATTGACGTATCCATTCCTGCGCTTCCGACACGGGTGGGATATTTGTCCGGTCTGGGCAATGTTAACGAGATGGCCGTCAAGGGAGACTATGCGTATATTGTGAATTATAATGGTTTACGTATCATCGATGTGTCGAATCCATCCTCGCCATTCCAGGTAAATTTTTATGAACGTTCGCATTGCAAAGGTATTTCCATTAGCGGTCAATACGCCTATTTAATTCGTAATTATGGGGGGCTGGAAGTCCTGGACATCTCAAATCCAACTGAACCTGTTCATATTGGCAGTTTTGAAGATATCGAAGACCCGGGAAGGCATTGTATCGTTGATAACCGGTTGTATATTATCTTTAAATATTGGGGAGGTTTCAAGATAATCGACATTTCCGATCCCCGGGCACCGTCATTAGCAGGCACTTATGAAGCAATTGGCGGTATTAAGTCCCATATCGCTGTAAAAGGAAACCATGTATTCCTTGAAAGAAGTCATCCCACCGTTGATCTGGATGTATCTCATTCAATAGAAGTGGTGGACATATCGAATCCCGCCAATCCCATCAGTGTCGGGTACACAAGCGCTTCTTACGGTTCACCTTCGGGAATTATTGTAAAGGGGGACTATGTTTACACCGCCAACTATTATACGGGACTGCGTATTTTTGATATTTCTGACCCCACCGCCCCGGACCTGGTGGGAAGTCATACAACCGCAGCGGGTTTAAGAAGAATCTATGTTAACGGGCAATATGCTTATGCGGCTTCCAGGTACAGTGGATTGGTGATACTGGATATTTCCCATCCCTCCCATCCCAAATGTGTCGGGCAGTTGGATATGGACAGCCGGGTATACGATGTTTATGTCGCGGGCAATTATGCTTATGCAGCAACTTATGATAACGGTTTATATATAATTGATATTCGTGAACCCGCTACTCCGAATTTGGTAGGGCATTTGGATACGGATACATCCAACCTTTACACCCTTGACGGTAGTCACAGGGATATTGGCATTTTTGTTAAAAGTAATCATGCTTTTCTGGCTGAAGGGAGAGGTGGCTTGAAGATCATTGATATTTCCGATCCTTCCCGGCCATGTTTAGCCGGTGAATTTTATGGAAAGGGCTGGGCATCGGGCGTTTTTGTTAAGGACGATTATGCTTACCTGGCTTCAAGGTCGTATTACCCCAATAGAGAGGATCTCGTTAAAGGAAGTTTTCAAATTATCGATGTATCTGATCCTTCTGATCCTTTCCTGACGGGCGAAATTGTACCGGGACCAACTGACACGATAGATGCCATCAATGTCTATGTTTACGAAGACTATGCTTATATTGCCGATTTGAAAAAAGGATTACAAATTATAGATGTGTCTAACCCGGCATCTCCGGTCTTAAAGGAAACCTTTGACATTTCAGGATATACTAAGGGATTTCATTGTGATGGAAAATATGCGTATTTGACAAATAACGAAGAAGGGGTCGTAGTGGTGGACATAACCAATCCATTCGCCCCCACCCTTGTCGGTAGTTACCCAATGAGTTCCAGTGCTTATGGGATTTTTGGGAGTCAACAACATATATACGTAACAGATTACAACGAAGATAAGGTGTGCGTTTTTGAAACCCGGGATACTTCTTCTCTCAGTCAACAAATAAACCTCAGCCATCGCAATCTTTACTTTGGAGCCGATCGTTCACATTGCACCGAGATACAGGTTATTTTAATAGATGTCAGTGCTGGCCATAGCCTGGAATGGAATGCAGCGACAGATCAGGAGTGGCTGAATTGTTTTCCCGGTTCCGGGATAAACAAAGGGGAATTATTTGTTTGGGTTGAGCCGGCTTCACTGGCACCGGGTACTTATACCGGCACCATTACTGTTTCTTCCTCACAGGCTGTTAATTCTCCCCAAACCGCTGCGGTCGAGTTGACGGTATATCTGACTGCTCAGACATCCGGCCCATTTGGTGTATTTGCCACACCGGTGGAAGGGGCATTAACCAGCGGCAGTATCCCGGTTACCGGGTGGGCCCTGGATGATATTGGAGTGCAATGTGTAGAAATCTTCAGAGAAGAAGGAAAGAGTTTGATTTACATTGGTGATGCCGTGTTTGTGGACGGCGCCAGACCGGATGTAGAGCAGGTTTACCCCGGATATCCGATGAATTACAAAGCGGGTTGGGGATACATGATGCTCACCAATTTTTTACCCGGCGGTGGAAACGGTACCTTTAAAATCCATGCCATTGCCACCGACCTGGAAGGAAACCAGGTGACATTAGGCACGAAAACCATCATATGTGACAATGCCAATGCAGTTAAACCCTTTGGCGCCATCGATACGCCCACACAAGGCGGAACTGCATCGGGTAGTCAATTTATTAATTATGGCTGGGTGTTAACGCCTTTGCCCAATACTATCCCCACCGACGGTTCCACCATCCGGGTCTGGGTGGACGGTGTTTTCGTGGGAAACCCGGTTTACAACCAGTACAGGCAGGATATTGCGAATTTATTTCCCGGTTACAACAACAGTAATGGGGCCGTGGGTTATTTTTACCTGGACACCACGCAGTATGAAAACGGCGTGCATACCATTCAATGGACTGCCGTGGATGATGCGGGAAATACCGATGGCATAGGAAGCCGTTATTTCACAATACAGAATACAGATGGTGCCTCCGATTATCGAAATCAGTCGGCGGCAGAGTTAAGTTTAAGTGGAATTTCCGAGATTCCTTCAGATTACTTTCAACCTGTCAGGTTTAGAAAGGGATATAACGAGCCTAATAAATCATCTATCATATATCCTCATGACAAAGGTGCGATAAAAATTGAACTTAAAGAGTTGGAACGATTAGTCCTACAACTCAATAGTAGTAATTTTGGAGAGGATTTAGAGAGTTTTTCGAGATTACACTTAGCACTTAACACCAAACACTTAACACCAAAAAACGCCTCTTCTCGTCGGTACACGTGCGCAGGATACCTGGTGGTGGGTAGTGCATTAAGGCCATTACCTATTGGCTCGACCTTTGATTCGGAAAGAGGCGTTTTTTATTGGAGTCCGGGACCGGGATTTGTGGGCAATTACCGGTTAGTGTTTATTGAAATTGATCCATTGGGGAATAAGAAAAAGAAAGAAGCATTGATTACTATCAGGCCGAAATTTTAAAAGACAAAAAATGTTGCGTCTTTAAATTAAAAACACAAAAGATGATTCTAATTACTACCAAATTAAAAAACATGAAGAATAATATAAAATGTACTCCAGGGGAGTAAGCAACAATTTTTGGGATTTAAATCCTCTTTTTTATATGCTATGATGAAAAATCAGAGCAATTACCATCAGATACACCCGCTCAATTTTTTATTCGATCACGAAAACCTGGGATAAAAATTAGTGAAATTAACGTTTGGTAACCGGCTTTAATTTCATTTCATCAATCGATGTGCCGGTGGGTTACTTTTCCAATTTTTTTTCTTTTTGAGGTGACATTCAAACACCAGGAGCGGGAGCATATTCAAGGATAAAGGCAAAAATGAAAAAAATCGACAAACATGATATCCGGGATATCCTTGCATTAACCCCAATGCAAGAAGGCATGCTTTTTCAATATCTAAAAAATCCGGGAAGTGATCGTTATTGTGCCCAATTATGCCTGGATATATCCGGTGAAATCGATGTCCTTTGTTTCAAAAGGGCCTGGGATTTTGTCGTAGAAACTCATGAGATGCTGCGGACTGTTTTTCGTTGGGAGAAGTTAGAAAACCCGGTCCAGGTCATTTTAGCAAAGCATGAACTTCAACCCGGTTATTATGACCTTTCGGATAAACGCAGGAAAAAGTGGAAAAACGAACTGGAAAATTTAAAAATAAAAGACAGGCAGCGTATTTCGGACCTGGAGCAAGTGCCTTTCAGGGTTACCCTATGCAAGACAGGGGAGAGGAAATATGTGATGATTCTCAGTAATCATCATATCCTGTATGACGGCTGGAGTAATGGTATTATTTTGAAAGAATTTTTTAATGCTTACGATGCGCTGTGCCGCGGCAAAGAATGGGTGATACCGGTTAAAAGGAAATTTAAAGAATTTGTCAAAAGTGTTCAAAATCGTGATATATATAAGCAAGAAGAATTCTGGAGGGCATATCTAAAGGGGTTTGATACTCAAACCGGGTTTTCCATCAAACAAAAAAGAAAGGGAACAGGGATTACCCGCACAGGAACGTATCAATTTAGATTTGCAAGTGTGGAAAAGAAGACATTAGAGGATTTTGTTAAGGGGCGGCGGATAACCCTGGCTTCGTTATTTTACGGTGCCTGGGGGATTTTGCTGCAGCGATACAATAACAGCGATGATGTGGTTTTCGGCACCACGGTATCGGGTAGGTCCGCGAAAATACAGGGAATAGAAGAGATGGTGGGGCTGTTTATAAATACCCTGCCGCTGCGGGTGCAGCGCATTTCCCATGAAAAAACAGCACAATTATTAAATCAACTAGATAACACCCTGCACAGCAGGGAAACATATGAAACCGTTTCCCCGGCGAAAATAAGAGAGTGCAGCGAGATCGAACATAACGAAGAACTTTTCGATACCCTGGTGACCATAGAGAATTATCCCTTAGACCTTCATTTAATGAAAAAAACGGGTGACGGTAAACTAACCGTGGATTCGTATTCCCTAATTGAAGCAACCCACTATGATTTAGCCGTCGGCATAACGGTTTTTAATGATATTGAATTCATTTTTACTTATAATAGGGAACTCTTTGAAGAAGAAAGCATTAAACGGTTATCCTGTCATCTCCGGCGTATTATAGAAGATGTGGTAGAAAATCCCGGCAAAGCGGTATCCGATATAGAAATTTTAACGGAAGAAGAGAAAAAAACGCTCCTGTTTGATTTTAATAATACCGCAGCGGAATATCCCAGGGATAAAACCCTTCAGCAATTATTTGAGGAGCAAGCGGCTGAGACACCTGACGGTGTCGCTTTAGTTGGCAGTTGGCAGGGGGTGGCACCCCCAACCGATAAGGGGGCAGTTGGCAAGAAAGAAAAGATGCACATCATTTACAGGGTATTAAATGAAAAGGCCAATCAACTGGCTGAAATTTTAAGAGAAAAAGGTGTCCTGGCGGACGATATTATTGCAGTTATGATGGAGCGTTCCCTTGAAATGATTATTGGAATTTTAGGGATTTTAAAGGCAGGCGGCGCCTATTTACCGATAGACCCGGAATACCCGGAGGAGCGGAAGCAATACATGCTGGCCGACAGCGGTGCGAAGATATTATTAACAAATTTGTCCGAAGGACACCATTTTCACCATTCGTCACTCATCACTCATCATTCAAGTCATTTATCTTATGTCTTATACACTTCAGGTTCGATGGGCCGGCCAAAGGGCGTGATGGTCCGGCATGTATCGCCGGTGAACTTTATTTACTCCATGTACCGGGATTACAATTGTGATTTCGGTCCTTCGGACAATTGTTTATGTTTGACCAATTTTTGTTTTGATGTGAGTGTGTGTGAGATATTCATGCCACTGGTATTTGGTGCCCGTGTTGTGGTGCTGCCCCCTGAGAAGATTTTCGATCCCGGGGAATTGGCAAAAGCGATAGTGAAGCATTCCATTACTTTTGCTTATATTCCCCCCGGGTTATTGAAAGATGTCTGTGAGCATCTCAAGCGCTCCGGGGCCGGGATTGCATTGAATAAAATGCTGGTAGGGGTGGAACCCATCAAGGATGATATACTGGAAGAATATATGGTGTTGAATCCTTTGCTGCAAATTATCAATGGTTACGGTCCCACCGAGGCCACCATATGTGCCGCCGCCTATAAATATGAATCCCATGAACCCGAAGGCAGCCGGGTACCCATTGGTGGTCCCTTAGCCAACACGCAGATTGTGCTGCTGGATAGACATGATCACCTGGTACCGGTAGGTGTTCCGGGCGAGTTGTGCATCGCCGGGGACGGGCTGGCCAGGGGCTATTTAAACAACCCAGAGTTAACTAAACAAAAGTTTGTTTTAGCTCACAGCTCATGGCTCATAGCTGATAGGAGGGAGAAGAAAGCAAGCAGTCCTGGAGAGCTTCCTATGAGCTATGAGCTATCAGCTATGAGCTTCTTCTACAAAACCGGTGATATAGCCCGGTGGCTGCCGGATGGGAACATCGAATTTATCGGCAGGATCGATAACCAGGTTAAAATCAGGGGGTATCGTATCGAGTTGGGGGAGATCGAGAGTTGTCTCTTAAAACACGAGAACATCCGGGCCGCAGTGGTGTCGGTAAATGAAATGAATTTGTGTGCTTATTTCATTGCAGGCATTGAATTATCCGTCTCTGGTTTGAGGGAATATTTAGCAAGGTATTTACCGGATTATATGATACCGTCTTATTTTGTGCAATTGGAAACGATCCCGTTGACCCCCAATGGTAAGATCGATAAAAAGGCACTGCCGGAACCCGGGACCGGAGCCGCGGTTGAAAATTATGAAGCCCCGGGCAGCGATGTCGAAAAAAAATTGGTAGACGTATGGCAGGAGGTCCTGGGAGTCCGGGGGATCGGTATTCGGGATAATTTTTTTGAATTGGGCGGCGATTCGATAAAAGCGGTCCAGGTTTCCTCGCGGCTGCAAAAGCATGGTCTGAAAATGGAAATCAGGGACCTGTTTCTTAACCCCGTCATCAAACGGTTGGGCAAACACATTAAACCCACGGCGCGTAAAATCGATCAGGGGCCGGTGACAGGGGAGGTCCCTTTAACACCTATCCAGCGGTGGTTTTTCGAAACCGACCCTGTCGACCGTTTTCATTTTAACCAGGCGGTGATGCTCTACAGGGAAAACGGGTTCGATGAAGCGGTTGTTGCTGAGGTATTCGGGAAAATAGCGGAACACCATGATGCGCTGCGCATGGTATACCGGTTTGAATCCGGCAGGGTAATCCAGGAGAACAGGGGAACGCAAGGGAAGTTATTTCACCTGGAAGTCATAAACGTGGGGATCGATGCGGAGATAGATAAGGAAGCCGGCCGCATACAACGGGGAATTAATTTAACCACAGGACCATTGGTTCACCTGGGGTTGTTTAAAACAAACAGGGGCGATCACCTGTTGATCGTTATTCACCACCTGGTAATCGATGGTGTTTCCTGGCGTATATTATTGGAGGACTTTGCCGGGGGGTACCGGCAGGTCTTAAACGGAGAAGCCATATGTTTTCAGCAGAAAACAGATGCGTTTAAGGATTGGGCGCAGAAATTAGCGGCATATGGAGGAAGCGATAAGTTATTAAAGGAGCTGGACTTCTGGAAACAAATAGAGGAAGTGGAAGTACCGGCTTTACCCGGGGATTTTGAAATTTCCCGGCACCACAGGAAGGTGAAAAACAGTGTCATTGTTGGAATGGACCTGGACGCCAGGCAAACCCGGGCCTTATTAAGGGATGTGCACCGCGCTTATGGGACGGAGATAAACGACATCCTGCTGACGGCCCTGGCCCTGGCAGTCAGGGATTGGTGCACATCCGCTAGAGTGCTCATTGCCCTAGAAAGCCACGGCCGGGAAGAGATCATCAACGATATGGATATCAGCCGCACCGTGGGCTGGTTTACCGGTTTATATCCTGTTTTGCTGGATATAAGCCGGGTTTCCGGTTTACCCCATGTGATTAAACATATTAAAGAAACATTGAGACGCATCCCTGACAGGGGCATTGGTTACGGTATTTTGAAGTATCTAACCCCCGGGGATAAACGAAAAGGGGTTCAATTGCGCTGTCAGCCTGAAATCAGTTTCAACTACCTGGGGCAATTGGGTCAGGAATGGGGGAGACACAGCGACATATTTCAACGCTCTCCCTTGAAAACGGGAAACCCGGTGAGTCCTGGAAGGGAGTTCAAATATGCCGTGGACATCAACGGCATGATTAAGGAAAACGGAGAATTGGTCCTGGAATTTTCCTTTAACCGGTATGAATACAGGAGAAGCAGTATTGAAAAATTAGCGGATTTTTATCGGGTGAACCTGGTAAAGATCATTGATCACTGCACTCAGAAAGAGAAACCGGAACGAACGCCCTCGGATTTCACCTATCCTTATCTGTCCATTGTGCAATTAGAGGCATTGACCCGGGAAAAAGGCGATATTGAAGATATATATGCATTAACCCCCATGCAGGCGGGAATGTTGTTTCATTGGCTGGCGCATAAAGATTCCGCCGCTTATTTTGAACAGGCGGTAATATCGATAAGGGGGCCCATCGATAAGGACCTGCTGGAGAAGGGTTTCAACCGGCTGGTCCGGGAGTATGAAGTTTTACGAACCGTATTCTATCACGAAAACCCGGACCGGCCCGTGCAAATCGTTTTGAAACAGCGGGAGGGGAAAATCCATTTTGAAGACATTTCCCGCCTGGGTGATAGAGAACAGGAGCAGTACCTGGAGGCGTTCAGGCTCAGGGACCGGGACAGGGGGTTTGATTTAGGAAATGATATGTTGATCAGGGTGTCTTTATTAAAGACCGGGGAAGATGCGTATCGACTGGTATGGAGTTTTCATCATATTTTGATGGATGGGTGGTGTTTGGGAATAATATACGGTGAATTTATCCGTTTATACCGGTTACTGGTCCGGGGTGAGGCCGGGCCGTTGGAATTGGTGCCCGTTAATATCAACAGGTATGTGGATTATATTAAATGGCTGGAGCGGCAGGATAAGCAAGAGGGGTTGAATTATTGGCAAAAATATCTTGAAGGTTATGAAGTACCTGCCGTATTGCCGGGGTGCAAAAAGCCGCCGGAAGAGGTGAAATATTGTTTGGAAAAGCATATGATCAAGCTGGACAGGGAGTTAAGCGTTGGTTTAAACACAGTGGTCCGGGCGAATCGCGTCACCCTGAATACGTTGTTCCAGGCGGTATGGGGAATACTGCTGCGGGGTTACAACAATACCGGTGATGTGGTTTTCGGGGCCGTGGTATCCGGCCGTCCTGCGGATGTGGAAGGAATCGAAACCATGGTGGGGTTGTTTATCAACACGGTCCCGGTAAGAGTCACGGCAAATGGGCACCGGCGTTTTTTTCGATTACTGGAGGAATTGCAGGCGCAAGCGGCAGCGGCAAAGTCTTATGAATACTTACCGCTGGCGGAAATCCAGTCCCATTCGTTTTTAAAGCAAGATTTAATCGATCATATCATGGTGTTTGAAAATTACCCGCTTGAGAAGCGGGTAATCGATATCAGCCGCGGCACCGGCACGGGATTTAGCGTGGAAAACCTGGAAATCTTCGAGCAAACCGGTTATCATTTTGACATCGTGATTGTCCCGGCAGAGTGTTTGACAATAACGTTTAGTTATAATGCCCGGGTATATGAGCGGGACCTGGTGGAACGGTACGGCAATCACCTGGTCCACGTATTGAAGCAGGTAGCAGCGAATCCCGGCCTATTCGAGCGCGACATTCGCATCATCACCGAAGAGGAAAAGCAGCAAATTCTAAATGAATTTAACGATACCCGGGCCGATTATCCTCAAAATAGGACTATCCATGAATTATTCGAAGAGCAGGCGGAGAAGGCGCCTGACGGCGCTGCTGTAGTTGGGCATGGATGCATGGATGCAGGGATGCATGGAAATATCTCCATTACATTCAGAGAATTGAATAAAAAAGCCGGTCAAGTGGCAAATTTATTAAAAGAAAAAGGTGTCCTGGCGGACGATATTATTGCCATTATGTTGGATCGGTCTATTGAAATGATTATTGGGATTTTAGGGATTTTAAAAGCTGGCGGCGCCTATTTACCCATTGACGAAGAATACCCGGAAGAGCGAAAACAATACATGTTGGCCGACAGCGGTGTGAAATTATTTATTACCGCGAATGAAATAACCGCTCTTTCCCATGTGTCCCATTTGTCCTATATGTCCTATCCGGCAAATAATCATCTTGCCTATGTCATCTACACGTCCGGTTCTACGGGGCGGCCCAGGGGTGTGATGGTAGAGCATTGCAGTCTGGTTGCTTATTTATGGGCTTTTGACCGGGAGTTCCGGATCAGTCCCGGGGATGTGATGCTGCAGCAGGCATCGTATTCGTTTGATGCTTTTGGTGAGGAGGTTTACCCGCTTTTGCTCAAGGGAGGCCGGGTGGTTATTGCCGGCAGGGAAGAGGTCCGGGACGTGGACCGGCTGGTGGAATTAATAGTCAAGCATGATGTTAATATTCTTGATTGTTCGCCGCTGCTTTTAAATGAATTGAACCGTCGTAATATGTTACGGCCGCGTTTCATTCGTCCCTATGTATTTATCAGTGGTGGTGATGTATTGAAATATCGGTACATCGGCAATCTTTTAGCCATCGGCAGGGTATACAACACGTATGGACCTACGGAAGCCACCATATGTGCCACTTATTATTGCTGTGACGAAAAAATAGGGGACAGTGTCCCCATTGGCAAGCCCATTGCCAATTACCGGGTTTATATAATGGATAAAGCCGGTAATTTTCAGCCGGTGGGGGTTACAGGGGAATTATATATTAGTGGACCGGGTGTGACCCGCGGTTATTTAAACAACCCGGAATTAACTAATCAAAAGTTTGTTTTAGCTCATAGCTCATGGCTCATAGCTGATAGGAGGGAGAAGAAAGCAAGCAGTTCTGGAGAGCTTCCTATGAGCTATGAGCTATCAGCTATGAGCTTCTTCTACAAAACCGGCGACCTGGGCCGGTGGCTGCCGGATGGGAACATCGAATTTATAGGCAGGATCGATAACCAGATCAAAATCAGGGGTTATCGTATCGAATTGGGTGAGATTGAAAGTCATCTGGCGAAGCATAAAGATATGCATGCTGTGGTTGTATCGGCAAGGGAAACGGATTTGTGTGTTTATTTCGCAGCCGGGGTTAAATTATCCGCAGCGCACCTGAGAGAGTATTTGACAAAATATTTACCGGCATACATGATACCGGCTTATTTTATGCAATTGGAAACCATTCCCCTGACGCCCGGCGGTAAGATCGATAAAAAGGCACTGCCGGGACCTGGAATTGGCACCGCGGCAGAGAATTATGAAGCCCCCCGGGGTTATGTGGAAGAAAAATTGTTAGACGTATGGCAGGAGGTCCTGGGATACCGGGGAATCGGCATTAACGACAATTTTTTTGAAATCGGCGGTGATTCCATTAAAGCCATCCAGGTGGCTGCCCGGCTGAGAACACATGGACTGGGCCTTGGAATTAACCAATTGTTTTTAAATTCCACGATTAAAACATTAAGTAAAACCGTCACCCGGATAGAACGAAGCATCCCACAGGAAATAGTTGAAGGGCAGGTAGAATTAACGCCTATCCAGCATTGGTTTTTCCGGTCTGACTGTAATTGCAAGGAGCATTTTAACCAGGCGGTCGTATTGTATCGCGCGCAGGGATTTGCCGAAGATAGTTTGAAAAGGGTATTGACAAAAATCGCGATTCATCATGATGCCCTGAGAATGGTATATGAGATTAATGAAAAAGGCATTATCCAGGTGAATCGGGGAATCAATGGAAAATTGTTCGATTTCGAGGTTATGGATTTTTCCGGAAATAAAACGGATATTGAAAAAAACATCGCGGTAGAGGTTGACAGGGTCCAGCAGGGAATCGATTTAAAAACAGGGCCGCTCATGAAAACAGTCCTGTTTAAAACATCACAGGGAGATCATTTATTAATGGTTATTCATCACCTGGTGGTGGATGGGGTTTCGTGGCGGATCCTGCTGGAAGACCTGGCTGCGGGATACACCCGGGCAATACGCGGTGAAGAAATAAAGTTCCCGGAGAAAACCGATTCGTTCCGGCACTGGGCGCGGGAGTTAACCGGATATGCCCGCAATGATAGTGAGAATAAGGGCCGGGGGGTTTTAAACGAGCTGGAGTATTGGCAGGCCGTTCATGATGAAATGGCGCAGGCAGAGCCTTTGCCCGCGAACCGGGAAACCGGCAGGAACTTGCAAAAGAATAAATTCCTGGAGACCCTGGAAGTAATCCTGGAGCAAGAAGACACGGAGTGCTTGCTGCGAAAAGCGAATTGGACCTATAATACGGAAATTAACGATATATTGTTGACCGGCCTGGGACTTGCCCTCCGGGAATGGGTAGGAGTGGAGAAGGTATGCATCAACCTGGAAGGGCACGGCAGGGAACCCGTTATCGAAGGTGTAGATATCAGCCGCACCGTGGGCTGGTTCACCGCCCAATACCCCGTGGTGCTGGATATGCAGCGATTCCAGGACCTTTCTTATGCCGTTAAAAACGTAAAAGAGACACTGAGGCGAGTCCCCAATAAAGGAATCAATTATGGCATTTTAAAATATTTAGTCTCTATTTTGCCTCCGGCGGCCAGGGGCTCTTTTGAAAAACCGCCCCTGGACCCCGCAAAACTTTTTACTAAAAGTGATCCTGACGTCAGTTTTAATTATTTAGGGCAGGTGGACCTGGTACCCGAAGACCGGGATTTATTTGGATTCTCCTGGATAAACAGCGGCCAGAATGTAAGCCCGGAATGGGAGAACCGGTATGCACTGGATATTAACGGTATATTGAAGAACGGCCGATTGTATCTATCCATCGGTTTTAACAAATACCGGTTTAGAAAGGAGCAAGTCCGGGAACTGGCTGAGCGTTATAAATTTCACCTGGTACAGGTAATCCGGCATTGTGCGGCCCGGGAAAAGAAAGAACTCACTCCTTCGGACCTGGGGTACAATAAAATCTCCCTGGAAGACTTCTCAATGATTTTGAACCATGCGGAAATCCAGTCCCTCTATCCCCTGAGTCCCATGCAAAGCGGTATGTTTTACCATACGTTAAAAGATAAAAACTCCCATGCCTATTTCGAGCAATTTAAGCTTAGCCTGAAAGGAGAAATCCGCGAAGACCTCCTGGAGAAAAGTTTTAATAAGTTGGTGGAACGATACGATGTGTTACGGACGAATTTTGTTTATGAAAAACTGGATAAACCCCTTCAAATCGTATTAAAATCCAGGCAGGTGCGAATTCATTACGAAGATATTTCCCGGTTAAGTGCTTCGCAAAGAGATGCCTTCCTGGAAAAATACAGGAAAGACGAATGGGAGCAAGGGTTTGATTTAACCCGCGATATGCTGATGAAACTGTCCCTGTTTCGCACCGGGGAGGACTCGTATACGATCCTGTTAAGCTCTCATCACATTATCATGGACGGCTGGTGTTCCGCTGTTGTCTATGAGGACCTGGTGCGGTTTTACGGCTGTCTGAAAGAAGGAGAACCCATCGAGCCGGAAGAGGTAACTCCTTACCGGGAATATATCCGCTGGCTGGAGAAGCAGGACACAGAGGCCGGGCTCAGGTACTGGCAGGAATACCTGGAAGGATATGAAGGTTCGACAGGTGTGCACCGGACCTGCGGGTTGTCCGGCAGCGATGATCATAAACCCGGGTATGAAGTGGAAGAGTATTCCCGGGTCATGGATGAAACTCGAACATCGCAGTTAACCGGGCTTGCCGCGGCCCTTCGCGTAACCCTGAGCACCGTGTTCCGGGTTTTGTGGGCATTGTTACTGCAAAGGTATAACAATACCCCTGATGTGGTGTTTGGGGCAGTGGTATCCGACCGGCCAGCGGAAATTAAAGGCATTGAAAACCTGGTGGGCCTCTTTGTCAATACCGTTCCCGTGCGAATTCGCATAAACAACACGGAACAACAGGATTTTTTTCAATTATTACGAACCGTGCAGGATGATGCCATATCTTCCCGGAAGTATGAATATTTACCATTGGCAGACATACAGGCAAACGCATTATCAAGGGGAGATTTAATCGATCATATAATGGTATTTGAGAATTACCCCGTCCGCGAGCGTATTCTTCACAGCGGTCCGGGTTTTCGTGTGGAAAACGTGGAAATCTATGAGCAAACAAATTATTCCTTTAATATTATTATCATCCCCGGGAAATGCCTGGAGCTGAGGTTTAACTACAATGCCCGGGTCTATGACCGGGAATTTATAAAAAGGGTGGGAGATCATTTGCATTATGTCATTGACCAGGTTATCGCGGCAGCCCGGCAGGGGGACGGCGATAGTTGTCTAACTCTGGCTGAAATCGAAATGATCACCGAAAACGAAAAACGCCGGATAATGGAAGATTTTAATCGAACCGCTGCCGATTATTCAACAGGGGGAACCATTCAGCAATTATTTGAAGAACAGGTAGAAAAGACGCCTGACAGCGTTGCTGTAGTTGGGCATGGATGCATGGATGTATGGATGCATGGAAATATCTCCATTACATTCAGAGAATTGAATGAAAAATCCGGGCAGTTGGCAGGGTTTTTAAGAGAAAAAGGCGTCCTGGCGGACGATATTATCGGTATAATGATCGAGCGTTCGATTGAGATGGTCATCGGTATATTGGGTATATTAAAAGCGGGCGCCGCGTATTTGCCCATTGATCCGGCTTACCCGGAAGAAAGAAAACAATACATGTTAGCCGACAGCGGTGCGAAGATTTTATTAACCAATTTGCCCGAAGGGCACCTTATTCATCATTCATCGAACCAATTCGTCACTCATCATCCAGGAAATCTAGTTTATGTCATTTACACGTCGGGTTCGACAGGTAAGCCCAAAGCGGTGATGTTGGAGCATGGAACCGCCGTCAACCTGGTAAAATTTCAGCATCGATATACCTGCATTGATTTCAGCAGTGTGCTGCAGTTTGCCACGATTAGTTTTGATGTGTCTTTCCAGGAGATAGCCACCACCCTGACCCGGGGTGGAAAGCTCCTGGTAGTAAGCCGGGAAATCCGGGATAATTTGCATCAGTTGTTTAAGGTGGTGGGGGAATGTCGGATCAAAACGCTGTTTTTGCCGGCATCATTTTTAAAATTCATCGCCGGTGAGGAGGAATTTTTGGCCCTTATTCCGTCCTGTGTAAAGCACATTGTTACTGCTGGTGAGCAGGTGATTGTTAATGAGAGATTCAGAAATTACCTGGTGAAAAACGAGATTTATTTGCACAATCATTATGGACCGTCCGAGACCCATGCGGCCACAACCTTAACCCTGGAACCCGGGGCTGAAATTCCCATGCTTCCTCCTATTGGCAGGCCCATCATGAACAGCCGGCTTTATATAGTAGATGCGGCCGGTTACCTGCAGCCCGTGGGTGTATCCGGGGAATTATTTATAAGCGGCGTTCTGGTAGGCCGGGGTTATTTAAACCGGCCGGAATTAACCGCAGAAAAATTTCTTTTAGTTTCCAATAGGTCTTATAGGTCCTATAGGTCCTATATTTCTTCTAAAAAAACCTATAAAACCGGAGACCTGTGTCGTTGGCTGCCGGACGGTAATATTGAATTTATCGGCAGGAAGGACCACCAGGTCAAAATCAGGGGATTTCGCGTGGAATTAGGGGAAATCGAGAGTGAATTGTTGAAACTGGAAAGAATAAAAGACGCGGTGGTTTTAGCCAGGCAGGATGGAGCCGGGCAAGACTATCTTTGTGCATATATCGTTTCCGAAGGCAGGGTGGAATATCCTGGTCTTCGGGAAAAACTTTCCCGGCGTTTGCCTGACTACATGATTCCTGCGTATATGATTCCCCTGGAGAGAATTCCCTTAACTCCCAATGGGAAACCGGACCGTAAGGCGCTGCCGGAACCTGACCTTGAAGCGGTTGAAGGAGCGGCGAGATATACGGCACCGGTTAATGATATCGAGGAGATGCTGGTAGTCCTCTGGTCTGAAATATTATCCATGGAGAAAGATAAGATCAGTACAGGCGCCGACTTTTTCGAGCTGGGCGGCCATTCGTTAAAAGCTTTTGCAGTGGTATCCCGGATACACAAAGCGTTTAATATCGATGTACCCCTGGAAACCATATTTAGCAAGCCCACGATACAAGAATTGGGGGAATACATTGCCGGGGCCGCGCAAGAACGATTTATTTCCATACTCCCGGCGGAGCAAAAGGAATATTATCCTCTCTCTCCGCCGCAAAAACGATTGTATATTATCCAGGAAATGGATAAAACCAATGTCGGTTATAATTTGCCGCAGACTGCGCTCATGGAAGGAGAATTGAGCAGGGAACGGCTGGAGGAGACTTTCCGCCGGTTAATCCGCAGGCATGAGAGTTTTAGGACCTCGTTTGAAATGCTCGCCGGCGAACCGGTCCAGCGAATTCATGAGGATGTGGAATTTGAGATTGAGTATTATGAGTTAGCCACTTTCCTTCGTCCTTTTGATTTATCGCGGGCACCTTTACTGCGGGTGGGATTGATAAGGCTCGATGACCGGGAACATCTTTTCATGATGGACATGCATCATATTATTTCCGACGGTATCTCGGAAGGTATACTAATAAAGGAGTTTATGGCGTTGAGCCGGGGGCTGGAACTACCGGTACTCCGACTCCGGTATAAAGATTACGTGGAATGGCTGTGTAGTAAAAAAGAAAAGGAAGCAGTAAAACAACAGAAACAGTACTGGTTGAATCGATTTGCAGACGAAATACCGGTACTGGATTTCCCCCTGGATTACGGCAGGCCGGCAGTACAGGATTTCGCGGGTGCTGTTGTAAGTTTTGAGATGGAGAAAGAACAGGTCCGGGCGCTGCGGGAACTGGCATTAAGAGAAGACGTTACCCTGTATATGGTATTGTTGGCGATTTTTTATGTGTTTTTGTCGAAATTGAGCGGGGACCGGGATATTGTCATCGGTACCCCTTTAGCTGGCCGGCGTCATGCCGACCTCCGGGATATCATCGGTATGTTTGTCAATACCCTGGCGCTGCGAAACTCCCCCATAGACGAGAAAACCTTTACCACCTTTTTAGGAGAATTAAAACAAAACGTCCTGGAAGCTTTTGAAAACCAGGAATACCCCTTTGAAGAACTGGTGGAGAAAACAGTGAAAAACAGGGATACCGGCAGGAATCCACTTTTCGATGTCATGTTTGCCTTTCATGATATCGAGATGACCGGGAACACCAGTGAAATGGAGATTCCCGGTTTGAAACTAAAACCCCACCCCCTGGAGAACAAAACCGCTCATTTCGATTGGACCCTGACCGGGATAGATGCCGGGGATATCCTGCAATTTACCGTGGAATACCGGATAACATTGTTTAAACCGGAAACGGTTCAACGATTTACCGGTTATTTGCAAAGACTGGTGTTATCCATCCTGGAAAATCCCGGTAGAAGCATCCGTTCCCTGGACATCCTGTCGGAAAAAGAAAAACAGCAGGTATTGGTTGATTTTAACGATACCCGGGCCGGTTATCCCCAAAATAAGACCGTTCATGAATTATTCGAAGAACAGGCGGGAAAAACGCCTGACGGCGTCGCTTTAGTTGGCAGTGGGCAGTTGGCAGTTGGCAAGAAAGAAAAGATACACATCATTTACAGGGTATTAAATGAAAAGGCCAATCAAATAGCTGAGATTTTAAGAGAAAGAGGTGTCCTGGCGGACGATATTATTGCCATGATGTCGGACCGTTCCATTGAGATGATTATTGGAATTTTAGGGATTTTAAAGGCTGGCGGTGCTTATTTGCCTATCGACCCGGATTACCCGGAAGAGCGGAAACAATACATGCTGGCCGACAGCGGTGCGAAGATTTTGTTGAGTGAGTTGAATGAGGTAAGTGGGTTGAGTAAGGAACCTACTCACCTTACTCACCCTACTCACCTATGCTACCTCATCTATACTTCCGGTTCTACGGGCAAGCCCAAAGGGGTTATGATCCGGCACGACAGCCTAGTCAACCAGGTGTTTGCCCTCAGGAAAGCCTTTGATTTTGATGCTTCGCTTCATGATATGCTGATTGCGCCGTTTATTTTTGATGTATCGATCATGCATATTTTTTTAGTATTATTCACGGGTGCAAAGTTATTTTTAGTGCCTGATGAGGTCAATGTTGACCCAATGAAGTTCCGGCAATTTATTATTGATAATCGAATCGATGTTTTCGATGTGGTTCCCTGTCATTTGAGCGTGTTGTTAAACGGTTTAAAAGATAAACAAATACATGTTAAGTATTTATTCGTAGGGGGAGAGGTTTTAACCGGGGACCTTTACCGGCGTATAAAAGAGGTCATTATTGCCGGTAAAGTGATAAACAGCTATGGTCCGACCGAGGGTACCATTAATACCACGCTGTATGAATGTGCGGACCGGGAGGTGGGAGACTCTATTCCTATTGGCATGCCTTTAATGAATTACCGGGTTTATATCCTGGACAGGGGTTTAAACCCGGTCCCGGTTGGTGTAAAAGGCGAGCTCTGGATTAGCGGAGAAGGAATTGCCCGGGGCTATTTGAACCGCCCGGAGTTAACCGCAGAAAGGTTTTGCTCTCTCTCCTATGAGTCCTATAGGTCCTATAGGACCTATAGCTCCTACCGCACCGGCGACCTGGCCCGGTGGCTGCCGGATGGTAACATCGAGTTTTTGGGCAGGGTTGATTTCCAGGTTAAGATCAGGGGGTTCCGGATCGAATTGGGCGAGATAGAGAGCCAATTATCAGGTTATGAAGGGATAAAAGAGACGGTGGTGGTTCACGGCCGGAAGAAAAGCGGGGAAAACTATTTATGTGCTTATTTTACAGCGGGAGAAGGACCGGTGGTTTCGGAGCTGAGGGCTTACCTGGCCCGGCGGCTACCGGGTTATATGATACCCGCGTATTTTGTGCCGTTGGATAGAATGCCGCTTGGCCCGAATGGTAAATTGGACCGGAAGCGGTTACCCCCGCCGGGAATAAGGGAAGGCGGCACTTATGTAACCCCGGGCAGCGACCGGGAAAAGATCATGGCAGCGGTCTGGAAAGAGGTGCTGGAATTGGACCGTGTAGGGGTGGAAGATAATTTCTTTGAAATGGGCGGCAATTCCCTGGATATTATTCATCTGGGTTACCGGTTGAACGAGACATTTAAAGCGGATATACCTGTGCTTCTTTTATTCAGGTATCCCACTATCCGGTCGCTGGCCGTGTACCTGGATGGTGAAGCGGAGAAATTGTCCGATAAAAAAAAGCAAATATTTAGCGCCATCGATAGAGGAAAACAAAAATTGCAAAAAAGAAGGAAAATCGGGAGAGGAGTAAAAAATGGTAGAGATAAATAAAGAAAAAGACAGGACAGGATTGGAGATTGCAGTTATCGGTATGGCCGGCAGGTTTCCCGGTGCGAAAGATATCGCTGAATTCTGGGATAATCTAAAAAATGGCGTGGAATCCATATGTTTTTTTTCTGGGCAAGAGCTGGAGCAAGCCGGGGAAAATCCGGCGCTGGTAAAGAACCCCAATTATGTAAATGCGAAAGGGGTGCTGCAGGACAGCGAATATTTTGATGCCGGTTTTTTCGGTTATATGGCCGGGGAAGCGCAAGTCATGGACCCACAAATGCGGGTATTTTATGAAACGGTATGGGAAGCACTGGAAGATGCGGGGTATGAGCCCGGGGTTTATCCGGGCCGTATTGGTTTGTATGCCGGTGCATCCTCCCATTTCAAATGGGAAGCGGCGACTTTATTGTCAGGCAATAATAAAGATATGGATTCGTTTTCCCTGGTCCACTTTAATGATAAAGATTATTTGTGTTTGCAGGTATCGTATAAGCTTAATTTAAAAGGTCCTGGTTTAACGCTGCACACTAGCTGTTCAACGTCCCTGGTGGCGGTTCACCTGGCAGTCCAGGCGCTGTTGAGCGGGGAATGTGAAATGGCGCTGGCAGGCGGCGTATGTCTTTCTGTACCGGGGAAAACCGGTTATGTTTATGAAGAGGGCATGGTAATGTCGCCGGACGGTCACTGCCGGGCTTTCGATGCAAAAGCGCGGGGAACGGCGAGCGGGGAAGGGGTAGGGGTGGTGTTATTAAAGTCATTTGAAGACGCGGTGGAACAGGGGGATCATATTTATGCTTTGGTAAAAGGTTCGGCCGTTAATAATGATGGTTTTCGTAAAGTAGGATTTACCGCGCCGGGTATCGAAGGTCAGGTAGAGGTAATCAGCGCGGCCCTGTATACGGCGGAAGTGGAGCCGGAAACCATCGGTTATATCGAGGTTCATGGTACCGGGACCGTGTTGGGTGACCCGGTGGAAATCGAGGCCCTGAAATTGGCATTCGATACGGAAAAGCAGCATTTTTGCCGGATCGGGTCGGTGAAGACCAACATCGGTCACCTGGATACTGCCGCGGGAATCGCGGGATTTATTAAAACCGTATTAATATTAAAGCATGGTGTTATTCCCCCCAGTTTACATTTTGAAACCCCGAACCCGAAGATTGATTTTGGGGACAGTCCGTTTTATGTGAACAGCGAATTAACCGGGTGGGAGCGGGGCAGTGCCGGCATGCCTTTGAGGGCCGGGGTCAGTTCCTTTGGCATCGGCGGCACCAATGCCCATGTGGTATTAGAGGAAGCCCCTGTTATCGACGACAATAAGAGCGACCGGGAATATCGATTAATTCTATTGTCCGCCAGGAATGGGGCCGCCCTGGAAAAGCAGGGGCAAAATTTATCTGCTTATTTAGACAGGCACCCGGATATTAACTTTGCCGATGCTGCTTATACGCTGCAAGCGGGCAGGAAGCATTTTGAGCACCGGAAAATGCTGGTATGCTCGACCCCGGATGAAGCTGCCCGGGCGTTATCGTCGCCGGTGCCGTTGTCCGGCGTGCAGGTATATAATGCAAAGGCACCAGGAGAAAAAAAAGTGGTGTTTATGTTCCCGGGCCAGGGTTCCCAGTATGTGGACATGGGCCGTGAGCTTTATGAAAGCGAACCGGGATTCCGTGAAGAGATGGACCGCTGTTTTCATATTTTAACACCCATCATGGGGTATGATATAAAAGAAATTCTTTATCCTTTGAAAGAAGCCGCGAGGAACGCGAAGGAACGCGAAGAACAAGGAGTTCATCCGTCACCTGACATCAACGGAACCGAAGTGACCCAACCGGTGTTATTTGTCTTTGAATACGTCCTGGCGAAATTATTGATGAAATGGGGAATCAAGCCTTATGCCATGATCGGCCACAGCATCGGCGAGTATACGGCGGCCTGTTTAGCCGGGGTTTTTTCCCTGGAAAACGCTTTAAAGCTTGTGGCATTACGGGGTAAACTCATGCAGCAGATGCCAGCTGGTGCAATGCTGAGTGTCCCGCTCCCTGAAGCGGAATTAGAATCCATGTTAAGTCATGAATTATCCCTGGCTGCGGTGAATAGTTCTTCTTTGTGTGTGGTTTCCGGTCCTTTTGCAGCCGTTGAAGCCTTTAAAAAAGAACTGGAAGAAAAGGGTTATCGCTGCCGTTTGCTTCATACGTCTCATGCGTTTCATTCTTCGAGCATGGACCCGGTTTTAGAGCCTTTTGAAGCTAAAGTGGCCGGGGTGGTTTTAAATGCCCCGGCAATTCCATATATATCGAATATAACCGGGGATTGGGTTACGGAGGGACAGGCTGTTGAGCCGGCGTATTGGGCGGCCCAATTACGGGAAAAGGTCTGCTTTGCGCAGGGACTGGAAACGCTGCTGAAAAATCCAGATGCTCTTTTTATTGAAGTGGGTCCGGGGAAAACCCTGGGTACTTTTGTCCGGCAGCATGGGCATAAAAAAGACTTTCACCCGGTTATCGACCTGGTCAGGCATCCCCGGGAAGAAGTACCGGAGATTCGTTTCCTGTTGAGTAAGATCGGGCTGTTATGGCTGAATGGTGTCGAATTGGATTGGAAGGAATTTCATGGTGGAGAGCAGCGGCAGCGGGTATCGCTGCCGGCGTATCCGTTTGAGCGCCGGCGTTTCCCGTTTCCTAAAGAGTTTTTAAAAGGTGGGATTGAGCAGTTATTAAAAAGAACTGCATTGGATAAAAACCCGGAACCGGCGGAATGGTTTTATGTACCCCAATGGACCCGTTCCCTGGCCTGGCCCCCTGGCCGCCGGAGGCATTACAAATGGTTGGTATTTATAGACGGGTGCGGGTTGGGTGAGGGTGTGGTGAAGCGTCTTGAGCGGGAGAACCAGGAAGCGGTCATTGTCAGGCCGGGGGAGGCGTTTTTAAAAGACGGTGAAAGGCAATATACTATTGATCCGGCGCAGCCGGACCATTACTTTAAATTAATCAACGAATTACTGGCTGATCATAAGGTTCCTGACCGTGTTTTTCATCTCTGGGGGGTCGCCCCCGGAGAAGAGCAATTCCCGGATTTGGGTTTTTACAGTTTGCTTTACCTGGTGCAGGCGTTTGGAAACAAAGGGATTACCGCTGGAATTCAAGTGGGGGTTATCACCGACAACATGCAGGATGTGCAGGGCGGTGAACTGCTGTACCCGCAAAAAGCCGTGGTACTGGGGGCGGTAAAAGTCATCCCCCGGGAATACGCCAATATCGGCTGCTTTAGCTGCGATATCGTCTTACCGGGACCGGGGAGCCGGCAGGAGGAGTACCTTATCGGGCAGCTTTTACAGGAGTTTGAAGCAATCTCCCCGGGCGCCCGGTCGGTGGTGGCGTTAAGAGGACCTTACCGGTGGGTACAGGTTTTTGAACCGGTGCGGCTGGAAAGAAAGACCCTGGACCTCAAGCAAAGGGGTGTTTACCTTATCACCGGTGGGTTGGGCGGTATCGGTTATACCCTTGCCCGGCACCTGGCGAAGCAGGTAAGTGCCAGGCTGGTACTGACCGGCCGCAGGGACCCGGCAGCAGCGGACAGCAGTATGAAGGACCGGGTCCGGGAACTGAAAACCCTGGGAACAGAGGTCCTGGTACTGCAAGCGGATGCGGCGGATTATCTACAAATGCAGCGAGCCGTCCGCGAGGCGGAAGAGCGGTTCGGGCCGATCAACGGGGTCATCCATGCTGCCGGGCTTGCCGATTATGAAGGGGTGATCCAGGGAAGAACCAGGCAGGGAACAGATAATATCCTGGCGTCCAAACTCAAAGGAACCATGGTTCTGGATGACCTGTTGAAAGATCGGTCCCTGGATTTTTTTGTACTCTGTTCTTCTTTATCGTCCATCCTGGCGCCCTTTGGCCAGGTGGGGTATGCGGCGGCCAATGCGTTTCTCGATGCCTTTGCCCTGCATAAATCCCATAACCATACATGCACCCATGCATCTTCGGTACGTTCTGAACATTCGTGCCTTTATACCAGTATTAACTGGGATACGTGGCAGGAAGTGGGCATGGCGGTTGAAGCCGTGAGGCAGGCTGGCCGGGACGCGGGAGTGCTGTTAAAAGACGGCATACTCCCGGAAGAGGGAGTGGATGTTTTTGAACGAATCCTGGCCGGCGGCTTGCCCCAGGTGGCTGTATCCACCCAGGACCTGGGGGCTCTGCTGGAACAGTGGCACACGCAGGAATACCCGGAGCCGGGCTTAACCGAAGAGCTTGGCGAAGCAGGGGGTTCCGCTTACTTAGATGAGAGACCGGGATTACGCACGGCATACATTGCGCCGGAGAACGAGACCCAGCAGGTTCTTGCCCGTATCTGGCAGGATTTTTTCGGTCTTAAGGCCGTGGGTATTCATGATGATTTTTTCGAGCTGGGGGGCGATTCGTTAAAAGCCATGACCGTGTCTGCTAAAATCCACAAAACACTTCATGTGGAAGTACCTTTAGCGGAATTTTTCCGGGTGCCTACGGTTGCCGGGCTGGCAGGGTATATCCGGAAAACGGAAAGCGGGGGATATTTTTCTATGGAGCCGGTGGAAGAGAGGGAGTATTATGATTTATCTTATGCCCAGCGGCGTTTGTGGATTATCTGTCAATTCGAGGAAGAGTCCCTCGCGTATAATTTAGCTCATGTTTTTGCGCTGGCCGGGGAATTTAATGTCCAGGTTTTTCAATGGGCGGTGCAGACCCTGGTGGAACGTCATGAAAGTTTGCGTACGGTTTTTATCCAGGTAGACCAGGAACCCAAACAGAAAATATTAAAAAAACTTTTTTTTAACCTGAACTCTATTGATCTTCGCCGCTCAGACACTGCAGGTGCAAAGGAAAAAATGAAAAAAATATACGCCGAAATTGCCCGCTCTGCCTTTGACCTGGAACAGGGTCCTTTGTTTCGGCTGCAGGTCATCAGCCCGGAGGATAACCAATGGGTGCTTATGTTTTGTATCCATCATATTATTACGGACGGCTGGTCCCAGGAAATTATAATAAATGAAATCATTGCTCTATATAACGCATTTCTAACGGATAAAGAAAACCCCCTTAAACCGCTGAGTTTCCAGTATAAAGACTATGCCTTATGGCACAATGCCCTGGTGCAGCGTGGGATTTATGCCGAATCCGGAAAATACTGGCTGGAGAAATTCAAAGACAGGCCCAACGGCATTGAACTGCCCCTGGACCACCCCCGAAATGTAAGGCAAACGTTCAACGGCGACAGTGTTAACTTTGAGCTGGACGAAACCGTTACACAAAAATTGCAGCAGTTGTGTTTCAAGGATGATGCCACTCTTTTTATGGGGTTATTGGCTATTTTTTCTGTTTTTTTGTTCCGTTTCAGTGGGCAGCTTGATATTATAGTGGGTTCCCCGGCAGCCGGCAGGAAGCAGGTGGAATTGCAGGAAATGGTGGGGTTCCTGGTCAACACCCTGGTTTTTCGTATCCCGATAAATCCTGGTGAAAGTTTCCGGGAATTGCTCACCGGGGTTAAACAGGAAACCCTGGAGGGGTATAAATACCAGGATTATCCTTTTGATCTGCTGGTGGAGGAACTGCAGCCGGACAGGGATTTGAGTCAATCTCCCCTGTTCAATGTCATGCTGGCCCACACCGGTATAGACGCGGAAGTGGGTGAAATCGGTTTAGCCGGGACCAGGCCGGGTAATTTCTTTACCGCGGATGATTTTACTTATCGCATGAGCGTATTTGACCTGGTTTTTTTGATCGATAAAATCGGTGACCGTCTTTTTGGGTTAATCACTTACAACAGCGATTTATTTGAGCCCGGTACAGCCCAACGGCTGGCGAAAAATTTCCTGTGCCTGGTAGAAAACGTACCGGCAGCCCCGGAAACGCCTGTATCCCGTTTGAATTGGCTGGACCGGGCGGAATATGAAAAAGTGGTAAACGAATTCAACCGGACGAATCATCCTTTCCCAGAGCAGGGTATCCGGGAAATGTTCGAGAACCGGGTGGAAACGAACCGGGACGCGGCGGCGGTGGTAGACCATGTGAAACACATGACCTACGGCGAATTGAATAAAAAAGCCAATCAACTGGCCTTTTACCTGATCAATCGTTTTCATGTGGGACCGGGGGATATTGTGGGGCTTTCCATGGACCGTTCCCTGGAGATGGTCATCGGCATATTGGGGATTGTCAAGTCCGGTGCCGGGTATGTGGCCATTGACCCCAATTACCCTGAAGAGCGGGTTTTGCATATGCTGGGGGATGCCGGGGCCGGTATATTGCTCAGTGATGGTACCCGGTCCCATTTGTTCCGGGATTATAAAGGAAATATGGTAAACATTCATGAGTGCAGGGAAGAAATCTCCCTGGAACCGGGAGAGAACCCGGGGGTTGTGAATCAGCCGGCGGATGTATTATACGTGATATATACCTCGGGCACCACCGGCACCCCCAATGGTGCGGTGTTGTCGCATGGGATTCTAACCAACCTGGTGCAGTGGCAGCAGGAGAAAACTTCCATCGATGCGTCCCTGCGATGTTTGCAATTTACCTCGGTCAATTTTTGTGTTTCTTTCCAGGAGATTATGATTACGCTGGTATCCGGGGGTGAGGTTCATTTGATCGACGATATCCGGAGGCAGGATATCGATTATTTGATGTCGTTCCTGGCTTCACACCGGATTGAGGTTTTATATTTGCCTTTTTCTTATTTGAACTTTTTATTTAACGAATCCACGCGGTGGCAGGGGGGCTTCAAGAACTACCTGGAACATATTATCACCGCGGGGGAGCAGTTAAAAATCACCGCGGGTTTAAAGAGGTTCCTGGAGCTTAATCCCGGGATCCGGCTGCACAATCATTACGGTTCTTCGGAGATGCACGTGGTAACGTCGTATACGCTTGATGCAGCCGCCGCGGTAAAGACGCCGGTGCCGGCGGCGGGGAAACCCATTGCCAATACGAAAATATATATCCTGGATGAGTATGGTAACCCGGTGCCTATCGGTGTATGGGGTGAGTTGTGTATTGCCGGCAGCAGCGAGGTCAAAGGATACATTAATAGTAAAGCATTGACTGAAAAAAAATTAATGAAACATCCGCTGCTTTCCCCGGACCGGCGGCTTTATTGTTCCGGGGACCTGGGGCGCTGGCTGGAGGATGGTAACATCGAGCTTAAAGGCAGGAAAGACTCCCAGGTCAAGGTGCGGGGATTCCGGGTGGAATTAAGCGAAATCGAGAGTAAGATACTGGCTGTGCAGGGGGTGAAGGACTGTGTGGTGGTGGTTAAAACCGGGCCGCAGGGCGAGAAATATTTACTGGCCTACGTGGTAACGGATAACGTTGAAGCGGCGGAGATCAAGCGTATTATCGGTCAATACCTGCCGCGGTACATGATTCCTAAGTTTATGGAACTGGAGAGGTTACCGTTAATGCCCAACGGCAAGGTAGACCGCGATAACCTGCCTGAACCGCGGTCAATGGAAGCCGGTATTACCCACGGTGAGTTGGAGCGGAAAGCCAACCGGTTGGCGCGATATTTACGGTGGAAAGGTGTTGCTGTCGGAACCCCGGTGGGGGTGATGACAGGTCCCTCCGCGGAGCTGGTGACGTCCGTGCTGGGGGTATTAAAAGCCGGTGCCGCGCCCGTGCCGCTGGACCCGCGGCTGCCTTCGCGGGATATTATCCACAGGCTGGAACAGTCTGGTGTGTCTTTCCTGTTGACCCGTTCCCTGGAAATTGAGAAGCATTCCTATACCCGTTTGCGGGGTCTTGATAAACGTAAATCCCGGCCGTTTCTTACGGCCCCCCGGCCGCAAATCGAGGATTTTGATGCGCTGCCTTTCCCGGACCGCAGCCTGGTGGATTATGAGACTTATAGCCGTTACATCGGCCTGACTGAAGCCAGGCGCACGATAAACCTCCAGGCCACGCGCGGCTGTCCTTACAACTGTCTTTACTGCCATAAAATCTGGCCGAAACATCACGTGTTCCGTTCCGCGGAAAATATTGCCGATGAGGTGAAAATTTATTATGACATGGGTGTGCGGCGTTTTGCGTTTGTGGATGATATTTTTAATTTAAATGCCCGGAACAGCCGCCGGTTTTTTGAACTCATCATTAAAAACGGTTTAAAAGCGCAGTTGTTTTTCCCCAACGGTTTGCGCTGCGATCTATTAACCCGGGATTATATCGACCTGATGGCAGAAGCGGGGACAATATCGTTGGGCATGGCCCTGGAAACCGCTTCCCCCCGGCTGCAAAAATTAATTAAAAAAAATATGAACCTGGAAAAACTGCGCGAAAGCATCGAATATTTTTGCGAAACCTATCCCGGGGTTATCCTGGGACTCTTTCTTATGACCGGCTTCCCCACGGAAACCGAAGCAGAGGCCCTTATGACCCTGGATTTCATCAAGGGCCTCAAATGGCTGGATTTTCCTTATTTGCACCTGTTGAAAATCTATCCCCATACCGATATGGCGGAAATGGCAGTGAAACATGGTATTTCCCCGGAGGCCATTGCCAATTCCGCCAGCCTGGCTTTCCATGAATTACCCGAAACCCTGCCTTTCAGCCAGGGGTTTGCCCGGACATGCCAGGCCGATTTCCTTAACAATTACTTCCTCTTAAAAGAGCGTTTATTGGTTAAGCTCCCCTATCAAATGAAGGTATTGACGGAAGATGAATTGGTTCAAAAGTATGACAGCTATTTACCAGTGGATATTAACAGTTTTGATGATTTACTGGAATTTACCGGCATCAAGGAGGAGGAATTGGGAATGCGGGAATTTTTACCTGAAGAGGTGGTAACGGTTCCCGGTTTAAATGAAAAAATACACGGGTATTTTTCCGGTTTTTCCCCTGCCGGAGCAGGAGATAATAATGATGAGGATGCTTTACGGGTGCTGCTCCTGGATTTATCCCAGTTTTTCAGCAGCGGTAAAAAGATACTTTACGACGGTGTGGAGCCTCCCCTGGGGCTCCTTTATTTAATGACGTACCTGTACCGGCAGTTGGGCAACCGGGTAAGGGGTAAAGTTGCCAAATCCCGGGTTGATTTTGACGATTATTCGCAGTTAAAATCCCTGCTGGAAGAATTTCAACCGCATGTGATCGGTATTCGCACCCTGACCTATTACCAGGATTTTTTTCATCAAACCGTCTCCCTGATCCGGGAGTGGGGATTCGATGTCCCGGTAATTGCCGGTGGTCCTTATGCCACCAGCGATTATGAAACTGTTTTGCAGGATGAGAACGTGGACCTGGTGGTGTTAAGCGAGGGAGAATTAACCCTGGGGGAAATCGCGGCGAAAATGCTGGAAACGGGTAAGCGGATGCCAGCAAGACAGGACCTGGAGGAAATCCCCGGGATTGCTTTTTTAAAGGACGGTTCGCGGGAAAGCACGAACCGGCAAATCCTGTTGATGAACCAGGTGGGGGAGGTTATTTCCAGGGAGTCCGGCGATAATCTCGAGCCGGTTAATGGACCCCTGGATTTAGCAGCCGTGGTTCCTTTTCTTCGAGCCGGTCTTTCTGACCGGGACCTGGATGCTGTTTCCAGTCTGCTTCACATCCCATCGATTACCGGTACGTCTTCTGCTGTCCCGGGGCATTGGCGGCCCCTGGACCCGGTGGAAAAAAAATTGACGGGGATATGGTCTGAAATTCTCGAGCTGGAACCGGATTCCATCGGCATCGAGGATAACTTTTTCGACCTGGGCGGACATTCGCTGAAAGCCACCTCATTATCGAACCGTATTTTTAAGGAACTGGAGGTAAAAGTACCGCTGGTAGAAATATTCAAGTTCCCCACTGTGGCGGGCCTGGCAGAATATATAAACAACCTCTCCAGGGAGAGGTTTGCCGCTGTGGAGCCGGTGGAGAAGAGAGAATACTATGCGTTATCTTCAGCGCAGAAGCGGTTGTACCTGCTTCAGCAGATGCAAGAGGGACACACGGTGTACAACATGCCCGGGGTTTACCTGGTGGACATACCGGTTTCCGCTGCCGGGAAATTGGAACGGGCCTTTCGAGAATTAATCCGTCGTCATGAAAGTTTGAGGACATCGTTTCATATGATCGACGGCCAGCCGGTGCAGAGAATTCACGACAATGTGGAATTTGAGATGGAATATTTAGCCGCCAAGAACGCGAAGGACCGCGAAGATATAGTTAGAAATTTTATAAGACGGTTCGATTTAACCCGGGCGCCGTTAATGCGGTCAGGGATCATCGATCTGGCTGAGGGTAATTGTATCTGGATGGTAGATATGCATCATATCATATCGGATGGTGTTTCTCACGAGGTCCTGGTAAAGGATTTTACGGCTTTTTATCTCGGCGGGTTATTGGCGCCGCTGCGAATCCAGTATAAAGATTTTTCCCAATGGCAAAACCGGCTGCGGCAAAAACAGGACCTGGAACGCCGGGAAGGTTACTGGCTCGAAGCGTTCAAAGGGGAAATACCGGTACTGGATTTGCCCCGTGATTACAACCGGCCCGTGGTGCAGAGTTTTGCGGGAGGTATGTTGGGTTTTGAGGTGGATAAGCAAGAGACCCGGTTATTAAAAACCTATGCGGCGCAGGAAGGGGCCACGTTATTCATGGTGCTGCTGGCCCTGTACAATATCCTGTTAGCCAAACTCAGCGGCCAGGAAGATATTGTTATCGGCAGTCCCGGGGCAGGGCGCCGGCATGCGGACCTGGAGAAAATCATCGGGATGTTTGTCAATACCCTGGCGTTGAGGAATTATCCTTCCGGCTGGAAGACATGCCGGGAATTTTTAAGGGAGGTAAAAGAGAAAACCTTAAACGCCTTTGAGAACCAGGACTATCCCTTCGAGGACCTGGTGGAGAAAGTGGAGGCAGCCAGGGATACCGGCCGCAGTCCGTTGTTCGATGTGATGTTTGCGCTGCAGAACGTGGGTTTTACCGGTATCGATACGCCCGGTTTACAGGTGCGGCCGTTTGAATATGAAAGCCCGGTCTCCAGGTTCGATCTAACCCTCCAGGCTTTTGAAATAGAAGAAAAGCTGGTATTTACCCTGGAATACTGTACAAAACTGTTTAAAGAACAAACCATCCGGGATTTTATTCGTTATTTTAAAAAACTGGTATCAACGGTAATTCAAGACCCCGGGCAAACCATTTCGCAAATCGAAATCATATCCGCAGAGGAAAAAAGCCAGGTGCTTTATGAATTCAACGATTCATGTCCGGCATACCCGGTGGACAGGACCATTCAACAGTTATTCGCGGAACAGGTGGAACGGACGCCTGACGGCGTCGCTTTAGTTGGCAGTTGGCAGTTGGCAGTTGGCAAGAAAGAAAGGATGCACATCATTTACAAGGTATTAAATGAAAAGTCGGATCAGGTGGCGCGAGTATTAAAAGAAAAAGGTGTCCTGGCGGACAGTATTGTTGCAATTATGATGGAGCGGTCTATTGAAATGATCATCGGCATATTGGGTATATTAAAAGCCGGTGGTGCGTATTTGCCCATCGACCCGGATTACCCGCAAGAACGCATCGATTATATGCTGAAGGACAGCGGAGCAAAGATTTTATTAACCAATTTGCCCGAAGGGCGCCTTATTCATCATTCATCGAACCAATTCATTATTCATCATTCAGATTGCTTTGCTTATGTCATCTACACGTCCGGTTCTACGGGCAAACCCAAAGGTGTACTTATTACTCATGCCAATATATCGCCGCTGCTGCATTGGGGATACCGGCATACGGGAATCGGTCCGGGTGACCGTACTATTCAAAATCTTGCTTATATTTTCGACTGGTCGGTATGGGAGATATTTATTACGCTGACATCGGGGGCATGTTTTTATATTGTTCCCGATGACATACTGCTGGACCCGGAAGCGTGTACCGGTTTTATCCGTGCACATGGTATTACCGTACTTCATGCCACCCCCAGCCAGTTGGGTTACCTGGTTGGCGGGGGTGCAAGATTTGAGACCTTGAGATATCTATTTATCGGGGCGGAGAAATTGGGTCATGACCTGGTAAAACGCAGTTTTGCCCTGGTAAATGCGGAGTGCCGGGTATTTAATATGTATGGTCCTACCGAGGCTGCCATTATTTCGGCGGTATTGGAGATCCGCCGGGTAAAAAATGCGGAATTGAGGAATTTATCCAGTGTGCCTATCGGTAAACCTATTGCCAATGCGGTGCTGTTCATATTGGATAGATATTTACAATTGTGCCCGGTGAAAGTAAGCGGTGAATTATACATCGGCGGCGATGGATTAGCCCCGGGCTATTTAAACAACCCCGAGTTAACTAATGAAAAGTTTGACCAGGATTTATGGGATTTTCAGGATTACCAGGATGAGGAAGAAAAACAAATTTATAAACAAAAGTTTTTTGGGGGGTCCAGGGGGGCGATTTTACAAAAAAGCCCCCCTGGCCGCCGGAGGCTTTATCGGACCGGCGACCTGGCCCGGTGGCTGGCGGACGGCAATATCGAATTCCTGGGAAGAATCGATTTCCAGGTTAAAGTTAGGGGTTTCAGGATAGAATTAGGAGAAATCGAAGCGCGTTTATTAAAACATGATTTAATAAAAGAAGCAGTGGTCATGGACCGGTTGGCAGAAACCGGGGAGACGTATTTATGTGCTTATATTGTCCGGGAGGGGGTTTTTGATCTTACCGGGCTGGCTGAATACCTTTCAAAACGTTTACCGGGATATATGATACCGGCTTACTTTATCGATATCGATAAAATACCTTTAAGTTCCGGGGGTAAAGTGGATCGAAAAGCCTTACCCGCGCCGCAAATGATGGCAACGGAAACGTATGCGGCCCCCGGGGATGAAATCGAAATCGAACTGGTTAAAATATGGTCGGAGGTATTGGATTTAACGGTGCCAGGGGGCATTGATGCCAATTTTTTCGATTCCGGCGGTCATTCATTAAAAGCGGCCATCCTTATTTCGAAGATTCACAAAACCCTGGGGGTAAACGTACCGTTAACAGAAGTATTTAAGCGTCCCACCGTCAGGCAGTTATCGGGATATATAAGAACTGCCGGTAGAACCGGTTATGCCGATATAGAGCCCGTGGAAAAAAGAGAGTATTATGAGTTGTCTTCGGCCCAGAAGCGGCTTTATTTTATCCAGCAAATCGACCCCGGCAGCACCAGCTACAATATGCCCCTGGTTTTATCCCTGGGAAAGGATGTGGATAAAAACAAGCTGGAAATGGCTTTAAATAAACTGATTGCCCGGCATGAAAGTTTACGCACGTCGTTTATAAGGGTAAAAGAAAAACCGGTCCAGAGAATTCATAAAGAAAAGGGGACAGGCAAAAATTTAGCAGAAATATTGCCAACTGCCAACTGCCAATTGCCAACTGATTTTCTCCGTCCTTTTGATCTTTCTCAGGCGCCGTTAATACGTTCGGGCATCATGGACCTGGCTGACGGCAATCATCTCTGGATGGTGGATATGCACCACATCATTTCGGATGGAACGTCTCTTACCATCCTGGCGGAAGATTTTATGTCCCTGTATAACCATGAAGTGTTAGATCCGCTGCGCATCGGTTATAAGGATTTTTCCGGGTGGCAGAATCGTTTGTTTGCCGGTGGTGTGATAAAGGCCCGGGAGGAATACTGGCTGGATTTATATCGGGATGCGGCCCAAATTCCCCGGCTGCAATTGGGTACGGATTTTAGGCGGCCGGGGGTGTTTACCTTTGCGGGTGACCGTTACGATTTTGTCCTGGCAGGGGAGGAAGCTGCCGGATTCAAAGCTTTAGGTGCCAGCAAAGGGGCCACCCTGTATATGAATATGCTGGCGGTGTTGAATACTCTTTTTTACAGGTATACCGGCCAGGGCGATATCATCATGGGCACGGGTATTGCCGGGAGGCCCCATGCCGGTCTCCAGCGCATTATCGGCATGTTTGTCAATACCCTGGCCATGCGAAATTACCCGGCTGGCGAAAAAACCTATGAAGCACTCCTGGAAGAAGTCATCGATAATAGTCTTAAAGCTTTTGAAAACCAGGACCTCCAGTTCGAGGAACTGGTGGATAAACTGGACCTGGAGCGGGATGCTTCCAGGAACCCGTTATTTGATATTATGATGGTGGTCCAGAATTTCCGGAGCGCCGGAAAAGGGGTGGAAAATCTTTCTTATATCGAATATCAATCACCCACGGCCAAATTTGACATGACTTTTTATGTCCAGGAAATGGAAGAGGATATTTATATAAGTATCGAATATTACACGGCGATATTTAAGCGGGATACTGTTGCCCGCCTGGTTCGGCACCTGAAAAATATCCTGGTGCAGGCGGCTGCAAACCCGGGAATCAGGTTGAAAGACCTGGATATCGTTTCGGAACAGGAAAAACAGGAGCTGTTGTATGGTTTCAATGGTACGGAAACCGGTTATCCCCGGGAAAAAACCATTGGTGAGTTGTTTGCGGAACAGGTGGAAAAGGTCCCTGACGGCTGTGCGGTGGTATTGGAGGAAGAGCATTTGACTTACAGGGTCCTTGCTTGTGAGGCCAACCGGCTGGCCAATTATTTGCATGATGAAATCGGTGTGGAACCGGATCAGCGGGTGGGGTTGTTGATGGACCGATCGATTGACATGATTGCTGCCATCATGGGTATCCTGGTAGTGGGGGGCGCATATGTTCCTATATCGGTTTCCTTCCCGGAGGAACGTATCAAGACCATGATCGACGACGCGGATATACGTATCCTGGTGGGTCAAAAAAATTATATTAAAATCCTGAACCGTTTGCAGTGGGAGTGCAAGGGCCTGGATACGTTTTTGTGCATGGACAGCCGGGATGTTCATGGGGAAGTAGAGGTAGAAAAGAGCGGGCTGATGAGCCGCAAACTCTGGGATTATGTGGGTGAAACAGCCGTGGATGAAATCACCGGCGGCGGCTGGAACAGCAGTTATACTGGCGAACCGATTCCCAGAGAAGAAATGGACGAATACAGCGACAATATTTTGAAAAAACTGGAACCCCTGCTGCATAAAAATATGAGGGTGCTGGAAATCGGTACTGCTTCGGGTATCAGTATGTACCGCATCGCACCCCGGGTAGGGTTGTATTACGGCACGGACCTGTCCGCTGTCATTATCCGCAAAAATGAAGAACGGGTCAGACAGGAAGGCCATGCCAATATCAAGCTCCGCACCCTGGCCGGTCATGAAATCCATCGGCTGGAAGAAAAGAGTTTTGACCTGGTTATTCTTAACAGTGTGGTCCAGTGTTTTCATGGTCACAATTATCTGAGAAGCGTGATCCACAAAGCCATCCATTTGATGGCAGACAGGGGGTATATCTTTATCGGGGATATCATGGACCTGGATTTGAAAGATGATTTGATTGCCGACTTGAAGGTGTTCAAACAAACCCACCGGGAAAAGAGCTATAAAACCAAAATCGATTGGTCGGGGGAGCTTTTTATTTCGCGTCCGTTCCTGGAAGACCTGGTATTGGAGTGCCCGGGGATTTCGGATATGGAGTTTTCCGGGAAGGTCTATACCATTGAGAACGAGTTAACCAGGTACAGGTATGATGCATTGATTCGTATCGATAAGACCGGCCCGGCCGGGGAAGCGAAAAAGATTAAAAAGCGGCATAAATATCAACATGATCGTGGGGTATTGGAGAGGTACCATCCGGTGAAGCCCGGGGTTCATGTTTCTTCCGGTAATCTGTGTTATGTTATTTATACTTCCGGTTCCACGGGTCGTCCCAAAGGGACGCTCACCACCCACTATAATGTGACGCGGGTGGTAAAGAACACCGATTATATAGAGTTTTACCCCGGGGACCGGGTGCTGCAGGTATCGGATTATGCGTTTGACGGTTCGGTGTTCGATATTTTCGGGGCGTTGTTAAACGGTTGTACGCTGGTGATGGCGAGCCGGGAGCATATCCGGGAAATTGCGGTCCTTTGTCAATTAATCCGGCGCGGGAGGATCGGTGTCTTCCTGGTAACCACGGCCTTGTTTAATACCATGGTAGACATCGGCCTGGAGAGTCTGGCCGGGGTAAGAAAGGTATTGTTTGGCGGCGAGCGGGTTTCGGTCAATCATGCGGCAAAAGCATTGGCCTACCTGGGTAAAGGAAGAATCATTCAGATGTATGGCCCTACCGAAACCGCGGTGTATGCCTCCTGGTATCCTATCGATGACGTTAACGAGAACCGGGTCACGATTCCCATCGGCAGACCCACAGCCAACACCTGGATATATATACTGGACAGCAGTTTAAAACCGGTGCCCATAGGAATAACCGGGGAAATTTANNATGAAAAGCTTTTGCGGGGGGTCCAGGGGGGCAGTTTTCTCGAAAAGAGCCCCCCTGGCCGCCGGAGGCATTATCGGACCGGTGATTTAGCCCGGTGGCTGCCGGAGGGTAACATCGAATTCATTGGCAGGATTGATCACCAGGTGAAAGTCCGGGGGTTCCGCATCGAGTTGGGGGAGATTGAGAGTTGTTTATTGGGATATCCGGGTATTGACAAAGGCATTGTCGCTGCTGTGGAGGATGAAACAGGCAGTCGTTACCTGGCGGCCTACCTTCAGATGGAAGAAAAAATCGAGGCAGCGGAGTTGAGGGATTATTTATCGCAGTCGCTCCCAGATTTTATGATACCCGCGTATTTTGTCCGTCTAGACAGGCTGCCGTTGGGTTCCACCGGTAAAATTGACCGGGCCAAACTCCCGGACCCGCGAAAATCATTGTCCGAGAGTTTTGACCGGCCCCGGGATGAACTTGAAGAGAAAGTGGCGGCGATCTGGTCGGAGGTATTGGGAATTGGCAAAGAAATGATCGGCCTGGAGGCAAACTTTTTTGAGCTGGGCGGTCACTCGCTAAAAGCAGTGGTGGTGACCTCCAGGATTTACAAAGAATTGCATGTAACAATTCCCCTGGCCGAATTGTTCCAATCGTCCACCCTGCGGGCCATGGGCGAGTATATAAGGAAATCGGTAAAAGAAAGCTTTATCGATATCCGGCCCGGGGAGCAAAAAGAGTATTATGAATTATCCTTTAACCAGAAACGGTTATGGATTATCCAGCAAAGGGACCGGGATAATCCCGCCTATAATATGGCGGGAATCATGGTTTTCCCTGATCCCCTGCCAGGGGATGAGGAAGCCCTGAAACAAACCGTGGACAAAATCCTCGAGCGCCATGAAAGTCTGCGTACCGGGTTCAGGGAAATGAACGGTAAACCGGTTCAATATATTGCGGGAAAGTACCCCATACCGTTCGCTGCCATAGATATTTCCCACCTGGAGGAAGAAAACCGGCAAAAGGAGTTAAAAAAGATAATCCATGAATTTAACAATACACCTTTTAACCTGGATGAGCCGCCGTTATTTAAATCAATTTTAATAAAAAGTCCCGGCCGGCAGTGGACGTTTCTTTATAATATGCATCATATTGTTTCCGATGGATGGTCTATTGCCGTCCTGGAAAGGGATTTTCAGCGAATTTACCGGGCCAGCCGGGATGGCGACGGCAAAGCGGAGCTTCCTGACCTGGAGGTTACCTATAAAGATTTTGCCCATTGGCGGAACCGTCGGTTGGAAGATGAAGCGATTCAAAACAAATCGCGGGCATTCTGGGAAAAATTCATCAAAGAGGAATTGCCCCGGCTTCATCTCCACCATGATTTCAAATCCGGAACCGGGGAGACTTCCAGGCCCGGCAGTGCTTTCCGGTTTGTAATTCCCGAAGAGGTTAAGGAAACCCTTAACCGGATCAGCCGGGAACACCATATCACCCTGTTTTCTTTCATGTTTTCTATATACAATATTTTGCTTTCCCTGGTTTCCGGGCAGCGGGTGATAGTTTCCGGTGTGGTAAATGCCGGGCGCGACCATCCTGCACTCCAGGATATGGCCGGTTTTTTTGTCAACCTGGTCATCTGTAAAGCCAGCGTCCCCGGGGATGAGGTGTTTATGGATTTTGCCGTTCATATCCAGCAGATGCTGTTGGACTTTTTCCAGCATCAAAACTATCCCCTTGAACTGGTAATGGATGAAAAAGGCATCCCGTACCCGGAGATTTCCGCTTCGTTTAATATGATTAATATGGGCGGCAGCGAAAACATGTCCCTGGAAGACCCCGAGTCTTCTCACCATGATGATCTCCTTGAAGTAAAGTTCGATATCGAGCCGATTGTAACCGAATACCGCAATGGCATTGAAGTAAACGTGATTTATAATAAGAACCGGTTCAAAGCAGAGAATATCGAAATCATGATGAAAAAATATCAAAAGTTGATTGACTTCTTCAGCCAGAACCCATACAAACGACTGAAAGATTATAAACAAAAGTTTTTTGGGGGTCCAGGGGGCGATTTTACAAAAAAGCCCCCTGGCCGCCGGAGGCAACTCAAAGGAGTCTTTCGTGATTATTGAACGGTTTAAACACCAGGTTGACAGTTACCCGGACAAATTGGCCGTTAAAAATGAAAATGGTTCGCTGACTTACCGGGAATTGGACAGGTTTTCCAATCGCATTGCCGGTAAAATAGCGGACTTGTGTGGGCCCGGCCGCTCCATGAACATCGGGTTGCTGCTGGAAGATTCGCTAGAAACCATTGCCGCCATGCTGGGAATCCTAAAATCCGGTAACGCTTATGTGCCCATGGTTATGGATTTTCCGGTAAAGCGCATCGAATATATTATCCAGCATGCCCAGATAGAGATTTTAATAACCGATTACGCGGGCAAAGAACGGGTATCGAATGCTCCAGGTAATAAAAATCCCCGGCTGATCATACCCGGAGAACTTGAAAACAGCGGTGATGAACCGGGTTTTCCCCGTGTTGCCTGCGGCGATATCGATGCGTATTTACTCTATACCTCGGGATCAACCGGTTTCCCCAAAGGCGTCCGGCAAACTTACCGGAATGTATTGTATTTCATCGACCGGTACAGCGAAAACCTGGGAATAAATTCAGCCGACAACCTCACTTCGCTTGCCTCCTTCACTCACGATGTCTCCACCATGGATATTTATTCCGCCCTGCTCAACGGCGCGGCTCTTTTCCCGTTGGATTTAAAACAAGAAGGCATTTTTTTAAAATTACCCCAATGGCTGGCAAAAGAGAAAATAACCGTCTGGCATTCGGTACCCACGGTTTTTCGATATTTTATCTCCGCCTTAACCCATAACGATAAGTTGTATCTTCCCTCACTTCGCCATATTGTTCTCGGTGGTGAAGAAGTAATGCCCGGGGATATTGAAAAATTTTATTCGCTTTTCCGGGATTGTCCGGGCTGCTCGTTGTATACCCTGTACGGCCAGACCGAATCTTCTTATAATTCCGGGCAATTTTTTCCCATGGACCGTCGGCACGGCAGTGGTGAAATAACCATTACCCTGGGCGATGTGAGTAAAGGCACGCGCATGGTGACGGTCGATGAAGAGGGATATGAAACAGACGTGCTTGAACCCGGTGAAATCGTCGTGGTGAACCCCCATATTTCACCCGGGTACTGGAACGATGAAGCCGGTAACGCACAAAAATTTGCCCAATTCCCGGCAGATGATAATGATAATGGTGCTGTTCAGCGTGTTCATTATACCGGTGACCTGGGCCGGCAATTGACCGACGGCAGGATTGAATTTTTAGGCCGGAAAGATAACCAGGTTAAAATCAGGGGGTTTCGAGTCGAACTGGAAGAAATCGAGCGGGTCGTCATGCAGTACCCGGGTATTAGCGAAGCCGGGGTCATTGTGATGGACATGCCTTCGTCCACCCCTGGTTTGCAGGAAAAACTGCCGGCCTGTTATTTTGCTGCCCGGGGCCATATCGATATAAAAGATTTGCAGGAATTTTTGCGCCTGCACTTGATGGACTATATGATCCCCGTGTATTTTAAACAAATGGAAAAACTCCCGGTTACTTCTTCGGGCAAGATCGCCAGGAAAGCCTTACCTGTGCCGGAAATCGTGTCAGGTCAAAATGCACTCCCCGGCGGAAGTGTAGAAAAAAAACTGGTAGAAATATGGTCTGAGGTGTTGAACCTGGACAAAGAACGCATCGGTATGGAGAGTAATTTTTTCGAGCTGGGCGGTCATTCGCTGCGGGCCATTCTAATGACCACCAGTATTCACAGTGAATTCGATGTAAGAGTTCCCCTGGCAGAAATATTCGAGCGGAAGACTCTTAAAGACCTGGCAGGATATATCCGGCAGGCGGGGCAGAGCCAGCATATAAAGATAAAACCCGTAGAAAAAAAGGAATATTATGCCCTGTCCTCGGCCCAGAAGCGGTTGTATTTTCTCCAGCAAATGGACCTGACCGGCACCGCTTACAATATGCCCATGGTTTTGCCAATGGGAAAGGATATGGATATAAAGAGAATCGAAACCGCATTAAAGGGATTGATTGCCCGGCATGAAAGTTTACGCACCTCGTTTATCATGGTGGGGGATGAACCGGTGCAGCGAATTCACAACAATGTGGAATTTGAGATGAAAAAGGTGAAAAAGGGGACAGGCAAAAATTTAACAGAAATATTGCCAACTGCCAACTGCCAATTGCCAACTGATTTTCTTCGTCCTTTTGATCTTTCCCGGGCGCCATTAATGCGGTCAGTCATCATTGATCTGCCTGACGGCAATCGTCTCTGGATGGTGGATATGCACCACATCATTTCGGATGGGACCTCTCATACTATTCTTATGGATGATTTTGCGGTTTTGTATGACGGCGGGGAATTGGGACCGCTGCAAATCCGGTACAAAGATTTTTCAGGATGGCAGAATCGTTTGTTTGCCGGCGGTGTAATAAAGTCTCAAGAGGATTACTGGCTGGATTTATACCCGGATGCGGGAGAAATTCCCAGGGTGGACCTGGCGGTTGACTATAAACGGCCCGATGTATTTACTTTTTCCGGGGACCATTATAATTTTATACTGGAACGAGACGACGCCCTGGCATTTAAAACCCACGGTTCTCATTATGGTGCCACCCTGTACATGAATATCCTGGCGGTTTTGAATACGCTTTTTTACCGGTATACCGGTCAAACCGATATCATCATTGGAACCGGTATTTCCGGGAGGCCCCATGCCGGTCTCCAGGCAATCATGGGTATGTTTGTCAATACCCTGGCCATAAGAAACTATCCTGACGGTGAAAAAACCTACGAGTTCTTTTTAAAAGAAGTCATGGATAACAGCATCAAAGCCTTTGAGAACCAGGACCTCCAGTTCGAAGAACTGGTGGACAAACTGGACCTGCCCAGGGACCCTTCCAGGAATCCCTTGTTCGATGTTTCCCTGGTGGTCCAGAATTTCTACCGTATCAACGAAAGGTTAGTGGATGGAGATGATAATCTTCATTTTCCAGGATACAGGAATCCTACCTCTAAATTAGATTTGACGTTTTTTGTTTATGAAATCGGAGATGAGATTCATTCCACCATCGAATATTATACCGGTATATTTAAATTGGCCACCATCCGACGCCTGGTAGTGCATTTTAGGAATATTATTAAAACGACTTTGAATGCTCCTGACATAAAGTTGAAGGACATCGATATTATTTCAGAAGAAGAAAAGAAGCGGATTCTCTATGAATTTAATGATACTGCCAGGGATTATCCCCGGCACAAGACTATTCACCAATTGTTTGAAGAACAGGTAGAGAGAAGCGGCGACGGCGCAGCCGTCGTTTGCATGGCGCATGCTGTTACCTACAACGAATTAAATCAAAAAGCCAACCGGTTGGCCCACCTTTGTGAAACGAAAGGTATTCAACCGGAAGAAGCTGTGGGTATATGGATGTCCCAGTCGGTGGAACGCCCGGCTGCTGTCCTTGGGGTACTTAAAGCAGGGGGTGTTTATGTGCCTATTGACCCCTCTTTACCATTGGAACGAATCAAATTTATGATCCATGATGCCTCGATCGGTATGGTGATATCGGAAAAGAAATTCATACGCAATTTAAACCGGCTGCAGTGGGAGTGCGAAAGTTTTCATACGTACCTGTGTGTCGATAGTTTTGATATTCATGGGGAAGATGAAATAGAACAAAATGAGTTGATGGCGGAGGAGTTGTGGAATCATGTTGCTGAGAGGGCTGTGGATGATATTACCGCCGGCGGTTGGATAAGTAGTTATACAGGAAAACCCTTTTCCAGGGAGGAAATGGCCGAATACGGGGACAACATTCTCAAAAAACTGGAACCACTGCTTCAGCCGTGCATGCGGGTTCTTGAAATCGGTTGTGCGTCAGGCATCAGTATGTACCGCATTGCTCCCCGGGTAGGATTGTATTATGGAATCGATTTATCTTCGGTTATCATCGATTGGAATAGAAAAAAAGTAAAGGAGGAGGGACATCAAAATATCCGGCTTTCCTGTCTTGCCGCCCATGAAGTCTTTCAAATAATGGAAAGGGATTTTGACCTGGTTGTCATGAACAGTGTGATCCAGTGTTTTCATGGGCATAATTATTTGCGAAAGGTGATCCGGCAGTGTATTGATTTACTGGGTGAAACGGGTTACCTGTTTATCGGTGATGTCATGGACCTGGAGAAAAAGGAGGAATTGGTACGTGAACTGACCGCATTTAAAAATGCCAACCGGGATAAGGGTTACACCACCCGGGTTGATTTTTCCCCTGAATTGTTTTTATCTCGCGGCTTCTGGCTGGACCTGGGGGAAGAATTAAAAGATATCAGAGAAATTAAATTCAGCGATAAGATATATACCATAGAGAACGAGCTGACCAAATTCAGGTATGATGTCCTTATCACGGTAGATAAAGAAAGGCATAATAACAAGGGTTACCCCGAGCGAAAATTCAAATACCAGGAAGGTTTCAGGTGTGTGCAGGATTGTGAGAGTTCTCTTGTGCCGGTTTATTCCCGTCCGGGTGACCCGGCTTATATCATTTACACTTCCGGGACTACCGGCAGCCCTCGTGGGGTGATGATCGAGCATCGCGGTATTTGTAACCTGAAAACGGTATTTGCAAGGGATTTCAACATCGACAGCCGGGATAAAATTATCCAATTTTCCAATATATCCTTTGATGCGTCGGTATGGGAGATATTTATGGCCTTGTTGACCGGGGCGGAGCTGCACCTCCTGTCTGAAGAGATTATTGGGGATTATGGTTTATTTCATGATTATCTTAGCAAGCATTGTATCACGGCTGCCACACTGCCGCCGTCTTATGCCATTCATTTAAATGTCGAAGCATTGAACACGATCAGGCTGTTGGTCACAGCGGGTTCGCCAGCCAATATAGATTTTGTAAAGAAATGTGCCGGTCGTTTTGCATATCTCAATGCGTATGGGCCCACGGAGGTAAGTATTTGCAGCAGTTATTGGCGTTTGGAGCCGGCCGGTAATTGGGATGGAGTATGTGTACCCATTGGCAAACCTTTATTTAATCTTCACATATACATCGTCAATGAGATGATGTTGTTTCAGCCCATTGGCGTGGCCGGGGAGTTATGTGCAGCTGGCGATGGCCTGACCCGCGGGTATTTGAATAACCCGGAGTTAACTAATGAAAAGTTTGTTTTAGCTCATAGCTCATGGCTCATAGCTGATAGGAGGGAAAAAAAAGCAAGCAGTTCCAAAGAGTTCCCTATGAGCTATGAGCTATCAGCTATGAGCTTCCTTTACAAAACCGGTGACCTGGCTCGATGGCTGGCGGATGGAAGTATCGAGTTTTTGGGCCGTATCGATCAGCAGGTGAAGATCAGGGGGTTCAGGATAGAGTTGGGAGAAATCGAAGCACGGTTATTAAAACATAATTTAATAAAGGAGGCGGTGGTTATCGACCGGTTGGAAGAAAGTGGTGAGAAGTATTTATGCGGTTATATTGTTTATAAAGAACCCTTTGATTTTTCTGGGTTGAACGATTACCTGGCAGCGAATCTGCCCGCGTATATGGTGCCGGCATATTTTATCAACATCGATAAAATTCCCTTAACCCGCAGCGGCAAAGTGGACAGAAAAGCGCTGCCGGAACCGGGATTCATTACCGGCAAAGAATATGCGGCCCCCCGCAGTGAAACGGAGAAAAAATTGGTAGACATATGGTCGGAAGTATTAGGGATCCAGGCATCTGTTATCGGCATCGATGACAATTTCTTCCAATTGGGCGGGCATTCAATAAAAGCCACTATCCTGGCATTGAAGATAAATCAAGTGTTTGATATTCATCTGCCGCTGGTCGAGGTTTTTAAAAGGCCTTGCATTCGGCGGTTGGCAGAGTTCATTGCCGCGACATCAAAGCAAGACAGTCTCTTAACGATAAAAGATGATAATCTCGTGCTATTAAGAAAAGGAAGCGGAACCGGGGAAGAACGAAATCTTTTCCTGGTCCATGACGGCAGTGGAGAAGTGGAAGGGTACATTGAGTTTTGCGGTCATTTAAGTGTTGAGTGGAATTGTTGGGGGATACGGGCGGACCGGTTGGATAATTATACGCCGCAGGACCTTAGTATTGAATCTGTGGCCCGAAAATATATTGAAAAAATTAAAAAGGTTCAGCCTCATGGACCGTATTGTATTGGCGGCTGGTCCATTGGCGGCACCACAGCCTTTGAAATGGTCCGGCAATTGGAGGAAGTAGGGGAGGGGATTGATTTCCTGGCTCTTTTTGATACGGCTGCACCGGACCCGGGTCAAATTAAACCAACCGGTGAAATCACGTTGGTATCGGAAATGAAGTGGGTACTCGATTATTTGTCTGCCGGAGAAATAAAAGAAAATGTAAAAGCAGTATCTGACCTTTATCGGCTCTGGCCATTAATTGTAGATTCTTTGGAAGAAAATCCTTTTGAAGCAGAAAAACTTAGAAAATCCATTCCATCGGTTATAGCCAGGACAATTCCCGGGTTTGAGCATCAGGGGATAGGGGGGTTGATTTTTTATATAAATATGATACGCACTTTTGATAGGGCGCGTGGTTGTTATGTTCCCACGGGTAAGATTAAAACGCGGATTCATTTTTTTGCTGCCGGAGAGAACCGGGGTTCTAATTGGAAGAATTGGAATAATTACACTGAGCAGCCGGTTACGTTTTATCAGGTTAGTGGAGATCATTTTTCCATGTTCGAAGAGGGTCATATATTATCTTTAGCACAGAAGTTTAATAGGATCATTCCCCATTATTATCGAAATAAAAAGAAAAGACTCCGGTACTGATGCGGAGAATTGCCTCTCAAAAGCCGGCATGTGTCATTAATCTCGGAGATTTGGTTTTCTGCGGTACATCACAAAAACAATGGAAATTGTTTGACAAAGCCCATGAACCTATCTTGCAAAATAAAATTCCTTATTTCCCTGTGCCTGGCAATCATGAATATCAGCGGAGAAGATAGTCAGCATTAGTTCTGTATCATCGATCAACTGGTAAACAGGAGATTTCCCGGAGAGTTTTTTACTTTCATCGAGAATAATGGGGACGCCTTCACCGCGCTTATCCATAAGAAACTGTCTTCCGAATTCCATATTCTCATCTTCTATAGGACATTTTGCCAGCAGGCTGGTAATTAGTTCGTTCCGGGTGGCCTGGCGCAGGGGAAGACTTTCTATAGTTAGGGTATTTGGTAAAGTCCCCGGAGAATATAATTCCAAACGATCCGCAAACATAAAAAGGCGAATTTTTGAACCATGAATAGAGTAATCGCGGTGAGCAACAGCATTGGCAGCAGCTTCAAATACTGCCCGGATACTGAACTGGGGAATTTCCCTTCTTCCCGGCTCTTTAACCGCTCCGATCCTCATATTTCTTTTTACAAAAAAAACCGCTTCCATGATCTGTTGGTCCAAAGGTCCGGTAATCTTGCGGGCATCTATCTGGTATTTGGAGTCCCTTTCGGTAAAACGGTAATGCACTGCCTCGATAGAAGCACCAGGGAGCCACTCATGCGGGTTCCGGGAGCACAATAGCACACCCCCTACAGTTGCCTTTTCACTTCCATCGTTGTCCAACGCAATCAAGCGAAGCTTTCTCATGATAGTGGCGGAATCATTGAGATTGGAACGGGTAAAGCGGGAGAACAGGCGTTCATCGAGATCTTGCAACGAGGTATTAGGAACGATTTGTTCATCAAAACGAATGATTCGCGCCTGGCTCCGCTGCTGGAACAACCGGGCCAGGACATCGGGAGTAAGCTCCCGTTTAGAACTGCCCACCCTTTGAAAATAACCGGCTGGACTCTTGTGGACAAAGAGACTGCGCGGAATTTCAACTTTAAGGACCGGTTTTTCTTCTCCCGATGTATCCGCAAGCATAAGACGGACAATTTTTATCGATAAAGGAGGATTCACGGAATCGTTACAGATTTGTCGTACAAAGTTCTCTGCGGCATCCAATTTATCAAACGGAATGCCTTCGATTTCCCTGGTTTTGTCATTTACCCCCAGCACTAGAACCCCGTTATTGGAATTAGCAAAAGCAGCCAGTTCATCCGCCAGGCTTTCCCGGCTGGGGCCCACAATCTTACTGCCGCGAAACCTCATACTTTTCAGCTCTAAAACAGAATCTTCACCAAGATGTATCTTAGCCAATAACTCTTCTTTTGAATCAAACATCGTTCCTCCTGGAACCGGGAGATATAAATCTCTTATGTTTCATAAGTGAATTTTAATAGAAATAGACATACAATTCAATAGCTCCATCGGGATTTATTAATTTCTTCTTCCTTGTTCCAGTCTTTCTTTTTCTTCCAATGATATAATTCATTGGATAGAATACCTGACCCATTCTCACTATGCCTTCGGCAACCAGGGGACTCTTTTTGAAAAAACTGCCCCCTGGACCCCCGCAAAAACTTTTGTTTAGAGAGAGTTATCATTTTTTGATTTTTAGTTTATTGCAGCATTTCATCTTAAGTCAACAGCATTGGGGGCCGGAGTAGGGGAGAGTAACTCCGCCTTCTCTACTTTAAACTTCTGGAAATGAAGCATTATCTCGTGATACAACATGGGGACCCGCTCCATGTGGTCCAATAGCTCCCTTACCTCCGGGTTCTTCTCTATGCTGGCTTCATTCTCCTGTACAGCCTTCTCCAGCTTTTTGCATTCCTCCTCAAGCTTCTTACGATCCGCCTCATGCTCCTTATGTTCCTCTTCCAATTGGCGCTTCAACTCTTCCACGGCTTGTTCCAACTCCTTCTCCCTCTCCCTTACGTCCTTTTCTTTAAAAAACATCGTACCCTTGTTGAAAAGAAACCAATCCATGGATATATCAAAATCCTCTAAGAGCCGGCGCTGTGTGTCGAGCCAGGGGAAGTTTGTCCCTTTTTCGTTCTTGTTGTAAGCACCCGGGGTAATCTTCAGACGGAACGCCATCTCTTTCGGGGAATACCCCAACTGTTCCCGTACCTTTTTCAACCTGATCGCAACTGCTTTTAATATCTCTTTTTTTCTCGAATCCATTTTGCTGCTCCTTGTTATCCTTTATTATACGAAAATCAATTAAAAAAGGTTTCTATTTTAGCAAAAAAATTTCCAACTAATCGTGTGAGAACTCCAACTGATCACTGGAGGACTCCTCCTGATCATCGGGGGACTCCATCTGAACACCGGAGGACTCTTCCTGATCATCGGAGGACTCCTGCTGAACATCGGAGGACTCCGCCTGATCATCGGAGATCTACAATTGACCGCTCAATGACTCCGAGTGATCGTATGCGAACTCCGACTGATCGAGTGGAAATTCCGTGGAGATTTCTTGTTTTTATTTCTGGAAATAATTCCTATGTCACAAAGCGAATTCCTATGCCCTTTTAGGTTGCGGGTGCGTGGAGCATACCCGCCTCTGTGCTCTCTGTGGCAAATTAAAAATATAAATAATTAGAACTTGCCGGTGTACTTGCTCCAGAGATCGTCACCCAGTTTCCAGTAAGCCGCCGTCATTTTATTCATCCAATCGTTGCTGTACTGTGTCAGTAACTTACGGGCTTTTTTCGGATTCTTTTTGTAAAGGACCAGGGCTTTTTCTTCAATCTCTTTTTGTTTACTAAGAGTCTCTTCTTCAAATTTTTTCCATACTTCTTTGACATCGTGTCTCATATCTCCCCATTTCTGGGCGGAGAGATCGGCCACGCGGTTAAAGGCCCACCAGGCACAATCGCGGTTAAACCCCGGACGTCCGCAGATTTTGTAAGATTCCGGGAATGTTTCGATACCGATATAAAGCGGTGCGTAGGCGGTCATGGACGGGTTGTCCCATCCGAACCATACCAGGCCGCCGATTTCATTGGGCAGCCAGCCCCGCACCTGGATGATGGTGGCATAGGTACAGTAATACCTGGCAATACACCGTTCTCCCATGTGATTCCAGCCGCCGTTAATTTTGAACAGCGGCATCATGTCGTAGTGCATAAAGGGATTGGCATAGGGGCTTTTAACGTATTTGCCGGTGAAGTTGTAATGGTCGTCCATTTCCGGTACCACCATAAACTTGGTCATGTCAAAGGGTGTGTCTTCATACGTATCCCTGTAGATTTCCATAATTTTTTGCGGGGTTACTTTTTCTTCCGGCTCAATGGAAAAGGGGAAATTTTCGCCATTGGGGTCCAGGTCCATCTTGGGAGCAATAAGATTAAACACCCGCCACTCCCTTCTTCGTGACGCCAAACTTTTACGTGAAGCGTACGCATAACAGAACTCAAAGGGTTTTCCTGAGTTGGGATCGTACAACCCCAGTTCGATGGCCCGGGACTTGTAATTTTCCGACGCCATAAAATAATCCGGTTTGGACAGGTCGATTTCCCGGATGCGGGAGGCATTGGCATTGACGCTGACATGACCGTCAGGCACCCGCTGCGCTGCCCAAACCGCACCTTTTTTTCCTTTTCCCGGCCCGAGAATCTCCAGGTGCCACACCTCGTTAGGGTCGGCAATGGTAAAACATTCGCCGCCGTCGATGTAACCGTATTTTTTGGTTACCTCATCCGCCACTTTGATGGCTTCCCGTGCGGTTTTGGCCCGTTCCAGCATCAACCGGTTCACTTCATAATAATCGATAATCCCCTGATCGCTGCGCATGATGTCTTTCCCGCCAAACGTCGACTCGCCTACTGCCACCTGGTGTTCATTAAGGCAGGGTAGGGCAGTATTGAAGTACTTGTAAGTCTCCCCAGCCTGGGGAATCTCACCCTTTAATTCCTGTTTGGACAGATCGTAGACACTGACCGTAATATGGGTATTAAGATAGACCTTACGCATGGTGCCGGGTTTGTATTTCCTGGCCGGCACAACATCGATCCAGGTTCGGTCTTTTCGAGAATCACACGTATGGGTGGTGATCACCGAACCGTCCGCAGAGGCCAGTTTACCAACTGTAATCGTGGTGCAGGCATCCTCTTCACTCCTTACTGCAAAACTAAAATCAAAGGCAACTGCACACATTAAAAAGACGATCAATAAGATTTTTCTCATATTTCCTCCATAATTTTTTTTAGCCACGAAGGCACTTACAGTGCGGTTAAAAGCACAAAGGTACACAAAGATTTTAATTGAATCTTTCAAAAACAGATTATAATATTTTGTTAATGATTTGGCAATTAAAAACAGAAGATTTTTTAATCTGCTTTCACCCATCCTTTTTTATACATCAAGCGGGCACCCAGTACAGAGATCAACACACATATCGGCACGGCAACTTCTACTTTCAGGGTAAAAATTACCACCAGACCTCCGAAAACCAGGGGGATCAAAGACAATTTGAAGTTTTTGAGGATGAAATAAGCGCCTAACGAACCGAACAAGGCCGGAAGAATCTGGTCAAAAGCCGGTTTAATTACCGGGTTTTGCAGATACCCGGAAAGGGGAACCAGCAGGAGTACCCCGAGAACCAGGATCAGCTCGGAAACAATAACCGACCCGGCCATGGCAATGGTAGAAATGATATCTCCTTCTTTGGTGCCGGGTTTCACTTCTGCGGCTTCCATGGCAATGGCAGCACAGGGTACTTTCAGGTTGGCAATATTCCCGGTGGTATAGGAAATATATAGACCACTGGCCCCCAGTATCGGATAAAACGACAATATCTCGGCAATGGAAAGCGGTATCATGAATGATGAAACCGTAATAATACCAGAGATCAGGTTTTTCATGGGCGGCATTATTCCAAATATGAGCCAGACGAGAACAAAAGGCACGCCCAGGGCAAGGATAATACAGGTAAAAATGGTGATGCGGCCAAGACGATGCACATGACGATCAAATAATTCTTCTTGATGTGATATTTTTTCCTGGTTCATTATTTCCTCCCTTTTTTTATTTTGTTAGAATTTGGGTAAATAAAACTGCCCCTGCCATTGCGCCGATCATGCTAATGGGCAGTGCAAATTCCCTTAACCAGTGGATTTTCAGTTTTGTGATTAAAAGAGCACATATGGTCATCAGTATTGCTCCTGTAATAGTGGTCAGCAATGGTATGGTTCCGGTAACGGCTTTTCCCACCAGGAAAATGCATATCACCCCGAAAAAAGCGGCGGCGGTAATGACCTTCATCCAGTTGGGGTCTTTTTTTTCAATTTTCTGGTATTGTTTTTTGATGGTCTTAAGGAAGAAAAACACCATGAGACCGGACCACATGGCGCCGATGGTCATCACCCATACGGAATTTGCAAACACGTGCGCGTTGTAGCCTGCCCCGCCAAGAGTTTCTATGCCCATGGATTGGGCACCGATTCCCCCGGCAAGAAGTTCATAAGGTGCAGAACCGATCACCGATAAACGGATCCAGGGAAAGGGGATTCCCAACGCCCCTGACATGGCGATCAAAGCAATAACAATGGGAATGGACGGAATAATTGCTGAAACCATTCCGGCCCGCAGACCTTTAAGCATTCGACTGGTGCTTAACCCGATTCGTTTTCCTTCTTTCCAGGCCAAACGGATGAAAAGAATCGCTTGTACAGCGATTACCAACAAGATAACACTGCCCCACATATAAAAATAACCGGAATTGGCAATCTCAAGATAGTCTTTCATAATTACCTCCTGTTTGATTTTAGCCGAGGATTTACACGGAATTTTTTTGTAGGAGCACGACATGAGTCATAATGTGCCCCAACATTTCTATTCAACCGGTGCGTAAAAACATCGTTTCGGAGAATCTACAAGGCCTTGTTTTTTCAATTCATTGATAGCTTTGGAAACCGCATCTTTGTCGAGTTCCGTGATTTTGGCAATATCGCCCGGTCTCATGGGTTTGCCTTCCTTTTTCATTGCCTTTAAAACGGCTTGTTCATTATCCGTCATCATTTCCTCCTTTTTAGCATTATCCACGGATTTACACAGATTTTCACGGATTTATATTTATTAATAATCCGTGTTCATCCGTGGCAAAAATTATTAAATTCGATATTAGCAGAAAGATATCCCTATGTCAATAATCGCGGCTTGAATGAAATTATTTCGTGCGGTGAAGAAGTCCTATCCTTCATCTACCGCATGAATAAAAAGGAGTGATTAACGAAACAGTATATCAGCTGCCCGTGGCATTTTCCAGAAACCGTGATCCACCCGCTCTTCAATTTTTTCTACTACTGCAGCGGTTTCAATAATATGCGGCCGGATTGTGGCTGAGCACAATGCCGCCTGTTCTCGATCATTTCCCTGTTTTAATTTTTCATTATCTTCATCCAGGATCGAAAGCATTTCCATGGCACGGTTGATTTTTTGTGTGAATTTTTTAATGAACTCAAGCTGCTGATCCAGTATCGTGGGATTTTGTTCCAGGATTTTTTGGGGAAAACCGTTGACTGCATCCAGGAGCATCTTCTGGTTCTTTAAAGCAGCAGGAATAATATAGGCCCTGAGCAAGTAACGGGCAACTCGCAATTCCATTTCAACGGTTTTCACGTACATTTCGATTTTTATATCGGCCCGTGCCTCGATTTCATCTTTTTTAAGGATATTGTATTTCTCGAAAAGAGTGACATTTTTCTTATGCTTCAGCCGGTCAATGGTATGGGGAAGTGAAACCGGGATAAAAAGTCCTCTTTTTTCAGCCTCTTCCTTCCACTCCCGGTCGTAATTATCACCTTCATAGACAATGGCTGAATTATCATGGACCAGTTGATTAAGAGTCTCTATTATTTTTTTCTCATCTTCCAATGAGGCAATATGTTGGTAAACCACGTTCAGGCCTTCGGTTACAGCGAGATTAATCACTGCAATAGGAAATGCAAGAGACTGAGAAGAGCCAGGCATGCGAAATTCAAATTTATTCCCTGTAAATGCCACCGGGGACGTTCGGTTCCTGTCGGACATTTCATGAAGAATTGAGGGTACAAATTCTTCAAACTGGATCAGCGGTGCTTTTTTTATTTTACCGGCAATAAAGCCTTCGAGGTTTTGGAGGATAGTTTGCAATTCTTCTCCCAGGTATATAGAGATAATGGAAGGGGGTGCTTCGTGGCCGCCCAATCGTAATTCATTTCCCGGTGAAGCCAGGACAGACTGGATGAGATCATTATGACGATTGATCCCCATAAGAAAGCCCGTCAAAAAACTCAGAAAAACAAAGCGGGTAGATTTTGAATTTCCCGGAGTTAGGAGATTCCTGTGATTACTATCCATCAATGACCAGTTCAGGTGTTTGCCGCTGCCATTAAAATAATGAAACGGTTTTTCATGAAGCAGACAGACCATATCATGTTTCCTGGCAGTATCCAAAAGCAAGTCCATCAGTATCTGGTTATGGTCGGCACCGATATTGGCTTCTTCATATATCGGTGCCATTTCAAATTGGTTGGGAGCCACTTCATTGTGCCTGGTTTTGACAGGTATTCCCAGTTTTGCTGCTTCCTCTTCCACATCTTCCAAAAACCTCAGTACTTTTCCGGGAATGGCACCAAAATAATGATCTCCCATTTGCTGCCCCTTCGGAGGCCGGGCAGCAAAGAGAATTCTCCCCAATGTTCTAAGGTCTGACCGCTGGTTAACGTCAGTTTCGTTAACCAGGAAGAACTCTTGTTCAGGACCCACCATATTTTTGACCCAACGCACTCTCTGGTTAAATTTTTTCAATATTTTCAAAGATATCTGGTTGATAAGCTTTAATGACCGCAGCAGCGGGGTTTTTTTGTCTAGGACTTTGCCATTATATCCAAAGAAAACAGTAGGAATATAGAGAATGCAGCCTTTTTTGCTCTCTTTAATAAAAACCGGTGATGTCGGATCCCAGGCCGTATATCCCCGGGCCTCAAATGTCGATCGCATACCGCCGTGGGGAAATGATGACGCATCCGGCTCTCCTTTGATGAGCTCCCGCCCTGAGAATTTTGAAATTACTTTTCCCTTTTCATCTCTATCGATAAAGGTATTTTGTTTACCCGCGGTTAAACCGGTAAGAGGTAGAAACCAGTGGGTAAAGTGGGTGACTCCCATGGACTCCGCCCATTTCTTTATTTCATTGGCAATCGCATCGGCTGCATCGGGATCGAGGCTTTTTTTCTCATCCACGGTTTTCTTAAATTTTCGAAACACATTGGGAGGTAACGTTTCCTCCATTTTGTCAAAACCAAATACATGCGTGGCAAAGTTATAAGACATAAGTACCTCCTTTTTTAAACGGGGAAAGCAGGCTTTGATTATGTAACAGATTTTAGCTTCTGTCAACACCCTGGTCTCCTAGGTATTTACCCCTATTCTGAAAAAAAAAGTTGAATTTTTTGGGATTTTATATTATTATATTCTGGTGTCCTTAATGATCATTATTGATCCCGGATTCCGAAAGGTTATTTAAGCCGATTAAGAATCTTTCAAAAAGCTTCAGCCCAGAACTTTCTGAAATCAAGAAACGGAGGTGATATCAGTGGGCTATTAGTGGGCATTTTTGGTTCTGAACCTTAAAAAATAAAAAACGTTCCAGGAAAAGTTTTCCATAAAAAATCCCTTGAAATAATTTCGGGGAAAATGTGCCATTAAAATATTATAAATGAGGAGGTGATAACATAGTTGGCAAAATTGATGATCATTTAAAAGGCACCGCAGCTTAAAACATTTCACCACCGCTTCTCCTATCGAANNATTGGGAGAGGCCAAAAATTATAATCAAGGCCCTGACGTTGATGATATCTATGCCAGTATCAAGAATTCAGCACCCATTTATGAATGGGAAGAGAGTATTGTTACCTTCCAGAATGAGGGAATGACCCTGGTGTGTTCGTTGACAATTCCTATCACCTCAAAAAAGCCCCCGATTATTATCACATTGAATGGTTTTGGTGGAGACAGGAATGATGTAGTTATTGTTGGTACCGACGAACCGCTTTTTAAGCGATTCGCCCGTATACTGGCGGAGAATGGTCTTGCTTCCCTGCGTGTTGATTTCCGCGGCTCAGGGGACAGCGACGGAGAATACCAGATGACCACCTTTTCCACGCAGATCTCCGATACCCTGGCTGCAGTGAATTATATTTGCGGAAATCTGAGGCATCAAGTTAATATCAAATCTATTGGTATTATGGGATTCAGCCAGGGTGGTTTAGTGGGCAGCACAGCGGCTGCCAAAGATAGACGTGTGGATTCCCTGGTCTTATGGTCACCCGTTGCCAGTGCGCTTCATTGTTACCAGGGGTTGTTAACCAGGGAGGGCATACAACAAGGCCTGGCTCTTCCGGATGGTGGTTATGATATGTTTGGCCTCTATGTCAACGGTCAATACGTTGGTTTGGACATGCCCCTGGGAAAGGGATTCTTTGAAGACCTTTTTAGAATAGACCCTCTTGCTGAAATTAGAAGATTCGACGGTTCAATGATGGTCATTGTGGGACAGAATGATCCCATCGTCTGGCCGCAGCCTGCCAAGGGGCAACTCTATATGAAATACCATCGGGGTTATGAGAAATCTGTGGTATTGGATGCCGATCATGCCTTTAATTGGTGGGAAGGACCCGAAAAACTGGATACCGCCTTTTACTGGAGTACCGCCTGGTTTATCAAGACTCTAAAACATAAGAAAGATAACTAATCTTAATCCGCGAGAAGTGAAATAGTGGCAAGTCGGTTTGGAGTATCACGGCCGGCTTGCCACAGCGTTTTTTTTAGCTGCTGTCAACACCCCGGTCTCTCAATAAAAGGCGCTAAGAAGCAAAAAAATTCTTTCCCCAAAAAATGATCCTGAAATTTTTATTAGTCCAGGATTTCATGGTCTTTAGCTAGTTATATAGCAGTTTAGAAGGTTCTATTGGGCCAGGTATTTTCCCCTATTCTAAAAAAAAAAGTTGAATTTTTTTGAATTTTATATTATTATATCTTGGTGCCCTTAATGATCATTGTTGGTCCCGGATTCCGAAACGTATTTTAAGCCAATTAAGAATCTTTCAAATAGCTTCAGCGCAAAACTTTCTGCAAGCAAGAAACGGAGGTGATATCATGGCGCTATTAGTGGGCAGCTGGGGTCCTGAGCCTTAAAAAATAAAAAACTTTCCAGGAAAGGATTTTCATAAAAAATTCTTCGAAACAATTGGGGAAAATTTGCCATTAAAAATTAAAAAATATAAATAAGGAGGTGATAACATAGTTGGCAAAATTAATGATCATTTAAAAGGCACCGCAGCTTAAAACATTTCACCACCGCTTCTCCTATCGAAATTATCGTGGGAGGAGCGGTTTATAAGAAAAAAACAAACAAAAAATAGGAGGAAAACATGTATCGAGATCAAAACGTTAGGAAAGGTGTGGTTATCATCACCCTTATATTAGGGATTGTTTTTTCATTGGGAGAGGCCAAAAATTATAATCAAGGCCCTGACGTTGATGATATCTATGCCAGTATCAGGTATTCAGCACCGATGTATGAATGGGAAGAAAGTATTGTTACCTTCGAGAATGAGGGAATGACCCTGGTTTGTACGTTAACGATACCTCAAACCCAAAAGAAGTGTTCGATTGTAATTACATTGGTGGGTTTTTATGGAACCAGGGATGGAGATCTCAATCCAACCACCGGTGAAAAGTCCTTTAAGAGAATCAGCCGCATAATGGCAGAGCAAGGCGTTGCTTCACTGCGGGTTGATTATCGTGGCACAGGAGATAGTGAAGGTGATTACACCATGACCACTTTTTCCACCCAGATTTCCGATACCATGGCTGCTGTCGATTACATAAAAAGCGAACTAAAGCATCAGGTAAACTCGAAATCAATCGGTATTCTTGGTTTCAGCCAGGGCGGCTTAGTGGGAAGTTGTACCGCTGCCAGGGATAAAGAGGTAGATTCCCTGGTTTTATGGTCAGCCACTGCTTTTCCTGCCCATGATTATGAAGGAGTATTATCCAAACAGGGGATAAAAGACGGATTGGCTCTTCAAAATAGCGAATCCATCACCCTGCCCTTCATGGTTGAAGGTACGTACTTGTTTGACGTTGAGTTGGGGAAAGGATTCTTCGAAGAACTCTTCAGCGTAGACCCCCTTGCTGAAATCCGGAACTATAATGGTCCTATAATGTACGTTGCCGGAACCCAGGATATAATTGTCTGGCCCCAGCCGGGAATTGGACAAACCTTCCTGAAATACCATGATGGCTATGAAAAATTGGTTGTGTTGAATGCAGATCATGTCTTAAAATACTGGGAACCTGTTCCGGAAACTTATGATGATGCCATTTATTGGAGTACAGCCTGGTTTATCAAAACATTAAAAGACAAATAAAAGAATGATGATCGATAACTAAAACTGACTTCGTGATGCCGTGACTCTAAACGGCTGGTGGCATGTAGAATCAATTATCTTGAGGAGAATCAAGATAATTCAGCCGGATGGACGAATAAATAGTGATTTATCCTGTCCATCCGGTTATTTCTTTTTTTAGAAATGATCGACTACCCTCAGCATTCTACGCTTTCTTGAATGACTGAAAATCCTCAAGACTACTACAATTATTTCGTCTTAATCTGTTGACATCCCAAAATCTTTACTTTAAAATTATACGCATGCTTAAAACTGATTTGAATCTTAGTTCAATACGTTTAAAAAATAAGGAGATGAACATTGCAAAGACCATTAAGTGATGTGGAGGAGGCAAACTGGTTATTTGATCAAGCAGTGAGCGTGAGTTTTGTAATGGTGGCACATATATCAGGACCTTTAACAGAGTCGATCCTGAGACAGGCATTAGACATGGCCCAAAAAAAGTATCCACCTCTCAGGTGGAAAATTAAGGAGGGCTCGGTTCCGGAATTCGTTACCGAGGGTGTTCCTAAAATTCCCTTGCGTATTATTGAACGAAAGAGTAAAGACCATTGGCTAGAAGAGGCTGAAGCGGAGATGCATAAACAGTTTCCCTGGACCAAAGGACCGTTGGTACGGGTGGTGCAACTGGTTTCTAAAAACAAAAATGAATGTGACCTACTTTTTACATTTTGTCATATCGCTTCCGATGGTCTCTCAGGTGTAATTGTTGTGAAAGATATATTAACGTTTGCCGGTAAACTTTCCCGTGGAGAAACCCTGGAGCCGCCTACTCCTTTACCAACTCCTCTTTCTTCTATTGACCTGTTAAAAAAAGAACTCAAATATGAACCTGATCTGTCAGGCACTAAAGATAGTATAGACCTCCATAAGCCTGTGGAGCTTGAAGCTGAAAAAGAAGTGCCGCCGCATAAAAGGATTACACGTATTTTACACAAAGAACTATCTCAATCGGAAGTTAAACAGCTTGCTAAGAAGTGTAAAGAAGAAAAAACTTCGGTTCATGGAACCCTCTTTGCTGCATTTTTGCAAGCCGTGGTAGAGCAAATACGTAAAACCCAGGATGTTCCTCAGAAGGGCCCACTTAATATTGGTGCTCTTTCACCCGTCAATATAAGGCATCACTTTATTAAACCAGTACCGGAAGATATTGGATATTATATTTCCTTTGCCATTCATCATCAACTGGTGGATGAGCATTCTTCTTTTTGGGAGACGGCCAAAAAGATTAAGGAAGCCTTAGAGACTGAAATAAAAGCCGGCCAGGATATAAAAGCGATACTTGGAGTGGGCGACACGCTTAAAACAACCACAACACCCATTGAGTTAGTGAGAGAAGTGAATGCATCACTACCCCCTGTGGGTATTACAAATCTGGGCAATGTGGATATTCCCCAGCAATATGGCGATCTGAGGTTGAAAAAATTTCACTTTACCGTGGCGATAAGTGTTGGCAGTAAAAGCGGTCTTGGCATGACAATTATGACCTTTGCCGGGATAATGACAATTAACTTTCTTTTCTCAGAACCCTATAGATCAAGGCAAAAGACCGAAATAATAGCAGAAGCAATGATGAAACGATTGAGAAGAGTGATAGAAAAGGAGAGAAAACGTGAATAGACCATTGAGTCCTATCGAGCATGTAAACTGGTTAATGGATCAGGCGGTGAGCCTGAATGGATTAATGATTGCACATATCTCAGGACCTTTAACGGAACCGGTCTTAAGACAGTCGTTAGATATGTTACAGGAAAAGCATCCCCCTCTTAAGTGGAGAATAAAGGAGGGGTCTGTCCCGGAATTCGTTACGGAGGGTGTCTCTAAAATCCCCCTACGTATCATTGAACGAAGGAGTGAGGACCATTGGCTAGAAGAGGCGGAAAAGGAACTGAAAGGACAATTCCCCTGGTCGAAAGGACCACTGGTGCGGGTTGTGCAACTGGTTTCTAAAGATAGACATGAATGCGATCTACTTTTTACACTTTGTCATATTGCTAATGATGGAATCTCAGGTATAATAGCTGTGAAAGATTTATTAACTTTTTCCGGCAAACTTTCCAGTGGAGAAACCCTGGAGCCTCCTACCCCTTTACCAATTCCTCTTTCTTCTATTGATCTATTAAAAAAAGATCTTAAGTTTGAACCTGATTTGTCAGGTACTATTGATATTACAGATTCCCATAAACCTGTGGAACTTCCGGGAGAAAAAGAAGTACCGCCTGATAAAAGGAATACGCGTATTATACACAGGGTACTGTCTCAACCAGAAGTTAGAAAGCTTATTAAGAAATCCAAAGAAGAAAAGACTTCGGTTCAGGGCGCCCTCTGTGCTGCCTTTCTGCAAGCGGTGGTAAAGCAGATTCGGCAATCCCAGGATGTGCCTCAGAAGGGACCGCTCAAGATTGGTGCTCTTTCACCTGTCAATATAAGGAATCATTTTTTTAAACCAACCCCGGAAGATGTTGGATACTACATTTCTTTTGCTATCCATCATCAACTGGTGGATGAGCATTCTTCTCTCTGGGAAACTGCCAGATATATTAAGAAAGCCTTAGAAACTGAAATAAAAGCCGGCCAGGACATAAAAGCGATTCTTGGAGTGGGCGACACGCTTAAAACAACCACAACACCTGTTGAGTTGGTGAGAAAAGTGAATGCATCACTACCCCCTGTGCTTACCACAAATATAGGCAGAGTGGATATTCCCCAGCAATATGGAGATTTAACGTTGAACAAATTTCACGCTGTCGGGGCCATGAATGTTGCCAGTAAAAATGGGCTTGCCATTGCGATCATGACCTTTGGTGGTATTATGACCATAAACTTTCACTTTACAGAACCCTATAGATCGAGGAAAAAAGCTGAAATAATAGCAGAAGGAACAATGAAACGATTAAAAGAGGCAATAGAATAACAAATTCCCAATCCTGTTTTTGCGGACAGCACACTGTGCTGACCTACTTATTCACTGGCTTTCGCACTCAACACTGTATCAATTTTGAAAAAAAATAAAAAAAAATGCAAAAAAAATAAAAAAATACTTGATTTTTTTTTTTCAATTTTTAATAATTATCTGGTTAAGGTTTAGGAGGTGTGTATTGACGGTTAACACGTTATGTTTGCAGGAGGATGCAAAATATGAAAGGTAAACGTTATCCTCTTCAGCATACGCAACGTTTTCAGCCGTCGCTTCTACTTCTAAATTTGATACCAACACAAAAAAATCTAAACAATAAGATTAATTTAGACTCAAAAGGAGGTTTTAAGATGGTAAAGAAATTGTTATTTGTTTTGCTGGTGGGTGTTTTTGTGTTCACGATCAACTCTCCGATTCTTGCCCAGGAAGAAAGAGAAGCAGAAGATATCGAAGAATTTTCCCTTGAAGAGTTGTTGAATGTGGAGATAACAACAGCAGGTAAACAGCCAGAAAAAATTGGTGAAATTCCCGCAAGTGTTATCCTGGTTACCAGGGAAGATATCGAAAAGCATGGATATCAAACCCTGGGAGAGGTGCTGGAAAATATTCCTGGTTTGTATCAGATCAACGATTACTTCATTCAGAATTTTGGAGTTCGTGGTTTCTATACTGTCGATAGTTTAAGGAATATGATTGTACTTGTAAACGACGTTAAACAAACCGATGATTTTAGAAGTGCCTACTGGTTATCCCAAATTAACATGCCAGCTGAGGCCATCGACAGGATCGAGGTGGTCCGGGGCCCAATGTCCGTTATTTATGGAACCGGTGCGTTTTTTGGTGTTATACACATCAAGACCAATATAGTAGGAGAAGAAGAGTGGGCCAACACGTTATCCTTTTCCGCAGGTTCTGATGAAACATACAGATTGTTTGCCAGATCATCCGGCAGCAGCGGAGATTTCCAATATGCGTTCAACGCAGGGTATTATGATACCTACGGGATCGATGTGCCCTTGGAGGAAATGGGCCCCTTTATAGGCAATACCGGCGGCCAGTTAGAAAACACGGAGAAGTTTTTTAATGTCTCATTGAAATTCAAAGATTTCTTTGTTGACACCAGCTACGCGGAAACTCAAAAAGAGATATATATCGTTCTTCCTACTATTTCCGATGGAGCGTTAAATGAATTCAGGTCAGCGAGGGTAGCTTTTGGATATGATAAGGAATTTTCAGCGAAAGTTAGGGCCAGAGCAAAATTCGATTATTTCTATGCCAGGAATTTCCTGGACCAGGACCTACTTTTCGAAAATTTCTGGGGACGTCAGCTTGATGGTGCTTCCGGTTATAATGTGGAATTGAACTTATTTTTAAATCCTGTTCCTGAATTAAACCTGTTATTTGGCGTGGATTACCGTAAAGTCCTGGATGTACAAAATGATTATCGATATCCGTTTTTTGCCCTGGGGCCTCTATGGGCTAAGCTAATAGATCCCATAGTTACCCAGTCGGCCTTTGTGCAGTTGAACTGGAAAATCTCAGATCAATTCAAAATTGTTGCCGGTGCCCGGGTGGAACAGGTTCCTGAATTTACAGCAGAGCGAAGATTTGGGGACTTTGCTGCGGGAAACTACACCACAGTTCAATTCACCTATTCTCAGACAGACCCGGAATTCATTCCCCGTGTAGCGCTCCTATTTTTGCCCAATGAAAAAAATGCTGTCAAACTCCTCTATGGTCAAGCTATTAATCGACCATCCTTTTTCCAGATCATCGACAACCGCCTTGGTGGTTTTTATGTCCAGCCCCTGGAGCCTGAAACCATTCGGACGTTTGAGTTGAATTATCTGGGTACCCTGTCACCAAAACTTTCAGTTAGCCTGAGTGTCTTTTACAATTTACTGGAAAATTTGATTTTCAGGACATTTCTTACCGATGCTGAAGGTAATTTAATTCAATCTCAGGCCAATGTTGGTGAAATGACCACCACCGGCGCCGAATTATCAATTACGGCAAGACCTACCCCGGACTTTCATCTGGAACTCAGCGGCACACTCCAGGAAACAAAAGACAAGAGAGAAGGGTTTGAGGATATTGTACCAGGGTATTCACCCAAATTCCTGGGGTATGCCAAAGCCTCATACTTCTTCAATAAAGACATCTCCCTTTCTGTAACCGGAACCTTTGTCGGCGCAATGGAAGCCTTTTATGACACCTGGCTTGGAGCTCGCGTGGGAGAAAAAGTGGACGGTTATTTTCTCCTGGGTGCCAACTTGAGATTCAGGAACCTGTTTGGAACCGGGATGTTTTTAAACATCAGGGGTTCCAATCTGTTGGATGAAGAAATTCGCTACCCCGCCACCTCAAATAACCCCCTTTTCGCTCCCCAGGGTACATTTGGCAGAGGTATGTCTTTGCTGGCCACCCTGGGGTATAGGTTCATGCCGATACCGTAGCATATAGTATATAGGTAGTAAGCAGCATGGAGAAGGATAAGGCACGGGTGCTGTGCCTTACCTTAAAAACGCTGTGGGATAATCGATATATCGATAAATCTCACAGCGTTTTTTCCTTTTGGTTTTTTTGATAGTGGAGATACGCACAGTTAATAATAATATGTAAAAAGACAAGGGACACTTTTCCCATCAGGTCATTATTTTAAACTTAAATCTGTTAGTATGATCAACTAATTTTTTTTACTTACCTATTGAAAAAAAGATTTTTTTGATTATAGTAAGGAACGGGCGAACGTGACAAAAATTATGACCGTTTGGCACGAAGAAAAAACTCAAGAAGGAGTTCAAACATGAAGAAGAACGCTGAAGATAAAAGAAGATATTATCCATTAACCCATGCCCAGAAACGGATATATTACGATGAAAAAATACATCCCGGCACCTCTGCCGGCACCCAGGCCTTTATCGTTAGATACAAAGAGATATTGGATAAAAAATTGTTGGAACAAGCCATAAGTAAGGTGATCCTGAAAAATGAAGGATTTCGATTGAGAATGGTAGAGATTGAACATGAACCAGCCCAGTATATTGCTCCTTTTAGAGAAATTTACCTGGATGAATTTGATTTCAGTGGCCCGAATAGTGAGTGCCGCATGCGGGAATGGGTTAAGAAAATCACTGAAACCCCCATTGAATTATGGGACAGCGATCTTTTTTATTTTGCTTATATAAGATTTAATGAAAGCGAGACCGGTTATTATATGAAATTCCATCACGTTACCTCTGACGGCGGCTCTTATCCTTTTATTTTTTCAGAGATCAATCAGATATATGAAGACCTCAAAGCAGGAAAAACCATCGACGAGAGTCTTAATCTCTCTTATCTTCCCTATATTGCGGAAGAGCAGGAATATTTGAATTCACCCGATTTTGAAAAAGATAAGGAATTCTGGCATAACACCATGCTTCCTCTGCCGGAAATAACAGAACTTACACCAAAAACAGGCAGTCCCGAGAACACAAAGGGAAACGTATTTGTAACCTCTTTCCCGGATAAACTTCGTACGGATATCCATGAATACTGGATCGCTAATAAAACATCTCCGTTTAAGTTAATATTATCCGGGCTGACAATCTATGCCGCCCGGGTTACCGGGCTGGATGAAGTGGTTATTGCCGCTGCCAATCACAATCGGCAGATACCGAGCCGTCAAAAGGTCGTGGGCATGTATGTCAGCACCATTCTCTTCAGGGTAAAGGTAGATAGAGATATGCCCTTTAATGGTTTTGTTCAAAAAACAGGAAACGAGGTAATCAATTACGCCCTGAAAAATCATCAACGATACCCCTTTGATCGTTTGGCCACTGGACTTAGAGAAATTACCGGCGAAGAGATCGGATATTTATTGGACCTATTTATTTCCGGCCATGGTGATGTGGAAAAGGAGAACTATACATTTGAGCATATTTACCAGGGATACCAGGGAAACGCACTGACCATACATATCAACTACAATAATAAATATCTTGATGGTATACTGGAACTGGAATATGAGTACCAGGTGGAACGGTTTTCCGAACCGGATATAAGACAACTTCACCAGGGTATAATCAATGTATTAACCGATGCAATCGCTAACCCGGAGAAACAAATCTCAGAAATTGAGATCATGTCTGCGGAAGAAAAAGAGCAGATTCTTTACGAATTTAATGATACGGAAGCAGACTATCCCGGGGATAAGACCATCCATGAATTATTTGAGGCCCGGGTAGAAAAGACACCGGGTAATATTGCACTTACCTATCGGGGTACGAAGTTAACGTACCGGGAATTAAACAAAAAAGCCAATCAACTGGCACGGGTATTGAGAGAAAAGGGAGTTAAAGCGGATTATATCGTCGGTATCATGGTGGAGCGTTCACTAGAGATGATGGTGGGAATATTGGGTATACTGAAAGCAGGGGGTGCCTATTTGCCTCTTGCTCCCGGTTACTCCGAAGACCACATCCGTTACCTGTTAAGAGACAGTAAAAATAAATTATTGCTGACCCGGGAGAAATATAGCGGATCTACCTCTACCGTTGATTATGATGGTGAATTGATCTATGTGGATGATGAATTGCCGTACCGGGGAGAAGAAGGAAATCTTGAGCTAGTGAACGCCTCAAACGATTTAGCCTGTATTATTTATACGTTTGGTTCCCCAGGGCAGACAAAAGGGGTTATGATTGAACATGCATCGTTAATCAATACGTTGTTCTCTTTGCAGGGTAAATATCCTGTCAATGAATCCGACATCTATCTATTAAAGACCCCATTCCAATTCCCTTCATCGGTATTGGAATTGTTTGGTTGGTTTTGGGAAGGTGGAAGCTTATATATATTGGAGGAAGGGGGAGAAAACGACCCGCAGAAACTCCTGGAAGCCATTCTCTATCAAGAAATTACCCACGTTCATCTGGCTCCAACGATGTGCACTCGCTTGCTAAATGAATTGATATTGGCCCATCAACAAACGGCCATATTATCCCACCTGAAATACCTGCTTCTATCCAGGGAACCGGTTATTCCCATATCGGTGGAAAGGTTTAAACGTTTAAATCCCGATGTTGTCATAGAAAATTTATATGGTATTCCGGAAATATCTGCTTATGCGTGTACCTATTCTTTATCGGATTGGCAGGGGTCATGGACAGGGCTTATATCGATTGGACGACCAATAGCCAATACGAAAATTTACATTTTAAATTTTAAAAATTGTGATCGTCGTGGGGGTAAACCTGAGCTTTTGCCGGTTGGTATCCCGGGTGAACTATGTATATCCGGGATCGGTTTAGCCAGGGGATATCTTTACAAGGAGGAATATACAGATGAGAAATTCATCGATAATCCGTTTTCCAGCGGGGAAAAACTCTACCGTACGGGTGAGCTGGCGCGGTGGCTTCCTGACGGGAATATTGAGTTGTTTGGCCTCATCGACCAGCAGGTAAAAATAAGAGGAGTCAGGATAGATAAAACAGAGATCGAGAACCAATTATTAAAACAGGAAGAAATAAAGGAAGCCGTGGTAGTGGTGTTGGTAAGTGAAAACAACACAGGAACCTACCTCTACGCTTATATCGTATCCGATACAAAGCTTGATAAATCGATAGTTAGAGAGAGACTTGCCAAAAGCTTGCCTTCTCAAATGATTCCCACCTATTTTATCCAGATAAAGGAAATTCCCTTAACCCTGGAGGGTAGAGCAGATCGAGTGGAACTTGTGGATTTGAGACATGATCCTCACCAGGTAAAGGATATGTTGGCGCAGATCGAAGCGGAAGTGCTGAACAAGAAAAAAGAGGATATCGATCTGGATGCAAACTTTTTTAAATTAGGCGGGCATTCATTAAAAGCAGCACAGATGAAAGCAAAAATAGAAAAAGTTTTTAATGTCAATATATCTATGGCAGAATTATTTAAACGGCCCACCTTAAGGCAGTTGTCCGAGTACCTCACAGAAAGTATTGAAGTAAAATATTCTTCCGTACAACCGGCAGAGTTAAAGGAATACTATCCGCAGTCGTCAGCTCAAAAACGATTGTATTTCTTACAACAGATGGAGGAAGAGAGCACCGTATATAATATCCAGATGATGGATATATACTGCAAAGGACTTAAAATAGAAGCGCTTGAAAGCGCTTTTAAAATTTTGTTAAAAAGGCATGAAAGTTTAAGAACATCGTTCCATGTGCTGGATGGAGAAGCATTGCAGAAGATTCATGATTATGAAGACGTGGAATCGAGTTTTGGCATAGAATATTACGAAACCACGGAGGAAGGTCTGATTTATGCATGGGACCCACGGAAAAAGGGGAGAAGGACTCAAGTCGAATGTAAAGGCTTCGAGGATGTTATAAAAGGTTTTGTCAAGCCTTTTGAACTGGGTAAACTACCACTGCTCAGGATTGGTTTTATTAAGATATGGGGAAAAACAAAAATACTCATGCTGGATATGCATCATATCATTGCAGATGCTATATCGCTGGAAATTCTGGCAAAAGAGCTCTGGGAGGTGTACGATGAGGAAGAATTAACGCTGTTAAGACTTCAATACAAAGATTTTTCCCAGTGGCTCAGCAGCGAAAACCGGGTGGAAGCAGTAAAAGAACAGGAAGAATTCTGGTTAAAGGAGTTCGCCGGGGAAATACCACCTATAAATTTGCCCACCGATTATCCCAGGCCGGCAGCGTTGAGCTTTGAAGGAGACACGCTGCAATTTGAAATAGGCAACGAAGAGATGAATAGATTAAACAAAATTACCCAGGAGCGGGGTGAAACTCTTTATATGGTACTATTTGCCGTGTACAATGTGCTCCTGGCCAAAATAAGCGGCCAGGAAGACATTGTTGTGGGGACGATTACCGCAGGACGGGGGCACGATGACCTTCAGAATATCGTGGGTATGTTTGTCAACACATTGGCGCTGAGGATTTACCCGGAAGGAGAAAAAATCTTCGAAGACTTCTTGATGGATGTAAAATTGACTGCCTTTGCTGCCTTTGAGAACCAGGATTACCCCTTTGAGCAACTGGTGAGTAAAGTAGCACCAAGACAGGAAACAAACCGGAATCCGTTGTTCGATGTCGCATTTGGCCTGGAGAACGAGACGGATCCAACCGGGTATCTCATGGAAGTAGCCATACCCGATAAATCCAAACCCTACGACTTTGCAACCAAAAATTCGAAATTTGATATGACACTGGTTTGCGTTGAGCTGGAAGATGAGATCGAATGTACCATCGAGTACAAAACGACACTGTTTAAAAGACAAACGATTCAACGATTTGCCAAATATTTCAAAAAAATCGTCGCTTCGCTTTGCGGTGATCTCCGGCAGAAGATCGGGGAAATAGAGATCATATCAGAGGAGGAAAAGGACCAGATATTATTTGATTTTAACGATACCAGGGCGGAATATCCCCGGGATAAAACCATCCATGAATTATTTGAAGAGAGGAATGAAAAAACACCGGCCAATATTGCCCTTACCTATAACGGTGACAGGTTAACATATTTGCAAGTCAATGAAAAAGCCAATCAATTGGCACGCCTGTTGAGAGAAATAGGCGTCAAGCCGGAGAACATGGTAGGGATAATGGTAGAGCGTTCAATGGAGATGATTATCGGCATTATGGCTATTTTAAAAGCCGGAGGAGCTTATTTGCCAATAGACACCAATTACCCGGAAGACCTTATTCATTACCTGTTTAAAGACAGCGCCAGCAGGTTATTATTGACCCAGGAAAAATTTGTCCAATTTTCCGGGAACGTTGATTTTGGCGGGGACGTGATTAACCTGAACGATGAGTCGTTGTACCAGGGAGAAATTCAAAATCTTGATATGGTAAATTCTCCCAATGATTTAGCTTATATTATTTATACCTCCGGTTCAACCGGGAAACCCAAAGGTGTGATGATCGAACATGTATCAGCCGTCAATATATTGCTAACATTAGATAAGTTGTATCCCCTGGATGAATCCGATGCCTACTTATTAAAAACTGCATTCTTGTTCGATGTGTCGGTATCGGAGATCTTTGGTTGGTTTTGGCGGGGAGGCAGGCTCACGATATTGGAACCGGGTTTGGAGAAAGATCCGGTAAAGATGATCGATAAGATTGCAGAGGAAAAAATCACTCATATCAATTTTGTTCCCTCTCTGTTTAATTTGTTTGTGAGCATGCTGGATGAAGAAAATATAAGTAAATTGTCCAGTTTGAAATATATTTTTCTGGCTGGAGAAGCCATCTGGCCCGAATCGATCCATAAATTCAGGGCATTTAACACCAATGTGCGCATTGAAAATATCTATGGTCCTACAGAGTCTACCATTTATGCCAGTTGGTACCCGGTGGCCGAATGGGAAGGCTGTGGAAGCGTATCCATTGGTAAACCCATAGACAATTTAAAACTTTATATCCTGAGCAGCGACGATAAGGCCAAACCCAGTTTGCAGCCGGTGGGTATTGCCGGGGAATTAACCATATCGGGAGTCGGTCTGGCCAGGGGCTATTTGAACCGTGCGAAATTAACCTCTGAAAAATTTGTGGATAATCCCTTTGCCGAGGCAGAAAAAAGGGATAAAACCTTTAAAAAACTCTATCATACCGGCGATCTTACCCGGTGGTCTTCTGAGGGAAATATCGAGTACATGGGCCGTATCGATCACCAGGTCAAAGTCAGGGGTTTCCGCATCGAATTGGGTGAAATCGAAATCCAGTTGTTGAAAATCCCTGGGATAAAAGAAGCGGTGGTCATTGCCAGGGAAGACCGCGAAGGCGAGAAATATCTCTGCGCTTACATCATATCTGATGAAGAACTCGATATGTCATCGGTGAGAAATACCCTTTTGAAGGAATTACCGGAATACATGATCCCCTCTTACTTTGTACCTATCGAAGAAATTCCCTTAAATCCCAATGGAAAACTGGACAGGAAGGCACTGCCTGTACCCAGTGCCGAAAAGGTCACACGGGAATATACGGCTCCCACGAATGAAATCGAAGAGACTCTTGCTGCAGTATGGGGTGAAGTGTTGGGTTCGGAGAAAGTCGGTATCGATGATAACTTCTTTGAAATCGGCGGCGATTCCATAAAAGCCATTCAAATCGTGTCCAAATTGCAGAAGCATAAATGGAAGTTGGAAGTCGGTCAGATGTTCTCCCATAAAACCATTAGAGATCTGGCAAAACACCTTAAACCCGTGGAGGCTAAAAAATTGAGAGCAGCGGAACAAGGCATTGTGGAGGGGAGTGTGGAATTAACTCCCATTCAGAAATGGCTGTTTAGCGAAAATTTGCCCCGCGCCCATCACTTTAACCAGTCGGTGACCCTTTACAGGAAAGAGGGATTTGATGAAACCCATATAATAAAAGTCTTTAAAAAAATAGTAGAGCATCATGATGCCTTACGAATGGTATATAAATTTGATGGGGAAGTTGTTGTCCAGGAAAATCGAGGGATTAAAGAGAAATTATTCCACCTGGAAGTGATTCTATTGGGAAAAGATATAGATGAAACCGCTGTAATCAAAGAGGAATCTCTCCGTATACAAAAAAGCATAAATTTGCAGCAGGGACCATTAGTAAAATTAGGATTGTTCAAGGGTGCTGAAGGCGATTATCTGGTGATGGTTATTCATCACCTGGTGGTGGACGGGATATCCTGGCGGATATTGCTGGAAGACTTTGAAATTGGGTATCTACAGGCAGTGGCAGGGAATGAGATCAGGTTCCAGGAGAAAACCGATTCCTTCAAATATTGGTCACAAAAACTAACGGAATATTCCGGCACCGGGAAATTATTAAAGGAACTTCCCTATTGGAGAGAGATAGAAGAAACACGAGTAAGACATATCCCCGTAGATCACGAAATCCCCAGAGAAAAACGGACGTTTAAGCACCATGACCTCGTTACCGTGGTGTTGGCGGAAGAACAAACCCATCAACTGCTGACCAGGGTCAACAGGACCTACAATACCGAGATTAACGATATTTTACTAACCGCTTTAGGCCTGGCCGTTAAGCATTGGGCCGGCATAGATAAAATCCTGGTCAACCTGGAGGGGCACGGTCGGGAAATGGTGGTGGAAGATGTGGATATCACCCGCACCGTGGGGTGGTTTACCACCCAGTACCCGGTAATAATGGATATGGAGAAATCCGAAGACCTTTCTTACTCCATAAGGAATGTAAAAGAGACCCTGAGATGTATCCCCCATAAAGGGATTGGTTACGGAATATTAAAATACCTTACTCCTTCCGACAAGAAAGGAGACATGCGATTCAGTCATGAACCTGAAATTCTCTTTAATTACCTGGGAAAATTTGCAGGTGAGACATTCGGGGTAATCGATGGATTGTCCGGGTTGACCGATTTGAATCTTGAAGACTGGTGGAACCCGGAGTTGGAAATTGAGCAAAAAATCGATATCGAAGGAATAGTGGACGGTGAAGAACTGAAGCTGTATTTTTTTTATAATAAACAAGAATACCAAAGAGATACCATAGAAAGATTGACTGAAACCTTTAAATCCAACCTGGAACAGGTAATCGATCACTGCCGAACCAGGGAGAAATGCCAATTAACCCCCAGCGACCTTGATTGTAAAAATATTTCCGTAGATGATTTCGATAAGATGAGCGACTATATCAAACACAACATCGGCGAAGATATGGAAATCGAATGGATATATCCCTTGAGCCCGATGCAAAACGGTATGTTCTATCATTCGCTGAGAAATAAAGAATCCAATGCATACTTCGAGCAATTTGTTTTCCCGTTACATGGTGAACTGGACCAATCGTTGTTTGAAGACAGTATAAACACACTCATTGAAAGGCATAATGTGCTGAGAACAATTTTTGCCCATGAAGGGTTGGACGAACCGCTGCAAATTGTTTTGAAGAAAAGGGAGATGCGGTTGCATTATGAAGACATTTCACATTTAAATGAAGAAGGACAGGCAGAATATCTTGAAGCATTCAGACGCAAAGACCAGGAGAGAAAATTTGATTTGCCCCGGGACCTGTTGCTGAGATTTGCCCTGTTTAAAACCGCCCCCGGGGAACATCGGCTGCTGTTTACCTTTCACCATACCATCATGGATGGATGGTGTCTTGCCATCATCCTCAAAGAATTGAAAAGAGTCTATCGATTATTGGAACAAGGGGAACCTGCGCAATTAGAGTTTGTAACACCTTACAGCGAATATATTCGTTGGTTGAAGAAACAGGATATAGAGGAAGGCCTTCAACATTGGGTAAAATACCTGGGAACCTATGATGAACCCGCTGTTTTAACTAAACCGGGCAGAGTGGTGAAAGAAAACCAATACCAATTGGAAGAATATCATTTTACCATCGACGAAGAACTCACTTCGGCAATAAATAAATTAGCCGGGAGATGTCAGGCGACAATAAGTACGGTACTTCAATCCGTATGGGGCGTATTGCTGCAAAAATACAATAACAAAGGTGATGTGGTCTTTGGCACTATCGTATCGGGACGACCCGACGAAATCGCTGGTTTCGACCAAATGGTAGGTTTATTTATCAATATGATTCCTGTAAGAATAAAAAGTAGGGAAGGGCAGAAATTCTCACACCTGTTAAAAGATCTCCAGGTGGAATCCGTTTTACTTAAAAAATATGAATATTTACCTATAGCGGAGATCCAGTCCCATTCGCCGCTGAGGGGAGACTTAATCGATCATATATTGGTTTTTGAGAACTATCCCGTTGAAGAAGAGCTGGGAAACCCGGAACTGGGATTCACCGTGGGAGAAATGGAAGCGTATGAACAAACCAATTATGATTTCAATATCATAATTATGCCCAGGGATTGTTTATATGTAAATTTCAGTTACAATGCACTGGTGTATGAGAGCGATTTAGTTGAATATTTCTCGCTTCATTTTGAAAAAGTTCTCAACCAGGTTGTCCATAACCCCGATATACCCGTTGAAGAAATCGAAATAATAACGGAAAGAGAAAAGAAGAAGATTCTCTATGAATTTAACGATACGGTAGTCGACTATCCCAGAGATAAGACCATTTATCAAGTATTTGAAGAACAAGTGGAAAAAACACCCGACAATATTGCTGTTGTATTCTGGGACAAACGATTAACTTACCGGGAATTCAATGAAAGGTCGAATCAATTGGCACGGATATTGAGAGAAAAGGGGATTAAAGCGGACAATATTGTTGCGATATTGGTGGAGCGCTGCCTGGAGATGATGATCGGTATATTCGCCATTCAGAAAGCAGGCGGTGCTTATTTGCCCATAGAACCCGGTTATCCCAAAAATCGTATCGATTACCTGTTACAGGACAGTTCTACTCGATTCATGTTGACCCTGGGAAAATTCGTTAAACTTATTGAGACCATTGAGTTTAACGGTGAAACCATCGACCTGGAAGAGGAGTCCCTTTATCAAGGGGAAAGAGGGAATCTCCACGGGGTGAATTCCCCGAGAGATATTGCTTATATTATCTATACATCTGGTTCTACGGGAAAACCCAAAGGTGTTATGATCGAACACGTTTCGGTTATTAACCGGATAAACTGGATGCAAAAATTTTATCCTTTGTACCGTAATGATGTGATTTTGCAAAAAACCACCTATGTTTTTGATGTGTCGGTTTGGGAGTTATTCTGGTGGAGTTTCCAGGGGTCTTCACAGTATTTATTAATACCCGGCGGCGAAAAGGACCCGGCAGCTATTGTCGAGGCAATAGAAAAAAATAACATAACCACGATGCACTTTGTTCCCTCGATGTTAAACATGTTCCTAGGGTATATCGAGGCAAACGACAACGCTTTATATCAGGGTACAAGTTTGAAACAGGTCTTTGCCAGTGGAGAAGCGTTAACATTGCACCAGGCGGAAAAATTTAATGAATTGGTCTACAAGCGTACGAAAAAAGCAGTGCTTATCAATCTATATGGACCTACCGAAGCCACGGTGGACGTTTCCTATTATAATTGTCCCACCCGGGAGAACCCGGATAAGATACCCATCGGAAAACCCATTGATAACACAAAATTATTGGTCGTAGACCATAAAAATGGTCTGCAAGCCATAGGGGTTTCCGGTGAACTTTGCATAACCGGCGATCAATTGGCCAGGGGATATCTCAACAGGCCGCTGTTGACAACTGAAAAATTCATGGAAAATCCCTTCCAGAAGCAGGAAGGCTGGGGCCCGATGTATAAGAAACTCTATCGCACCGGCGATCTTTCCCATTGGCTCCCCGATGGAAATATCGAGTATTTGGGACGTATTGACTTCCAGGTAAAGATCAGGGGTTTCAGAATAGAAACCGGAGAAATTGAAAATAAATTATTAGAACAACCCAATATAAAGGAAGCTGTTGTGATTGCCAAAGATGATGGCCGGGGAGATAAATATCTCTGTGCCTACCTCATATCCGCTGAATCCCTGGATATGTCATCGGTGAGATCAACACTTTCAAGAGATGTACCTGATTATATGGTACCATCGTTTTTTGTGCAAATTGATAAAATTCCTTTAACTCCCAATGGGAAACTTGACAGGAGAGCGTTACCGGAACCTGAAGCAGCGGGATTGGCCGCCGAGTATGTGGCTCCAACCAATGAAGTCGAAGAGAAATTGGTTGAAATATGGGCGGAGGTTCTGGGTATTGAAAAGGAAAAGCTGGGTATCGATGATAATTACTTTGAAATCGGTGGAGATTCGCTAAAAACCATACTGATTTCAGGAAGACTGGCAAAACAGCGCTTAAGTGTCAATGTGAACGACTTGTTCTCATACCCCACCATCAGGAAATTGGCGAAACATTGTACTCAAATCCAACGTACAATCCACCAGGGAATCGTTACCGGTGAGGTAGAATTGGCACCGATGCAGAAATGGTTTTTTGAGAAAGATTTTCCGGGAAAACACCATTTCAACCATTGTATTATGCGATACAGAAGCGATGGCTTCGATGAAGAAATTATCAAACAGGTATTTATCAAGATTGCCCAACACCATGATGCCTTACGAATGGTTTATGATATTGGCGCTGGCAGCGTCAACATTGTCCAGAGAAACAGGGGATTGGACCAGGGAAAATTATTCGACATGGAAATATTCGATTACCGGGATAAAAAGGACATTGAGAATGAATTGGCCAGGGAAGCAAAGCGAATACAACAGGGAATCGATCTGAAAACCGGACCATTGGTGAAATTGGCTCTTTTCAGGACACACCGGGGAGATTATTTATTGATTGTTGTGCATCGCATTGCGGCAGATGATGTTTCCTGGAAAATCCTGTTGGAAGATTTTGAGAACGGGTACCGGCAGGCAGAAAACGGGGAGGAAATCAGGTTCCCGGATAAAACCGATTCCTTTAAATATTGGGTACATCAATTAATAGAATACGCAGACAGTCCCGAGGCATTAAAGGAATTGGACTATTGGAAACAGTTAGAAGATGCAGGTACAGGAATAGAAAAGCTGCCTAAGGACCATGTGGTGGCCAAAGAAACAAAGACATTTAAGAACAGGGAAACCGTAACCATAGATTTGGGTGAAGAGGTGGAGAAGTTATTAAAAGAGGTGAATTGGGTATACGATACGGAAATCAATGATATACTATTGACGGCCCTGGCCATGACGTTAAACGAATGGAGCGGAAATGAGAAGGCATTGATCAGCCTGGAAGGAGAGGGAAGAGAAGGGATTAGCCAAGAGATTGATGTCAGTCGAACCATTGGCTGGTTCGCCTATCAATACCCTCTATTGATAGATCTGAAACCGTTAGCCGACAAATCGAAAACCGGATCGAAAGACCGGGAGGAAGAACTGGCGAATCGTATTAAGCAGGTTAAAGAGATACTGAGGCGTGTACCCAATAAAGGAATGGGGTATGGAATATTAAAATATTTAACCTCCCAGGAGAAAAAGGAAGGAGTAACCTTTAAACTTCAGCCTGAAATACGTTTTAAATTAATGGATAAGGAATAAGGAAAGGACCGGATGATTATTAACAAATTGGGAGATACGGATATATACCTGTCAGCCGTTGGAATTGGCACATATGCGCTTGGAGGCGGCGGTCATAAATACGGGTGGGGACCGCAGGACGACAAAGAATCCATTGCTGCCATCCGTCGAGCGGTGGAATTGGGTATTAATTGGATTGACACAGCGCCGGTTTACGGGGAAGGACGTGCGGAAAAAATTGTAGGACAGGCACTTGAAGGAATAAGAGATAAAGTTATTATCTCCACCAAGTGCGGTTTGCACATGGATGAAAAAAAGGAAGAATTCGTCTATGACTTGAGAAGGGATAGTATCCGCGCCGAAGTAGAGGCAAGTTTGAAACGGATGAACACGGATGTGATTGATCTTTACCAGCTCCACAGGCCGTTTCCTGAAGAGCAATTGGAAGAAGCCTGGAGAACCATGGAGGACTTGGTAAAAGAGGGTAAAATCCGCTGTGCAGGGGTTTCCGCTTTTAACCTGGAACAAATGGAGCGTGTCCAGGCAATCCATCCCGTCAAATTTCTTCAACCGTTTTACAATATGCTTTATCCTGCTATTGAAGATGAAGGAATATTGGATTATTGCCGCGACAATAATATTGGCGTTATTGCATACAGTACCATGGCTACCGGGTTTCTAACGGGCAAATTTACCAGGGAAAAACTCGAACGTCTTCCCTCCGATGATTTGCGTCGAATCTTAGATCATTTCCAGGAGCCTTATTTCAGCGCCAACCTGCATTTGGTGGAGGAATTACGTGCAATTGCTGAAAGAAATAACAGGACAGTGGCTCAATTGGCCATTGCCTGGGTATTGCGCCGACCTGAAGTCACTTCCGCCATTGTGGGTGCCAGAAGACCCTCTCAAATCGAAGAAACAGTTCAGGCAGGAGATTGGGTGCTTTCCAGGGAGGACACAGCCGAGCTAGATACAATACTCAGCCAGCACCATGCCCGGTTGAAAAAACTAAAGAACAGGGAAAACAAGGATTCCCATAAGACATTTCATCTTGAAAAAAATAGTATTAGTCCGGACTTCGAAACGGAAGCGGCCGTTGACATAACCGTAACTCCTGCGGATGGACGTTTACGTGTTTCCTTTGCTTACAATAAAGATGAGTATGACCGGGGGAGTATGGAAACATTTGCAGACTCCTTTAAGTCAAATCTTTTGAAAGTTATCCACCACTGCGTGGAAAAGAAAAAAGAAATATCAGCTCTGGGTATGAATGCAGTGGATTACCATATACAAAGAGATTATGAAAGGTACCTGGAGCAGCTAAAACAGGAAAAATGGTCGGACTTAACGGTTAAAAACCAATACAAGTATATATTACTAACTGGCGCCACCGGTTACCTTGGGGCATACCTGGTCCGGGAATTGCTGGAGAAGACATCAGCGGTGCTTTATTTACCGGTGCGAGGCGCAGCGCCTGGGGAGGCTGAAAAACGTTTTAAAAGAAAAATGGCGTTTTATTTTGGCAAGGATTTCTTTAATGGGTACAAGGAAAGGCTTGTGGTGCTTTGGGCTGATTTAAGAGAGAACCGCTTAAAAATAGATGCGCACTACGATGAATTGTGTGAAACCGTGGATGCTGTGGTGCATGCTGCTGCCAATGTCAGGCATCATGGGGCCTATCAGGAACTTTATAAAGATAATGTAGAGGCCACCGAACACCTACTCCATTTTGCCATGAACCGGAAGAAAAAGGATTTCCATTTTATTTCAACGCTGGATACGGGCCGCGGCCATATCCCCGGTAAAACCCATCTACTGTTCACTGAATATTGCCGGGATGAGGGGCAGAGAACCAGGCGCATTTATGCAAAAAGCAAATTTGAAGCGGAAAAGCGAGTTTTGGCGTATAGGGATAAAGGGTTGAGTACCTTCATATATAGATGCGGAAACTTGACTTTCCATTCCGATACCGGAAAATTCCAGGAAAATATCCAGAACAACTTTTTTTATGCCGTGTTAAAGGCGGTTGTAAAGGTCGGGTTCTTCTCCGAGAATATGATGAACATGAAATTTGAGCTTTCCTTTATTAATCATGCAGCCAGAGCAATCGTTATGCTTTTGACAAGAGAGAAATTGAAAAATGAGATATATCATATAGCCAACCCCCACATATTGGCATGGAAAGAAATGGCTGTATTCTTAAGAGGAGCGGGGATAGAAGTAAATGAACAGCCAGTAGACAATTTAGCGCGGTTTGAAGGTGACAGCGAATATGAAAAAATTGTAGAGCGTGTGAAGCTTGATGCCTGGGTATGGGAAGAAAAACCCCTTACATTGACACTTCCAAAGGTGGACAGAACCGTAGCAATACTGGAAAAACTTGATTTTCATTGGCCGGAAGTAGATCAAAAGCATATTGAAAAAATGATTGCTTTTTGCCGGGAAGTAGGATTCCTATGAGAAAGACGGAGAGAAATAAAATTTAGAACCATTGACATACGTTATTATTTCCTCTAAAATGGTGGAGAGTTACTTGAATCACCAGGAGGAATAAATGTCAGCTCAACTGATCGATGGGAAACAAATTGCCGCGGCGATCCGGGAGGAAATCAAAGCAGAAGTGGAAGAGATGAACGCCGGGACCGGCAAAGTCCCTGGTTTGGCCACCGTATTGGTGGGCACGCGTAAAGACTCCCAAACCTATGTGCGAATGAAGAAAAAGGCCTGTAAAAAAGCGGGAATTGCTTCATTTGGGCACGATCTGCCGGAAGACATCAGCCAGGAGGAATTATTAAAAATTGTCAGGGAACTCAATGCCAACAATGACGTACACGGCATCCTGGTGCAACTGCCGCTGCCGGATCACATCGATGAAGAAACGATCCTGGGAGCCATCAACCTGGAAAAGGATGTGGATGGTTTTCACCCCATCAACATCGGGCGCCTGTCCATGAAACGGCGTGAACCACTGTTTGTCCCCTGCACACCCAAAGGATGTATCGAATTACTGGACCGTACAGGTGTGGAAATAGAAGGCAAGCGGGCCGTGGTCCTGGGGCGAAGTAACATTGTCGGATTACCGGTGGCTATGTTATTGCTGCACCGCAATGCCACCGTGTCTATATGCCACTCTCGTACCAACGATTTACCCGGGGTGGTACGGGAAGCCGATATCCTGGTTGCCGCTGTGGGACGGGCGGAAATGGTGCGCGGTGACTGGGTCAAACCGGGCGTAGTAGTCATCGATGTAGGCATGAACGCCATCGATGATCCTACTTCGGAAAGAGGTTATCGACTGACCGGTGACGTGGCCTTTGATGAGGTCAAAGAAGTCGCTTCCGCTATCACCCCGGTGCCGGGCGGTGTTGGTCCCATGACCATTGCCATGCTCCTGCGCAATACCACGGACAGCGCAAAGCACTACCTAAAAATAGTGTAGCCACGAAGGCATTTACAATGCGGTGAAAAGCATGAAGAGACACGAAGAGAAAAAAATAATGAAAACACTTTAATAAAAAGTTTTGGGAGGTCCGTACCGGCGAACCCTTTTACAAAAGGGTTCCTGGCCGCCGGAGGCATAGATGGCTGCGGGGTTGAAAATAGTAGCAAATCTGTTATCATTATTATCTAGAAATTTTAGTTAAGAGGAGTTTACCGGATGAGTATTGATATAACCGGGTTTAGTTTTTCAGCTATTTCTACTTTTAAATCGTGCCCCAGGGCTTTTGCTTACAAATATATAAAGAAGCTGCCCGAAGCCTTTTATACGATTGAAGCCTACATGGGCGGGTGTGTCCATAAAACCCTGGAATGGGCTTATAATCAACGCCAGGAAGGTTACGAACCCACCCTGGATATGGCCTGGGAACAATACAAGGGAAGCTGGAACAGCGGGAATTTTGAAAATATAATAATCGTGAAAGATGATATGGCCAAAGAGGATTATTTTAACCAGGGCCGTGATTTCATTGGATACTTTTTCAATCATGTTTTTCCCCAGGACAAAAGCACCACTCTTTACCTGGAGCATCAATTTGAGATGCCTATGGGTGAAGAAATTGTGTATCGCGGTGTGATAGACAGGATCTCCAAAGGAGTGGATGGGACCATCCGGGTCACGGACTATAAGACCGGCAGAGTTGAGCATCCCCTGGAAAACCTTCAACTGCCATCCTATGCGCTGTATATTTTTCAGCATAATATCGATCAAGAAATCGAGTTGTGTTTTGAAGACCTCCGGGAGCAGCGCACCATGGTGGTTTCTTTCAGCAGGAAAGAACTTAAACGGATTAAAGAAGAATTGCTTCAAGAAATCGAACAAATAAGGAATACCAAAGAAGAAGATTTTATTACCAGACCCTCTATGTTGTGTTTGTGGTGCGGTTACAATAATATTTGCGACAATCCCCATGAATCGGTGAAAGCAAAAAGGGGTGAAAGCACCGGCATTGATTTTCAGGAAGCCTGTCCTCTCTGCGGCGGCCGGCTGTATGAACGAAAGGGAAAATTCGGCCCTTTTTTAGGCTGCAGTAATTTTCCCCAGTGTCGATATACCCGTGATTTAGGAGTGGATCGGAGTAATCCGGCCGCAGATCCTCAGACCAAAGGCGAAGATATTTGCCCGGAATGCGGCAGCCTCTTAAGGAAACGAACCGGGAAATATGGTCCCTTTATGGGCTGTTCCAATTACCCCGAATGCCGATTTACCCGGCCTATTATTTAGCCACAGAGGACACGGGCAGCTTGACTTTTTTAGATAAATCTGATATCACTTACTTTCAAAATAAACCGGAGTTCATTATGGAAGACGTTTTAACTCTTATTAAAAACGGGGAATCCGAAACTGTTGAATTTAAAAAATCCACTGCTTCATTAAGGGAAGCAATCGATTCAATTTGTGCCTTTGCCAATCATAAAGGGGGAAATCTTTTTTTTGGCGTTGAGAATGATGGCAGCATCATTGGTCAGCAGGTATCTGATGACACATTAAAAAACATTGCCAATGCTATTAAACTCAATACAGAGCCGAAATTATATCCTCAAATCGAAAAAATTGAAATCGGGGGAAAAACCTGCATTCTTATTACAGTGGAGGAAAGTCCTTTAAAGCCGCATCTTTCTTATGGACGATCCTTTATTCGGGTAGGCACCACAAATCAAAGACTTGATCGTGAGAGATATGAATATCTACTTCAACACCGGTTTAATGGTTATGGTTTTGATTACCAGGTTCAAAAAGGCGCTGCCTTAGATGACATCAACACCGATGCCGTCTATAAATTCCTGGAAACCGCAAACTCTGTCAGAAATCTCAATGAAAACACGTTTTTACCTGCAGATGTCATACTGGAAAAACTGGAATTAATGAAAGACAGCGGCATAACAAAAGCTGCGCTCTTACTTTTCGGGAAAAATCCCAGGAAATTTTTCCCCGGTCATTATGAGATAAAATGTGGAGATTTTCCAGGTGATGAGGGATATGACGAGATTTCCAATGATAAAGAATTTACCGATACTATTATTGACAATTTTAACCTTTCCCTTGGTTTTATAAAAGCTTCCATAAAAAAAACTCTGGTAAAGAATGATGTCCATCGCACAGAGAAATGGGAATTTCCTGTAAATGTCATCCGGGAAGCATTGGTGAATATGATTGTTCACCGGGATTATCGTCAGAATATTAAAAGTACCATAGAAATACGGCCTTCGTTGATATCCTTTTATAATCCCGCCCAATTATTCAGACCCACGATTACCATTGACCGTCTGAAAAAAGTCCATCCTTCACGTCCCGGTAATCGGCTTATCGCTAAAATTTTCTATTTAATGGGGGTATTTGAAAATTGGGGTGGAGGTACATTAAAGATCATCTCTGATACGGTTAAAGCCGGCAAACCCTCACCGGAATTTTTTTATGAAGGCGGCATGTTCAGACTGGAACTATATAGAACCCCCCTGCCGGGAGAAGCGAAGTAGGCTCTATGCGCCATTTGCTTAGAACTTAATAAAAAAAATTTAGAAAGGACTCTTTTACCTCTTCATTGGGATAAGAAAGAACATATTTGGATTTAATTCCAACCGGTATGATATCCGCCTCCGCTGGAAATAAGATTGTAGATGTCTTTTGTTTTATCTACATACAGACAGTTTCTATTGATCAGCTTACTGAACGTTTGAATCCCAATGGGTAAATTTTTCATAGGGATATTATAATATTAATTTGACTTTTTCGCAATGAAAAGCGAGAATAGGGAGGTGGCAGCCCAGGGAGAATTTTTGACTGGCACCTTTCTGCCTTATTTTTATTTTGACATTTAATTGGATACAACAGCATTTTACCCTCTTACAAATGCATTTGTTACACTTACAAATGCATTTGTTCCCCTTACAAATCCATTTGTTACACCTACAAATTCATTTGTTACACCTACAAATCCATTTGTTACACTTACAAATGCATTTTTACACCTTGAAAGTCCATTTATCTCCCTTGCAACTGCATTCTTACTGCCTGCAAGTCCATTTTTCCACCTTTCAAATGCATTTTCTCTCATTGCAAGTCCATCTTGAGTTAAATAAGGCGCCAGGCAAGCTGCATCTACAGGATTATCAATCATTCCAATTTGTTTCAATTTACTGGATATCGAGTAAAAATCATTCAGCCTTGAATAAAAATCATCGATTTTGATTAAATTTACTCGACGTCCAATAAAAATCATTCAACGTCGAATAAAAATCATTCGACGTTGAATAAAAATTACTCGCTGTCGATTAAATTTAAGGGAATTTGAACGGCAGGTAAATGATATTCTAGCCTGTCAACTTTTTACTGATGTTGGGTTCTCCGGGGGTTGAAAAAATAAAAAAACAATATTATAATTAACTTATGAACGATGAAACCGACACCCCTGTGGAACTTAAATTCGTTGACCCCAAAAACGATGTGGCATTTAGAAAAATCTTCGGTGATGAAAACAAAAAAAATATTCTCATCTCTTTTCTTAATAATATCCTGGACTTTGCCGGAACCAACAAAGAAATCATCGATATCACCATTACCAATCCTTACCAGGTGCCCAAACTCAAAGAACTTAAAGAAACCATCCTGGATATCAAAGCGGTGGATAAACGCAATATCCATTATATTATCGAAATGCAGGTGTTCCATACCACCGCTTTTGAAAAAAAAGTACTTTACTACGTGAGCAAAGCCTATTACCAGCAATTGAAACGGGCAGAAGATTACCCCAAATTAAACCAGGTGATCTTCCTGGGCTTTTTGAATTTTAAACTTTTTCAAAAAAGTTCTCATTATACAACCCGTCACCTGATCCTGGAAGAGGAAACCAATGAACATCATTTTCAAGACTTTGAATTAAACTTCGTGGAATTGCCCAAATTTGAGAAAACCCTTGAAGAGTTAAAAGATATAAAAGATAAATGGATTTACTTTGTCAAGAATGCGGGAAATATGACTATAATTCCCAAAGAACTGGAAGAGCCGAAAGAATTACGCGAAGCCTTTGAAACCGCCAATCAAATGAGCTGGAGCAAAGAAGAACTGGAGGCCTATGATGCCAGGGGCATATATATCCAGGACGAACGGGGAC